>CAITPF010000117.1 GCA_903894155.1 uncultured beta proteobacterium | reverse complement strand
GCGCCCGTCGCCCCTCCCGGGTAGGTCGCGAAGGACCACGATCCGTTTCGTTCGCTAGGAGTAGCAGATTGAAGAAAACGTTGCTGGCCTGTTGCATGATGATTGTCACGTCCCTCGCCTGGGCCCAGGACAAGCTACCGGGTAATCCTGCCGTCGTCCTGTCGACCAAGGGTGAAGTCCTCGAAGTCACCGACGTGGACAATTTCACGTATCTCCTGCTCAAGACGCCAAATGGCGAAACCTGGGCCGCAGTGCGTAAGGCGCCCGTCAAGAAGGGTGATACGGTGACTGTCGAAAATGCGACGGTCATGACGAACTTCGAAAGCAAGACGCTGAAAAAGTCGTTCCCGACGATCCTGTTTGGCTCGCTCGCGGGTGCGCCCGGGGGCGCCGCGGCAGATCACAGCATGGCGGCCGCGCACGCGGGCGCAGCCAAGCCCGAAGTCGACCTGGCCAACATCAGCGTGCCCAAGGCAAGCGGCGCCAATGCACGCACGGTCGCTGAAATCAATACCCAGAGCGCCGCGCTCAAGGACAAGCCTGTGGTCATCGCCGGCAAGGTCGTCAAGTTCAATCCGGACATCATGGGAAAGAACTGGGTGCACCTGCGCGACGGCACCGGCACCGAAGCAGACAAGACCAACGATATCCTGGTGACCACCAAGGCCGAGGTCAAAGCAGGCGATATCGTGACCTTCAGCGGCACCGTGCGCACCGACAAGGACTTCGGATCGGGATACATCTACAAAGTCATGGTCGAGGACGGCAAGACGACGCCCTGATTTTGCGGCTGGCCCGTCGGTTGCCATCGGCGCCGACGGTGCATGGACGACGGTGCATGGACGATGACGCTTGGACGATGACGCTTGGACGATGACGCATGGACGGCGACGCATGCACGACATTGCATGGACGCATCCGGCGACCTAGCCGAAATCACTCACGACAAATCGCCAAGCCCGCTTGCGCGCTGGGTGCGGCGGGCGATCGCAGCATCGAGCACGCCTTCATCGGCGTCAAATAGCGTCAGCCTGCTTCGCGCCCGCGTGATCCCGGTATAGACAAGCTCGCGGGTGAGGTGATCGCCCGCGCCCGGTGGAAGCACCAGGACGACGTGCTCGAACTCGGATCCCTGGCTCTTGTGCACTGTCATGGCAAAGGCCGTCTCGATGTGCGCCAGACGACTGACAGAGACCGAGCGCAGGCTGTCCCCGTCCAGGAAGTAGGCGCGCAAGGCACTGGCGTCGGTCGCCGAGGGCAAGGCTACGCCCACGTCTCCGTTGGAAACGCCAAGTTCGCGGTCGTTGCGCAGCACCATGACCGGGCGCCCTGCATACCACTCGCCGCTTGGCGCGATCAGCTTCGAATCCGCGAGCGCCGCGCGCACTGCGCGGTTCAGGGCCTTCGTGCCCCACTCTCCCTCATGGACCGCGGACAACAGCCGAAAGCGATCGAAGGCGCGCAGCACCACCTTGGCCCATTGCGCATGCGCGTCGGGCTCGCCTTTTCGCAAGGCGCTCCGATCCTTGACAAGCGCCAGGTAATCGCCGTAACACTCGATCGCGCCCGCGCGTCCGTGTAAGGCCACGTGGACCGCGGCCGCAGCTGGCTGGCCTTCGCGCAAAGTGACCGCCGCTTCATGCTCCTCGACCAGAATCTGACGCGCGCGCCGAGCGTCGCCCGCATTGACGGCAAGCGCCAGTTGGCCAATCGGCCCACCAAAGCGACGGCTTTCCCGCAGCATGGCCGTATGCTGGGCAAGCGGTGTTGCGCGCCCACCTTCTGCCCTGAGATTGTCCGGCACGCGCTGGCCGGTCGACGCCTCCAGATAGGCGCACGTCTGCGCGTCGTAATGCCCATCAGCGGCGCTGCGGCAAAGATCGCCAAGCACGGCGCCCGCCTCGACAGACGACAGCTGATCCTTGTCGCCCAGAAGGACCAGGCGGGCATCGGGCGACAAGGCCTGCAAAAGCGCGGACATCATTTCCATGTGCACCATCGACGCCTCATCGACGATCAGCACATCGAGGTCGAGCGGATTGCGGGCGTTGTACCGGAAGCTGCGAGAATCCGGCGTCGCGCCCAGGAGCGAGTGCAGCGTGCGGGCCGCCCCCATGCGACCGGTCAGTCGGGCAAGATCCAGCCGCCCGGCGACCTTGCCCGAAAGCTCCGCCAGAGACCCGTCGATCGACTGCTTCAGGCGTGCGGCCGCCTTACCGGTGGGTGCAGCAAGCGTGATACGCATGCGCTCAGGATTCGGATCCAGCGCGAACAGAAGCGCCAGCAGTCGCGCGGCGGTATAGGTCTTCCCCGTGCCCGGCCCGCCCGTGATGATGGTGAAGCGCCCACCGAGTGCCAACGCGCACGCGCACTTCTGCCAATCGATGGGCTGAGGCGGCGCCTGCGCGCTCGCCGGCTCGAACAAGCGATCCAGCCATTCCCGTGCACGCGGCACATCGACCGCAACGGGATGTTCCGTGCGCAGGAGCACCGCGGTGGCAATCGATCGCTCATGATTCCAGTAGCGTCGCAGATACAGCCTGGGCTGCCCGCCGCCGACATCCAGCACGAGGGGCGCCGTGCCATCGCAACGCGCGCGCGTATCAGTCGAACCGCCGCCTTGCGATTCGACGACGGGGCTTGCGCACAGGGCAGCAACCCAGCCCTCTACATCACCGGGGAGGGTGCGCCAAAGATCCTCGAGTTCGTCGCGTTGCTCCTGTGGCCAGCCAAGCATGTCGGCCGGCGGCTGTGCGAGTTCGGTCAACGGCAGGCAGGTGTGGCCCCTGCCCTCCATGCAGGCGAGCACCGCCACTGCAGCCAGCAGCGCCGGCGACGCATTCGGATCCAGGCGGGATACGAAGGTCGCGAGCGAGCTGTCCAGCCGGCGCAACCAGCCAGCCGCCGCCCAGGCGTCCAGGCGGTGCAGGATTTCGGTGGTACCCGGGGTCATGGCTGACTCCCGAGGGGGCCGAGCATATCGTCCACGCCGTCAAGCAACCGCCGCACGGGTTCGACAAGATACACGCCGCGTTCGGGGCCATCGATCCCCCGTAAAAACAGGTAGATCGCGCCACCGAGATGCCGGGCAGGGTCGTAATGGGGCCCCAGACGACTGCGCAGCAGACGGTGCAACGCAGCCAGGTAGATCGCTGCCTGCATATCGTAGCGATGCTCGGCCATCGAGGTGGTCAATCGCGCGCGGCTGTAGTCGTCATCGGAGTGCCCGAGATGGTTGGACTTGTAGTCGAGTACCCAGAACCGCCCTTCATGCTCGAACACCAGATCAGCGTAACCCATCAGCATGCCGTGCACTTCCCGGTCGGCCAGCATCGGGCGCGGCGCGCCATCGAGCATGGTGTCGCGGCAGAGCCGATCGAGGTCGCGGGCCCGGATATCGCGCGCGGGAAGCCAGAACTCCATTTCGGGGATCACGCGCTCCAGACCCGCAAGCGAGGCTCCGGGGCCACGCAGCGGCGTGGCCACGACGTCCGTGAGCCACTCGACGATCTGGGCAGCATGGCGAGAATACCCGGCGCGTTCGCAGCGCCTGGCCAATCGATCCGCCAGTGGTGCATTGCCCGCCAGCGCGAACCGCTCGCCTGCAAGCCACTCCAGCTGATCGTGAAGGAAATTGCCCGCCAGCGCGCCACGCACGAACGAATGGCGCGGGCTTGCGTGCGCCGCCCGGCTCGCCTTCAAGGCGCTGTCTGCCGGAGGTTCGGACGCGCGCTCGCTGGACTCAAGATTTTCAGGCTCAACACGCGCCTCGTCATCGGCAGGCCTTGGGGTCTGCAAAGGCGATAGCGGTGAAGCGAACGCGGGCATATCACGGACCAAAGCGGAAAAACTATTGATCGACCACGTTCGGTCAAAGCTCCCCGAATACGCGACGGCGCGCGGCAAGCCGTCGGGTGCGTTCATTCGCGCCAGTGGCGTAAAGCCAGCCGCGCGTGGGGCCGACACCTCGCGAATCGCGGTCGTCGCTGTTGCAAAGCGGCGGATCTGGTCAGCCCACGCGTCGGCTGCGATCGCCTGACCATCCCCAAGCAGATACCCCGCCGCGCTCCGGTAAGCCTGGCAACTGGATCCATTGCCAATCTTCAGGGCCGAAAAGCCGACCCATACGCCGTGGCGCGCGCGCGTGAGGCCCACATACAGCAGGCGCAAATCCTCGCGCAATCGCTCACGCTCGGCGATCTCCACCTGCGCATCGCCGACTTTCAGGTGCAATCGTCGCGTGCCATCCTCCTGCGCGAGCTCGAGAAAACGCGCCTTGCCACCATCCACGGGCCGAAAACATGTGACGAACGGCAACAGGACAAAGGGGTACTCCAGACCCTTGCTCTTGTGGATTGTCACCACCTTGACAAGATCGGCGTCACTTTCCAGGCGAACAATCTGCTCGTCTCCGCCGCCGCCCGGTTCCCGCAGCTGCGAAGCCATCCACCGGATCAATGACTGCTCGCCATCAAGCGTCGTGCTGGCAGTTTGAAGCAATTCGGCCAGGTGCAGGGTGTTGGTCAGGCGGCGCTCGCCGTCCGGAAGTGCCAGCCACTTCGCCGGGAGGTCAAACGCATGAAGGGTCTTGCGCACCATCGCCAGGACACCTTGCGTTTGCCAAACGACCAGCAATTGCCGCAGCAAGTCTGCCTGACGATCAAAGGCTTCGTCATCGGATGCGAATACGGCCAGTGCGTCGAGATCAAAGCCGATCATTTCCGTTGCCAGCCCGGCGCGCGCCAGGCGCATATCGGCCGGCATCGCGACCGCACGCAACCATCGCAGCATGTCGCGCGCCTCGTCGCTCGCAAACACGGAATCCTTGTCCGACAGGTAAACCGACGCGACGCCCCGCCGACGCAACGCACGCCGCACGGCGCGCGCTTCGATGCCGGTACGCACCAGCACCGCAATATCGGCAGGACGAATCGGCTGCAATGGCTCGCCCGCCGCTGCGAATCCCGCCGCGCGATCGTTGAGAAGGCCGACGATACGCTCGGCGCACAGTTCGCCGAAATGACGGTGAATCGCACGGGCGTTGACGAGATCGGCGCTATGCACGATCTCAAGCGCGGGCACTTCGCCCGCAGCGTCGACCAATTGCTCCTCACGGCCCTTGGCCTGTACAGGCAGGAAGGGCAGCGGATTGTCGTCACCACGCCTGAACATGAAGGCGCCGCTCCCGGGCAACGCTTCAGCCTGGTAGAACCAGTGATTCACGGATGCGACGAGCGATTGGGTCGACCGGTAATTGGTCTCCAGCACATAGTGCCGCCCAGCGGTCGCCCGACGCGCGGACAGATAGCTGTAGATATCCGCGCCACGGAACCCGTAGATCGACTGCTTGGGGTCACCGATCAGCAACAATGCCGTTTCGCGATCGTTGCTTGCGGTACGGTAGATCTTGTCAAAGATCCGGTACTGCCGTGGCGATGTATCCTGAAACTCGTCGATCAGCGCAACCGGGTACTGGGCGACGATGCGATCGCGCAGGCGTGCGCCCGCAGCGCCCTCGAGCGCGGATTCCAGGCGCCGCAGCATGTCGTCGAACCCGAACGACCCGGACTGCCGTTTGAGCTGCGCCAGGCGCCTCGCGACCCAGACTGCGGCGTGCGAGCGCACGGGCGTGCGGATATCGGGCAATGCATCAATGGCAGCGCCAAGTGCCGCGAACTCATCAAAGACCGCTGGAAATGTGCCTGTGAACGGTGTCGTGCGGGCCTCGTGCAACCCATCGGGCGTGAGTCGCTCCCACCCCTTGCCGAGATTTGGCCTGCCGCGATCGGCATCGTTGGCAACCCAGGCCTTGAGTGTCGCGATCCACGTTTCAACGCGACCAAGTTGCAGCATGTGGCCGTTCCAGCCCGCCTGACCGGCATCTCTCTGCGACCGAATCCAGTCCAGCATATCCTGCGCTTTCTGATCCCATCCTGATTTCAGACTGCGGGCCTCGGCCACGAGCACACCGTGCGCGCGATCGAGCACGGTGGCAAGCGGCTCGCCCGCGGCGGATTCCGGAATATCCCGTTCGACCAGCGCGCGCATATCGTCGATAAGTGCTTTCACGCCGCCCCACACCCCAAGCAGAAGCTCGAGCCTGGCCGCATCCAGCGGGTAAACCTGCTGCCGCCAGTAATCCTGGCTGGCCTCGACGCGCATCGCGTCTTCGTCGGCGACCAGTTCTTCGTCGAACAGACTGCCGCTGTCAAACGCATGTTCGCGCAGCATCCGCTGGCACCAGGCGTCGATCGTGTGAACGGCCGCGTCGTCCATACCCTCGGCTGCCGTGGCAAGCCGCCAGGCGGCAGCGCTGCGTGCCGTGCCATCCGGGTAATCCGCCAGCAGGTCAAGCAGGATCTCGTCATCGGGCTCGGGCGCGTCATCGCCGCGAAAGCACCGTGCTGCCTGCAGCAACCGCTTGCGAATGCGATCCGACAATTCGCGCGTTGCCGCGCGCGTGAATGTCATGACCAGGATTTCTGCCGGAGCGAGTGGCCGTGCAAAGGCCTGGTCACCGCCGTGCCCCAGGACAAGGCGCAGGTACAACGCCGCGATGGTGAAAGTCTTTCCGGTGCCGGCGCTTGCCTCGATGAGACGGCTGCCGTGCAGCGGAAAATCGGTGGCGACCAGTGTCTGGATATCCGCCGCGGTGTGGGGCGCGGTCATGCGGACTCCCCGTGCAGTCGCGGGAAACAACTCGATTTGACCCACTCGAGCAGACGACCATGAACTTGGGGTGCCAGGCGTGCGAGTGCGCCATCGTGCTCCAGCGCCTCGAAATCCGGGAAGACGCGCGCGAGGCACATTTCCTGCACCTCGCCGTCACTGTCAAAACCGCCCTCGTAGGCCTCGGTGGCGTCACGGCCCTGTGCAACCCTGAGTGATGTCTTCAGCGGCAACGGCAGCGGGCCAGACATCCCGGCGACCCAAAGCGCGAGCAATTCGAGCAAGGCCGTGCGGGCAAGCCCGGCATCGACAGGCCGGATCTCGATGACCGCGTCCTGATCAACGATGAGGCCCGTGGCGCTTGCGCCGGATGCGGCGCACGCCAGGCTGCGCACCCAGGCACCCAGCATCTTGTCTGGACGCAAATCCTTGAGCTTGCCGTCCTTCATCTCGCAGAGGCGCACAGCCTGCAACTGGATCCAGACGGTCGCCTCGCCGGCAACGCCTGCGGCTTGATTGCCGGGGGTGGCGTCCCGGTAACGCAGGTTGTCGATCCAGTCTTCCAGCACGGCGCCAGCCTGCTCAAGGCGCAAGGTTCGGCGCGGGCAGGCACGAGGGTAGCGCGCGCAAAGCGCGGCCCACGCGGCGAGCATCGGCGAGACCGTGTCATCCAGTTGCTGCAGGGCGAACTCGCCCATCCCGCTGATCGGCAGCCGGCCTGCAAGCCGCATCTGCCGCAATGAACGCGCGACATACTGGTGCAACTGATCAGGGGGCGCGTCAGGCGGTGCCTGCTCGAGCAGCTCCTGCACGAGCCCGTAGCGGTCGAGCCCGGCCACGCTCCAGGACTCCTCGTCGGCATCCTCTTCTTCATCCTCGTCGAACACCACCGAAAGACGCGTCCGGAAATACGCCTTGACGGGGTTGCGCAAAAACCGGACAAGGTGCGCGAGCGATAGCGGATTGGCCGGATCCGGCTCGAAGGCAGGCGTTTCCGGCAGCGGAGGCGGCGAATCGGCAGTCGCCCGCGCATCGTGCGCCGCGCGCCACTCGCGGGCATAGGTGACGAGCGGCGATCCGGGTTCGAAATACTGACGACTAAACGGCTGCAGCGGATGTTCGGTCGTTCGAGCGCTCACCGTCTCGGGGCTCCAACCGGCCGAAAGGTATTCGCGTAGCTGCGACACCAGTACCGAGGCCGGTTGCTCGCTGTTGTCGCGCACGCTGCGCCCGGCCCAGCTCACGTAAAACTGGCGCCTGGCCGACAGCAGCGCCTCGAGCATCAATTGACGGTCGTCGTCGCGACGCGAACGATCACCGGGCATGGTCATCCCGGCAAGCCCCATCAGGTCGAAATCGCTGCGCATGGAACTGCGCGGATAATCGCCATCGTTCATGCCCAGCAGGCAGACGACTTCGAACGGAACCACGCGCAAGGGCATCAGCGAGCAGAAAGTCACGCCACCCGCCCTGAAGCGACGCCCGAGCGAAGGCAGGTTCAACGCCTCGAGCCACGCTGCGCGAAAAACCGCCAACGGGATCGGGTCGGCAAACTTCGCTTGCTCGCAGGCATCGCGCCACGTGTTCAGCGCGTCGGTGAGCGCCTGGATCGCCTGCCGGTCGGTATCGTCGCGCGGCGTGACGATCGACTCGAGCAGCTGACGCCCGCGCTCGGCCCAGATGTCGGGCGTTGCGTCGACGATCGCCTCTGACCACCAATCCTTGAGCGCCTGCAGCAGGTGAAATAGCGACCCCGCCAGCGCGGCATCCAGCCCGCCCACTTCCGCGTATGGCTCGATGCCGTCAAAGCTGGCGTCGGTGCCTTCCTGCGCGGGCATGCCGCTGCAGTAACCGAGCAACATGCGGTGCAGGCCAAACAGCGCACTGTTCTGATCGCCGCAAGCGTCGAGCCCAAGCCGTGCACGATGCGCCGCATCCAGCCCCCAGCGGATGCCGGCACCCACCATCCAGGCCGTGAGGCGTGGCAAATCAGCCGGATCGATCCCGAATCGCGTCGCGATCGCAGGTACTTCGAGCAGATCGACGAGTTCGCTCATGCGACAGCGCTGCTGCGGCAGGGTCAGCAACCACTCGGTGGCGCCGATCAGCGGACTGGCGGATTTGGCGCCGAGGTCGGATATATCAAACGGGATGTAGCGCGGATCGTCGCGCCGGTACTGCCCGAAGACGGCCCGCACGGCAGGCGCCATCTGCTCGATATCCGGAACCATCACCACGATATCGCGCGGTTGCAGGCGCGGATCGTCTCTATCCTCGCCTCTATCCTCGCCTCTATCCTCGCCTTCAGCCTCGCCACTATCCTCACCCTGACCGGCCAGCAACCCGAGCAGATGATCCTGCAGGATCTCGAGTTCGCGGACTGTGCTGTGCGCGATCTGAAAGACGATCGACCGATCGTCGGGCAAGAGCTCGACATGCCGCGCCCGGGTTTCGTCGACGGGCACCAGGTCACGGATGCTGTCCTGGATCTGACGCAGCAGAGAAGGCTGCGGGGCATCGTCATCGTCGAAGAAATCGATCCGCGGCAGATCGAAATCGCGACGCGCCCTTTCGGCATCGTCAAAGGCATCGAGCTGGCGCACGAAATCCCTGCTTTGACGCCCCCAGGAAGCCAGCAGCGGATTTGCGTGGTTGTGCATCTGCTCGGGGGCGATGGTTGATAGATCCAGGCTGGCGCGCAGCGCGTGGCGGCGGCGCTCGAAGCGCAACAGCTCGCTGCCCCCGATGATGTCCGCCCAGAAATACCGGCACGGGTTGAAGACCGCCAGCAGAACCTGGCTATGCCGCGCAAGCGCCGCGACCGCCCTCAGGCTCGATAGCGGGAACTGGCTGACGCCAAACACGGTGACACGGCGTGCGACCTCGGGGGGCAAGGCATCGCCACGCTCGAGGCGCGCGAGGAAGCGATCCTCGAGTTGAGGGCGGATGAACTCACGGTGCGCCGGATCGAGCGCCTCCAGGATGGCGCGCCAGAGCGCGGGCTGCCAAAGCTGATCAGTGGGCAGCGGCGTCGAGGTGCCATCGGCACGGATCAGGATATCGTGCCCTGCGGCCCAGGCGCCTAGCCAGCGGGCGCGATAGATCTGGTACTGATCGAACTGATCGGCCAGGCGCGCGGCAAGCTGGAGCGTGCGATCGGGCTCGTCGGCACGCAGGAATGCACGCACGGGGCCAAACACGGGTTCACCGAGCAGACCGGGCAGCAACTGCATGATGCGCCAGGTCATCGGGATCTTGTCGAGCGGGGAATCGGACGGGACGGCCTCTCGCCCGAGCACTTGCCGATACGTGCGCCAGAGAAAGCGCGCGGGAAGCTCCACGCGGGTCGCCGCGCAAACACCGCCTCGCGCCGCCAGCTCCATTTTGAGCCACTCCGCCATGGCGTTGCTCTGAACGAGGATGACCTCCTCTTCCAGTGGCCCCAGGGGATGACTGGCAAGCCATTGCGCCACCGCCTCGACGAGGTTCTCGGATCGGTTGCTGTGCAGGGCGATGAAGCCAGGTTGCAGGGGGTGCGGCATTCTGCTGACGGGAGGTTCTGGTTGTTGGCGACGAGTCCTATTATGAAGCGCGCAGTGGATCAGGAGGTGAGCCACTGCGCAGGTTTAAGGGGTTTTTAATTTCCCGGGCGATCCGGGACGAGGCTTGCCGCGCGCCTAGGCAGGCAGGGGCCCGGGAGCCCATTTGTCATAGAAGTTCTTCGGATAGGGATACCAGATCGACCGGTAGCCCTCGATATCCATCGAAACATCCACGTCGATCACGGTCGGCACGCCCGCCTCGAGCGCCAGCCAGAGCGCCGGCGCAAAGGCGTCGGCATCAGTCACCCGCATCGCGTTCGCACCCATCGACTCGGCCCATTTGACGAGATCCGGATTCCACAGCTCCCCGGTTTTCGTCAGTTTGTAGTCGCAAAAAGCCTCACGGCCATACAGCTTGATCATCAGCTCCCGCTCGATCTGGAACGAGCGGTTGCTCAGGACGACCCAGACGACCGGCAGGTTCTGCTCGACGGCCGTGGCCACCGCAACGCCGCCCATCAGGAAGGAGCCGTCGCCGAGCATGGCGAGCGCCGGGCCATTGTTGCGCGCGAGGCTCGCGCCGATCACGGCCGACGCGCTCCAGCCCATCCGGTGGAAAAAGCCGTTGTGGGCGATGAGGCGCGAGGACGTGGTGAGAAACGGCGGCGCGAAACTGAGCAGGTGTCCGGTGTCGAACAGGATGGGAAGATCCCCGTCATAGTCCGCAGCGACTTTTGCCGTGTCATCGCAAATACGCGCGTAGTGCAGCGGCGAAATGCTCGAGCGCCGCATTTCGGCCACCGAGGCTTCCCATTGCGCGCGCTCCTGAGCGATCTGTGCGATCCAGTCCGCACGCTCGGCGATCCCCTGCGCCTTCGCGGCCTGGGTCAGCGCGTCCAGCGCGATCCGGGCATCGCTGACCAGGGCAACGGCGGTCGGGTAGGCGCGGCCGAGTTCGGTCGAATCGATATCGACATGGATCAGCTTCGTTTTCGCGGGGATGTCGAACAGTGTCCACCCGCCGGTATCGATATCCGAGAAGTGTGTGCCAATGCCGATCACGACATCGCAGGCACGCGCAGCGGCGTTGCCATGACCCGTGCCGGCTCGTCCGATACAACCCACGGACAGGCGATGCGTTTCCGGAAAACTGCCCTTGCCCGTTGACGTGGTCGCGACCGGGATGCCGGCCTGCTCGGCAAATGCCTGCAACGCATCCCAGGCGCGCGCATTATGGATGCCGCTGCCGACCACGATCAAAGGCCGCGATGCGCCCTTGATCAGTTCGATCGCCTCGACCACGCCGACCGGGTCCGGCCCCGGCGGATGCCAGGTTGTCCAGGGCGTTGGATCAGGCAGCACATCGTCGATCAGGGTGTTCTGGATATCGAAGGGAATCTGGATCACGACCGGCCCCGGGCGACCGGAAATCGCGGTGTGGTAGGCGCGCAGGAACATGTCGATGGCGTTGTCCGGGCGCGTCATCATGAACGCCTTCTTGGTGATCGGCTTGAGCACGGCCACCCAATCCTCCGGGCCGCTGCGGTAGGCCTCCTCCATGCCGCCGCGGTCGAACCAGTGTGTGGCGCCCGCGCCCGCGATCACCAGGACCGCGATCGATTCGTAGTAGGCCGTCGCGATGGCGGGAACGATGTTCATGTTGCCCGGCCCCACGCTGGTGGTCACGACCGGGAGCGGGCCGGACCGGCGCATGCGCCAGTAGCCGTCGGCCATCTGCACGGCCTGGTCCTCGGCGCGCGCGGGCACGCCACGCATGCCGGTCTCGTGGATCAGCGCGTCGAGCAGCGCCCAGTTGCCGTGTCCGTTGACCCCGAAAACCACTTCGGTGCCGATCTTCTCCAGCAGTTTTGCGATCGCATGTGCCACCGTAATCTGTCCCATCATTTCTCCTCGGTCTGTGTTCTTGCTTGGATGAGGCGCACTGTCCCGGCCGATGGCCGCTTCAGGACCTGAACAATCGGGTGCAACTTGGAATATCGCTCGCGCAGCGCAGCCGGTCGACATCCTGCAGGATGTCAAACAGAAGTCTTGCGTCCTGCTCGTCATGCGTGGCTTGCGTGCACAAGCGAAACTTTTCCCAGAGCTCCTGCCGATTCATCGGGTCGTCCGCATGGCCCTTGAGGCTGCGGATGAGGCCACTGTCGATCTTCTCGCCATTGACCAGATGCACGACCACCCGCTCTGTCGGGGAATGCGCGGGATCGCGCGTGTCGTATTCGTCGACCGAAATCAGCACAACCTTCGGAAAAAATGACTGGATATCAGCGCGCTGGACCACGGCGTCGGTAAAGACCTCCACGCCCAGGCTTCCGAGGATGACCGCGGCGGCCATCGCAAAATGCTCGCTGAACTTGGCCTCCAGACCCGTGCGTGGCCGGTGGTTGGCAAGCACGGTTGTCTGGCCTGCGCCCATGGTGACCTCGATCCGGTCAATATCCTGCGCGGTCAGCCCCCGGCCCGCCAGCATGCGGATCGTCGTGTCAAAAGACCGGTGCATGAAATAGCAGCTGGCGTACTTCTTGATGCATAGCCGTTGCCGCAGGAGATACCATTCGCTTCCCACCCGGACGGCGGACTCGGCGTCGTACGGTTTGACCGCAGGCGAGTAGGCATTCAGGAACCCGACGGGGCTTTCAAGCGGATCGGCGCCGGCAGTCATGCCGGCCTGGGCGAGCCGTGCGGCAACGACGCCTGCGCGCGCGGCCAGCCCCGCGTGGTAGGGCTTGGTCATCGTACCGAAATTCGCAGCGAGGCCGCTGGCGTGGGACGCCGCGATCGCCAAGGCCGTGGCAGCCTGCGCGGCGTCCAGGTGCCGCATTACTGAAGCCGCCGCGGCCGCCGCGATCGCGCCGATCACGGAAGTCGGATGCCAGCCCTTCTTGTGATAATTGGCATCACGACGCAACAGTTCCGCCCACACTTCGTAGCCAGCGACATAGGCGGTGACCATGTCGCGGCCATCGCTGCCCAGCGCATCTGCCTCGGCGAGTATCGCGGGCACAAGGACCGCGCTGGTGTGGCCCGAAAGCGACTGGTCGTCGTAATCAAGCGCATGCGCCGCAGTGCCCCCCAGCAGCGCGGCATCGGGCGCCGCCACGGCATGCGTGGAAAGGCACGCGCGAGACTCCTGCCTGCCGCTCGGCTCCACCAGCGTCTTTCGCACGATCTCGACGACCGGCTCGGTGATGCCGACCATGATCACACCGACGGTGTCGGTAAAGGCATCCCGCACCAGCGGTAAAACGCCTTCAGGCAATTCGGAATATCGAATTCCGGCGACGAAACGTCCAAGGTCGGCAGTCAGTTGGGGCATGGGGTTGCGTGGGCTCCGGGCAGTGGGTTGCGCACCGTTAAAACACCGATGTGCGACTACCTTAGACTTTGGCGTCAAAAATGCACGTTAATCTTTCTTGCTATTTGATAAAGATCAACATTAATAGACAAAGGCGCGCGAGCGGCGAGCGTAGTCGGGGAATCGAAAAACCGGGAAAGCCCGGGCGGTGTGGCGCCTGGCGCCGCACCGCCGTGCGTCGGGTCAGGGACTAGGGAATCGCCCGGCTAGCGGGCGAGGCGGATTGCGCCGGATGGACGGCCG
>CAITPF010000116.1 GCA_903894155.1 uncultured beta proteobacterium | reverse complement strand
GGTGTGGTTGTCGATCAGCAACATCGCGGCCGCTGCGGCGACCGCCACCAGGCTATGGGTGCGGATGCCGGCAGGCTTGTGATGCAGCCAGCGGTTGAGCCCGAGGATGAGCCCGGACAGCATCGCCAGGCCGATACGCAGCAGGATGTCTGCAGTGGAACCCGACAGGTCATGGAGCATGTCGATACGGGCGTCGGGTATGCGACCCGGGCCCTGGCCTCCTGGAGTGGCGCATGATCGACTCATCATACGCCGTAATGCGGAGCCCGGCATCCAGGCGCCAGAGCCTGCGCTGCTCAGGCAAGGGCCAGCAGGCGGGCGACGGTGCGCGCGTTTTCGAGCTTATCCAAGCCGAGCATGGCGTCGCGCAGCGCCTCGACGCGCGGACGGTCAAATGCGTGCGACGCCAGCTTCTCGAATTTTTCGACGATATCGTCGGCGCTCGAGAAGTTGCGCTCGCTGCCCCGCGCGTACTCCTTGGTGCCTTCGAGGGTCGCGCCATCCTTGAGAACGACACGCACGCGCACCATGTGCCGGAACTTTGCGCCCCGCGCCGTGATCGCTTCGTCGTGGAATACGACGACTTTTTCCGCGAGCGCCATGCGAGCTGGATCCGCGACGATATCGTCGGTGAACTGCTCGACGAAACAGTCGCCTTCGATCAGCCAGGTCGCCACGCAGAAGGGCAGGTTCAGCTGCGCCGACGTCAGGCCTTGCGGCTCGTATTTCCAGCCGACGTGATCCATCGTGACTTGCGATCCGTGCACCTCGATGCGATCGATATCGGCGGGCCCGAAGGGCCGCTGCGCCTGCAGTTCGCGAATCGCGTCCAGCGTCGTGTGATTGCTGCCAACGCAGGAGTAGAACTTCAGCGCCACGCCCATCGTCTGCCAGGTCGTGCCCAGGCCTGCCGTGAGTTCCTCGAGGTTGAAACGGTCGGTCGAGCGCGAAAAGGTGGTGCAAAAGCCACCGTATTCGGATTCAAGCACGTTGACGATTCCGGTCAGGCCGTTTTCCGCGAACAGCGCGCCGTAGAGGCCGCTTTGCGACGCGCGCCCGGCGTGCATGCGCTTGACCATGGCGCCGTATTGCGCCGCCATGAGACCCGACGACTGTGTGCCGGCGATGCCCAGGGCGTGCACGGTTTTTTCAACATCGAGCCCCAGCCCGCGTGCCGCGCCAGCAGCTGCGGAAAAGACGCCGAGGGTGGCGCCCGAGTGCCAGCCCTGTCCGATGTGCTCTGGCCCCATGCACAGGCCCACGCGCGGCCCGATTTCGTAGCCCGCCACCGCCGCGGTGATGAAATCCCGGCCGCTCAGGTGGCCGCGGGTCTCGGCGATCGAGATGAGCGCGGGCAAGACCACGGCGCCGACGTGCAGCACGCCTGCGCGATGGACGTCGTCAAGTTCGAATCCCTGGACTTCCGTGCCGTTGACCAGCGCCGCGTGCGGCGCCGACAGGCGCAGGTTGGTTCCCCACACGGCGCAGTCGCGGGTCTGGTCCACACGCGTGAGCGTGTCCTGCAGAATGCGGCACCATTCAAGGTGCGACCCGTAGAGCGCGCATCCGAGGGAATCGAGCATGAGCAGCTTGATCCGCTCGCGCACCTCGGTCGGGATGGCGTCGTATTGCAGGCCAGAGACAAAGCGGGCGATCCCGCCGGTGTAGGGGTTGTCCAGCGTAGACGAACTCATGGATTCTTATTCACATTCGGTTGCCGGCCGGAGTTGGCCGAGGGCAATCATAGTGCGAATGCGAGCTCGGCGACACTCGTCCTTTTCGGCGGGCGCGGGCGCCCCGGGCGGCGCAGGCGCGCGGCGCCCGCCGGGGCGTGCACCGTTGCTGTGCGCTGCGTGCCCTTTGACCGGGCAGCGACGACTTGCGCGTCGTCTCGCGCTGCGTGTAAAAGTTTGTCCACGGCGCCGCTTTCCGGGGCTGGCGCAAGGCATGCCTGAAATGACCGAACCTCGAAATGACGATCCGTCTGCACCGCGCATCGCTCCCGGGTTGCTGGCCGAGGTCGCGGCGGCGGTCTACCGCAGCGCCGGGGTGCCGCACGCGGATGCGCGCCTCGCGGCCGATACGCTTGTGCAGGCCGACCTGTGGGGCCACCAGTCGCACGGGATGCTGCGCCTTGGCTGGTACTACGCCCGATTATGTTCGGGCGCCATGCAGGCCGTGACAACGACGACGCTTGCGGTCGATGCAGGCGCGGTGGCTGTCATGGACGGGCACGATGGCGTGGGACAGGTGATCGCCCGCCGGGCGGTCGACGAGGCGGTGGAGCGCGCCCGTGGGCATGGGGTCGGCGTGGTGTCGATCCGGAACTCGAACCACTTCGGCACCTGCATGTACTTCACGCGGATCGCCGCGCAACAGGGATGTGTCGCGGTTCTGATGAGCAACGCGGGTCCCAACATGGCGCCCTGGGGCGGTCTGAAGAAAAAAATCGGCACCAATCCCTGGTCGATCGCCGTGCCGGGCGGCGCCTTTGGTCCCGTTGTCATGGATATGGCCAATTCGGGGGTCGCGCGCGGCAAGATCTACCTCGCTGGCAAGCGCCGCGAAAAGATTCCGGACCACTGGGCCGTCGATACAGAGGGGCGTGCAACGACTGACCCCAGGGCGGCCATCGAAGGATTCATCCTGCCAATGGCCGGCCACAAGGGTTACGTGATGGGTGTCATGGTCGACATCCTTTCCGGCGTGCTGTCGGGCAGCCAGTTCCTGGACGGCGTCCACGGGCCGTATGATCCGGTCAACCGCAGCGGAGCCGGCCACTTGCTGGTTGCGCTCAATGTGCAGGCGTTCATGCCGCTGGCGCAGTTTGAGGATCGGATCGCGCAATATATTGCCTCGCTCAAGGATGTGCCTGTCGCCCAGGGCCACACCCAGGTGTTTTATCCTGGCGAAATGGAAAACCAGGCTGACCGGCGCAACCGGGCCGAAGGCCTGGCGTTGCCGCGCGATACGCTGGACGACATTGCTCGCGTGGCCCGCGAGGCGGGCGCGGCCGACCTCCTTCCTTTTTAAAATTTCCACGCACTCAATCAGGAAAACAACTCATGAAAATCATCGTGCTCCCAGGCGACGGCATTGGCCCTGAAACCGTGTCGGTTGCGACCGCGACGCTGCGGGCCGTCGATGCGAAGTTCGGGCTCGGCCTGGATTTGCAGCATGACGTGGCGGGCCACGACAGCCTCAAGCAGTACGGCACGACGGTCCGTCCTCACTTGCTTGATGCCGTGAAGGCGGCCGACGGCCTGATCTTGGGCCCGATGTCGACCTACGATTTCAAGGACGAATCGCGCGGCGAGATCAACCCGTCAAAGTACTTCCGGAAAAACCTCGACCTGTTTGCCAATATTCGCCCGGCCCGCACCTACGAGGGTAGCGGCTCACGGTATGGCTTGCTTGATCTGGTGGTCGTACGCGAAAACACCGAGGGGTTCTACGCCGACCGCAATATCGAATCGGGTGGCAGCGAAATGCTGATTACGCCGGATGTTGTGGTCTCGTTGCGCCGGATCACGCGCCATTGCTGCGAGCGGATCGCCCGCGCGGCGTTCGACCTGGCGATGACGCGCAGCAAACACGTGACCGTCGTGCACAAGGCCAACGTGCTTCGCCTGGGCGACGGAATGTTCATTGACTCTTGCCAACTGGTCGCGCGGGACTATCCGCAGGTGCGTGTCGATGAAGTGATCGTCGATGCGATGATGGCGCATGTCGTGCGCGCGCCTGAGCGCTATGACGTGATCGTCACGACCAACATGTTCGGCGACATCCTGTCGGACCTGACGGCCGAATTGTCGGGCAGCCTGGGTATGGCGGCCTCGATCAATGCCGGCACCGATTATGCGATGGCGCAGGCCGCACATGGGTCGGCACCGGATATCGCTGGCCAGGACATTGCCAACCCGTTCTCGCAGGTATGCTCGGCCGCCATGCTGCTGACCTGGTATGGTCAACGCAAGTCGAGGGCAAACTTCGTTCAGGCCGGCCACGCACTCGAAGAGGCAGTCGCACGGGCAATCGCAGCGCACGAGTCGACTCGCGACATGGGCGGCAGCCTCGGTACCCGGCAAGCCGGCGAGGCGTTGGTCAGGCGGTTGCAGAATGCGTAACGCCAGGACCGATCGTGCGAACGGCTAAGCGTAACCACATGTAATAAGCGAGTAAAATCCGGCAGCGAAACTTCCCGCGAAATTGTGATCGTTCCCGTTTTTCCGACAGGGAGCGCGATGCTGATCCGATTGCTGAATGAAAACCGCTCTCTGGTGCCTGTGTGCGCTGTTCGTGTTGTTGTTTTGTCCGATTGCAGTGCAGGCTCAGGCCGCAGCGCCCGCGCCCGCTGCCGCGATGGCGAACCCGCAGTCCCCTGCGGATGCGGCGTGGTGGCGCGACTTGTTCGACACGGGCGTCGACCACGTGAAGGATACCTGGAAGGAAGGCAAGGTCGAGGCGTACGTGCCGTTCCTGTCGTTTCACATGCCGTTTGCCTACACATCGGAGCAGCGTGCCAGTTACACGGAAAATCCCATCGGCTTTGGCATGGGCCTCGGGCGGTACAACGCCAGCGGAAACTATGAAGGCACCTACGCGATGGTGTTCCAGGATTCGCATGGCCAGCCTGAGTACATGGTGGGTTATGCGTGGATTCCGACCTGGCCACTGGGCGACACCGCGCTCAAGGCGGGGATCGGCGTCGTGGGATTCCTGACGTCGCGCGCCGATACGGCACACTACACGCCGTTTCCCGGGATTCTGCCCGTCGCAACGCTCAGCATCGCAGACTTCAGCGTCCAGGCGGCTTACGTGCCGGGCGGCAGCGGTTGGGGTAACGTGGTGTTTGCCTGGGCCAAGTGGACTTTCGAGTAATAACATGATGCGTCACGCGGCATGGCGTC
>CAITPF010000115.1 GCA_903894155.1 uncultured beta proteobacterium | reverse complement strand
GAGACGCCCCTGGCGCCGTCGGCGTTGCTCGATCACGTGTTCGCCCAACTCAATTCCCGGGGCTACGGCCACCTTGAGCTCGTGCTCGAGCCCGGCAGGTCGCTGGTGGGCAATGCGGGGGTCCTGCTCACCAGGGTTCAATACCTCAAACTCAGCGAAGCGCGCAATTTCGCGATCGTGGACGCCGCCATGAACGACTTGATGCGGCCCGCCCTCTACGAAGCCTGGCACGGCGTATTGCCCGCGATGGTGCGCAATCAAAGCCCTGTCATCTACGACGTGGTGGGCCCTGTGTGCGAAAGCGCAGATTGGCTTGCGCGTGAACGCGCCCTGGCAATCGAGGAGGACGACGTGCTGGCGATCGAGTCAGCCGGTGCCTACGGGTTCGTCATGTCCGGCAACTACAACAGTCGCGGTCGCGCCGCGGAGGTCATGGTCGATGGCGAGCAATACCACGTCATTCGTCAGCGCGAGTCGTTCGACGATCTGATTCGCGGCGAAAGTTTCCTGCCTTGACGGCGTGAGGCTCAGGCCAGCGCTGGCGGCCGGCCACGGGGGCATCCGGACACCAGGCGAGCGCCTGCGCCCCGCATCAATTGTTCGCGCAGCGGCTGCGGCGCGAAGCCGCTAGATCACCCTGCCCGGGTTGAGTATGTTCTGTGGGTCGAGCGCCACCTTGATTCGCCGCATCAGCGCAAGCTCCGCGTCATTGCGCGAGTAATGCAGATACTTTTTCTTCGTCACGCCGATTCCGTGCTCCGCGGAAATCGAGCCGCCGTATCGGCCCACCATCGCGTAGACACACGCATCGATCTGCGCGCGGGGAAACTGCTCTGCAGCGCCCGGGACGTGCACTGTCACGTGCAGGTTGCTGTCACCGATATGTCCGAAGTGATTGTGCTCGCAACTCGGAAAGCCGCTGCGCAATTCGGATTGCAACCGGGAAACGAACTCGCTGATCACGCCAATCGGCAGGCTGATGTCATAACCGGCATAGGGAGTCCAGATCACCGGGTACTGCGATACCGCATCCCGCACCCGCCAGAAATCCGCTGCTTCCTTCGCTGACTGTGCCACGGCCGCATCGGTCACCCAGCCGCTATCCATCGCAGACTCAAGGACGGTGCCATAGCGCCCCTGATCGTGCGCACTCAGGTCGCTGGCGAGCTCGATCAGCGCGTAGGCGCCTGCGCGCGTCGACAATGGCGCCCGCAGGCCCGGAATCCGGGTCGTCATGAGGTCATAGAAATCGGGCCACATGACCTCGAAGGACATGAGCGCGCCGCCAAGTCCTTTAAGCCTTGCCAGCAACGAAACAGCGGCGTCCGGAGTCGCGAGGGCGCAAAAAGCGGTGAAATAGCCTGGCGTGCGGGCATGCAGGCGCAGCACGGCACGCGTGACGATGCCCAGCGTGCCCTCCGAGCCGATAAACAACTGCTTGAGGTCATAGCCCGCGTTGTTTTTCAGCATTTTGTTCAGGCTTGTGACGATGGTTCCATCGGCAAGCACCACCTCGAGCCCTAGTACCTGCTCGCGCATCATTCCATATCGGATCACGCGATTGCCGCCGGCATTCGTGGAAATGTTGCCGCCCACCTGACAGGATCCCCGGGCGCCGAGATCGACCGCAAAGTACAGGCCCGCGTGCGCTGCCGCTTCCTGCACGACCTGCAACGGCGTTCCCGCAGCGACCGTCATGGTGCAGGCTGCACGGTCGATTTCCTCGACGCCGGTCAGTCGCTCAAGCGATATCACCACGTCGCCGTCGTCGGGCAACGCACCGCCCACCAGACCCGTCATCCCGCCTTGAACCGTCACCGGATGCCGAAAGCGATGGCAGACCTGCATCGCTGCCGATACCTGCCCAGTGGTCGTGGGGCACACCACGGCG
Source organism: uncultured beta proteobacterium (assembly GCA_903894155.1). Lineage (GTDB taxonomy): Bacteria > Pseudomonadota > Gammaproteobacteria > Burkholderiales > Burkholderiaceae_B > Zwartia. The sequence continues at coordinate 30,124 of CAITPF010000115.1, read as the reverse complement.
ATCGGGTCTCGCACCGTCGTCTTGCGCCAGTCGGTTCGGTGCACAGGCGCGATACCCTCACCCTCGAACACCAGGTCTGCGCCAACGGCCTGGCGCAAGGCTTCTACAAGATCCGCGGTACTCGTCATTTGTTTGGTTCTCCGACGCCTCGATTTACCGGGCGCCATCGTGCGAGGCTTCAGGCTTGTCCGTGCTGCCGCAATCGCCAGAGGGGAATCAGGATGCCCACGGCCAGCAGCGTGAGCAAACCATAACTCAGCCCGTAGCTGTTGACGAGGCCAGCCATGATTCCGAAGAGCGACGGCCCCGCCACAATGCCCAGAAAGGTAATGCAAAGCGATCCGCCCGTGGCAAGACCCGCCTGCCCCGGGGGTGCAAGACGGGCAACTTCGGCCAGAAAGACGCCATTCCAGCCGATCGCCGTCGATCCAAACACGATCAGGATCGGGAACAACAGCCAGAGCGACGTGTCGCTTGTCAGCATCGCGCATCCAAGGGCGCCGATCACCATCAGCACGGTGATCACCAGCAGCATGGGAATCGGACCGAGCCAGCGATCAGAAATGAATCCCCACAGGATACGGCCACCGACGCCTGCCGCCTGCGTGACCGTCAGCGCGACGCCAGCGAAGATCAGGCTCCAGCCGAGATCCTCGTAAAGAAACGTCACGAGATACGTGGCCAGTGAAAGCTGGAAAATGGCAAACAGTAATGAAATGACGACCATCGTCCGCAGGCGCTTGTGGCTGAAAACCAACCGCAGGGGCTGCGCGAGACTGGTTACAAGCGAGGGCCGCACTGTCGGGTCGCGGTCACTGTCGAGGGCAACGCGCAACGGCTGCACGGCCCATGCGCAGAGCGCGCACATCAGCCCGGCCGCGAGGAACGACAGTTGCCAGCCGATCAGCGCGTCAAGCGAAGGCACCAGGGCGCCGGCGATCATGCCACCGAGCGGTACACCCGTCTGCTTGACCGAAAACACCAGCGACAACTGACTGGGCGGCGTGGTCTTGATCAGCAAGTGGGAGCTTGCCGGGGTGATCGGCCCGTAACCGAGACCCACGAAAATGGCCCCAAGGAACATGACAACCGGATGTGGAATCGCACACAGGCATAAACCGATCGTCGAACACGCGAGCCCCACCTGGCTTAGCCGCACCGCCCCCCAGCGCCTGACCGCACCACCGCCGAGCAGGCTGGCGAGCATCGCAGCAGAATAGACCACGCCGACAAAGCCCCCGACCCAGGTCGTGGGAACCCCGACTGAGCGTGCCACCACAGGCGCCATGACGGGCAGGGTCAGCAACGCCATGGCCACCAGCGCCTGGATAGTGAGCGTGGCGAGCAATACAACCCAGGGTCTGGCAGGTTTCACGTCCGAGGCACTGCGGTATCCGCCGGGCTTTAAGCGCGCGAGCCCCGCGCTGGGTGTTGAAAACATGAAGGGGCGCCGGTCGGACGCCCCTCCAATTGCCGGCCAGGCCGGTCACGCAACAGGCGGTGGCTCTTTAGCGCAAGCCTGCCGCGTAGTCGGAAACCGCCTTGATGTTGCTGTCGGACATGCGATCGGCAATCTGCAGCATCATCGGGCCGTTGGCACGATGGCCCGCACGGAACAGTTTCAGCTGATCTTCAATGTACGAGGGGAATTGTCCGCCAAGGCGCGGATATTGTGAGGGGATGCCGGCGCCGTCGGGCGAGTGGCAACCGGCGCACGCTGGCACATTGCGCTCGGGCAAGCCGGCACGCCAGATCTTCTGGCCAGCCTCTGCGAGCTTTTCATTGGTGGCGGTCGCGGGGGCCGTAAGCTTTTGCTGCGAGATATAGCCGGCCACGTTGCGCATATCGGCATCGGTGAGCGAGATGACCATGGCGCTCATGACAGACGGCGCGCCGTCAGGGCCCTTGCGCGCTGCGCCGCTCGCGCCTTCCTTTTGACGGAAGTCATTGAGCTGCTTGTAGATGTATTCGTGTGCCTGCCCGGCCAGGTTCGGATTGGCCGGAATCGTGCTGTTGCCGCCTGGGCCATGGCACGAAACACAGGGCACGATGCCGCGCGCCGCATCGCCTTGCTCAAAAAGCTGCTGGCCTTTTGCGAAGTCAGGCTTGACCGGACCGGCGGCTGCATCGGCAGCGAAACAGGGGGACACGGCAGCCATGCCGAGCAGCATCCCGCTCGCAAGCACTACCCTGGACAGCACACGCTTCATGTAAGACCTCGACGATCATTAATCCCGAACCCGGGCACCCGCGCGACTTATATTTACCCGAATTTCGGGCAATTACGCATGGCCATAAACCGGCGATTATACAATAGCCATTCGGCTCTCCACTTAACGGCTACCTCGTGTCCCTCTTGCAGCACGCCTCCTTTTTTACCTCCGCCGCCCGGCTCGACCAGTTGCCGCCGCCTGGCGCGCCGGAGGTTGCGTTCGTTGGCCGATCCAATTCGGGCAAATCCACCGCCATCAACGTCCTGACAAACCAGCGACGGCTGGCGTTCTCGAGCAAGACGCCCGGCCGTACCCGCCTGATCAACCTGTTCGGTCTGCCGGATCCGCTTGACCCTGAAGGCCAGCTCGGATTCCTGGTCGACCTGCCTGGCTACGGCTACGCCTCGGTCGCGCATCGTGCCCGCGAAGAATGGGCCGACGTGCTCGGCGGCTACCTGCAGGGCCGCCCGTCGCTGGCCGGTATCGTGCTGCTCATCGATATCCGGCGCGGCGTGACAGAGCTCGATCGCAAACTGGTTGACTGGATCGCGCCGACGCGCACGCCTGTTCTGGCCTTGCTGACCAAAGCCGACAAGCTGCCCTATGGTCAGCGCGTGAAAGCCGTCTTTGCGGTAAAAAAGGAGCTGGCCGATATTGGCGCGCTGCATGCCGTGCCGTTTTCGGCCACGGCGCGCATCGGTCTGGAAGAAGCCACCGAGCAGATTGAAAACTGGATCTCACCCAAGGTCGTACCATGACAACCCCCCACCTCGTATTAGCAGAATTCCCCGCAGGTCGCCCCCGCCGTTTGCGTCGCGACGACTTTTCCCGCCGTTTGGTACGTGAGCACTCACTATCGGTTAATGACCTCATTTACCCGGTGTTCATTACCGAAGGGCAGGGCGTAAAGCAACCGGTGCCGTCCATGCCGGGCGTGGATCGCTACTCGCTCGACACGCTGATGCCCGTCGCCGAGGAGTGCGTTGCTCTGGGCATTCCGGTGATGGCGCTTTTTCCGGTCATCGACCCTGCGCTCAAGTCGCTCGATGGCGGCGAGGCGACCAACCCGCAAGGGCTCGTTCCCCGTACCGTGCGCGCACTCAAACAGCGCTTCCCTGACCTTGGCGTTCTGACCGATGTCGCGCTCGATCCGTATACGTCGCATGGCCAGGATGGCGTCATCGATGAGAACGGCTACGTACTCAATGACGTCACCGTCGAAATCCTCACGCGCCAGGCCCTGGTCCAGGCACAAGCCGGCGTTGACATCGTCGCCCCAAGCGACATGATGGACGGCCGGATCGGCGCCATTCGCGAAGCGCTCGAGGAGAACAGCCTGATCTACACCAGGATCATGGCTTACTCGGCGAAATACGCGAGCGCGTTCTACGGGCCGTTCCGCGATGCCGTCGGTTCAGCGGCCAACCTGGGCAAGTCCAACAAGCTGGTCTACCAGATGGATCCGGGCAACATCGACGAGGCGCTGCGCGAGGTCGCCGCGGATCTCGCCGAGGGTGCAGACATGGTCATGGTCAAGCCCGGCATGCCCTATCTGGACGTCCTGCGCCGCGTCAAGGATGCATTCCGCGTACCGACCTTCGCCTATCAGGTCAGCGGCGAATACGCCATGCTGAAGGCCGCCGCCGCCAATGGCTGGCTTGATCACGACAAGGTGATGATGGAGTCGTTGCTCGGCTTCAAGCGCGCGGGCGCAGACGGAATCCTGACCTACTTCGCCAGGGATGCCGCGCGGCTGCTCGCGCAGCGCTAGCCACCCGCGGCGGACGCGGCTCAGTTGGGCGAGCCGTACCCTGCGGCGCGCCTGAACTTCAACCGCCAGGCGAAGGCCATCGCCAGCACGGGAATGAGCGTCATCGACACCGGGAAGATGGCGGCCAGGCCCGCCACGTCGGCCAGAGCGCCCGCCCCGGCCACGCCGACAGATTGGCCAAGGAAGAGGCACGAGGCAAACAGCGCAACCGCTGTTCCTCGCATGGAGGGGGCCATCTGCGTGGCGTTGGTCTGCAACACGGCGTGCAGCAGGTAGTAACCAAAACCGCAGACCATGCTTGCTGCGGCGGCAAGCCCCCAGGTCGGCGCCAGCCAGAACGTCGCACAAGCCACCGACAGCAGGCAGCCGCCGGAAAACACCAGTCGCCGCTCGCCGAGGCGCCGGACCAGCTGGTTTGCGCGCAGCGCGTACATCATGGCGCCCAGGCCAAAGAGCCCGCCAATGGCGCCCGCCCAGGAAACGGGCAGGCCGAGGTGTTCATGCAGGTATGCCGGCACGAAGGCCAGCGCGCCGAAGACCAGCGCACCCTCGAGAAAAACCGTCACGAGCACGACGCGCGCCCAGGGAACCATCAAGACCTGCCAGAGCGGGGACAGCAAGCTTGCACCGCTGGGCGCCTGGGACAATGTTTCGGTAACGATATGCCGTCGCGATAACAACAACGCGCCCACCCCGAGGTAGACGCATGCCAGCGCCACGAACGCCCACCGCCAGCCAATCGTATCGGCAAAGACGCCGCCGAGCACTTGCCCGCTCGCCATCCCGGTAATCGTGCCAAGCAGGAACCGTGCGAGCGTCGCCTGGCGCTGCTCGTAGGCAACGTGATCGCCGATCCAGGCCATCGAGAGCGGCACGATTCCGGCAGCGGTCGCACCGGCGACGAACCGCCCGACCAGGAGCAGGTTGAACGTGGGGGCTGCAGCAACCATGAGGCTGCCCGCGGCGCAGCCAAGCGTGGCGCAGGCGAGCGTTCGAAATTTTCCGTAGCGGTCGCCCACCGGCCCGTAAAAGAACTGCATGACCCCATAGGCGACCGAGAAGGACGTGACTGCATTTGACGCCTGCGCGGTACGCACCCCGAACTCTTCTGCGAGGATCGGAAGCAGCGGATCGCAAATCCGGAAGGCGCTGGTGCTGGCGAACGCGGCGAGGGCCAACATGAAGATGACGGGCGCGGTCGAGCCCGCCTTCATCTCAACACGCGGTCCAGTGTGGCTGCAAAGCGGCTGGCGTCCTGGAAACCGACCATGCGGACATCACGGCGCTCCGCGCCGCCCGGGGCAAAGAAAATGATGCCGGGCGGCCCGAACAGCCTGAACCGCTTGAGCAGCTCGCGGTCTTCTGCGTTGTTGGCCGTGACATCTGCCTGCACGAGCAGCAGCTGTCCCATGCGCTGCGCGACCACCGGATCCGGAAACGTAAACGCCTCCATTTCCTTGCACGAAACACACCAGTCCGCATAGAAGTCGAGCATGACCGGGCGCGTGGAGTGTGCCGTCAGCGCGTCAAGCTCCGCGAGCGAGCGCACGCGCTGAAATTTCGGCAGGCTTTCGGCAGTGGTGCCGGACAGCAGGCGCTGGCGCAACGGAACCGCCTCGCCTGAAGCCTGGGGTCGCGCATCCGGCACGGGCGCGGCACCGGCGGCAGTGGCCAGGTGCGATAGCGGTTGCAGCAACGACCGACCGCCGCTGGCCACGCCGATGACCCAGATCGCGCACAACAGCGCCAGCAGCATTCCGAACGTCTTGCGCAGGGTGCCGCCAAAGCCCGCGCCCTCCGGCAGAGGATCGAAAGTCCGCAGCAAGACGGCGCAGAACATGGTCAACACCGCCCAGCCCAGGATCTGCACCCAGGTCGGCACGAGCGGCGTCACCATCCACCAGGCGGTCGCCAGCAGCAAAACGCCGAAGAACTTCTTGACGCCCTCCATCCAGGCGCCTGTCCTGGGCATCAGCCTGCCCGCCGAGGCGCCCATGAGCAGCAACGGGACGCCCATCCCCCAGGCCATGAAAAATAACGCCGTACCGCCCAGCACAACATCGCCAGTCTGCGAAATGTAGAGCAGCGCGCCGGCCAGGGGGGCGGCGACGCACGGGCCGACGATGAGGGCCGACAGCGCACCCATCAGCGCAGCCGCCGTTGCGCGTCCGCCCAGGATGCTCGCATTCCTGGCCATCAGCATTGACTGGACCGAGGAGGGCATCTGAAACTGGAACACGTCAAACATCGCGAGCGCCAGGACTCCCAACAACACCGCGAAGGCGCCCAGCACCCACGGCGTCTGCAGCCACGCAGCAAGGCCGGCCCCGCTCAACCCGGCGGCGATCCCGAGCATCGTATAAACGACCGACATCCCCGCGACGTAGGACGCCGCCAGCGCCAGGCCGCGCCAGCGCGAAACGTGATGCTGCTCGCCCACGAGGAGCACCGACAGGATGGGCACCATCGGCAGCACGCACGGGGTCAGCGCAAGCAGCACCCCGAGCCCGAAAAACAGCAGCGTGATCTCGATCAGCCCGGTCGAGGAGAGGACCCCCGCCAATCCGACATCATCGCCGCCCGCGAGCGCATCGCTCCAGTTCAGATTGCCCAACCGTTCGAGCAGCCCCTGGGCGGCGCTTGCGCGCACGACATAGCCGCGCCCATCCCCTTGCGGCGAGAGCGTCGCGAGGAAATCCTGAGGGGGATAGCACAGCCCCTTGACGGCGCATCCCTGGCCTGTCACTTTCAGGACAAAATCCTGAGCGGCGATGCCTGCCGGCCAGGCGTCGAGCGGCACTTCGATGGCCATGTCGCTGAAGTAAAGCTCCATTTCCTTGTTGAACGTCGGATCGAACTTCACTTTGCCCGCCGGAAACCGGGGCTCCCCCAGCGTTACGGGCGCATTCTCGAGGGCGAACGCAAACCGCTCGCGGTACATGTAGTACCCCGGCGCAATGATGAAACGCAGCCGCACGGTATCGGGCGCGGCCATTTCGGCGCGCATCACGAAAGCCTTTTCGGGGTGCAGGAATTCGTCCTCTGCGGACACGGCCGGCAGCGCGACGCCCAGGCACAGAATCGCAGCCAGAAACCGGAGCGTGATGACGAAGGAACGAGTCATGGAGATCAATTTCAACAAATCCCGGTGTTTAAGCCTCAGGAGGCAGGAGAAGCGGTGACTTCCCGCACCCAATCCAGGTAGGGCGCATGGCCGTCAACCACGGGTACAACGATCACCTCGGGTACATCGTAGGGATGAAGCGATACGAGGCGATCCAGCAATTCCGCACGGCGCTGCTGCGTTGTCTTGATCAGCAGAGGGACTTCCTCGGCCTGCTCGATCACGCCCTGCCAGCGGTATACCGAATGGACTGGCGCACCCACGTTGACACAGGCCGCCAGCCCTAGCTCAACCAGCGCGTTCGCCACAACCCGCGCCTGCTGAACATCAGGCAGGGTCGTCAGGACGATCACCACGTCATTTTGCTGCATGGGCGGACTCCGGAAATGACGCAGGCACCCCGCCCGGATTGGCGTGCCTGACCATGTTTCTGTATTGTATCGGCAACCGGCGCCGCCCTACCGCAAAACCCTTGCCGCGACGCGCCCGCCGAACGGAAGGAGCGCCCGATCGATGTCCAGCAACTGCCTCTTTTGCCGCATTGCCGCGCAACAGATTCCGGCCCACATGGTGTACCAGGACGACGCCCTGATGGCCTTTCTCGATATCCATCCCGCCCGCGTCGGCCACGTGCTGATCATTCCGCGCGAGCACTTTCCCTATTTCGAAGAGATCGCGCCGGAGAAAATGACGCGGATGACACTGCTGGCGCAGCAAATCGCCCGTGCGCTAAAGCAGCTCTTTAACGTCGCGCGGGTGGGTCTGGCCATCACCGGCGTGCATGTGGCCCATGCCCATATCCACCTCATTCCGATGGAGACCCCCAACGACATTCTGTTCCTGACGATGGTGGAGCAGCAGGACCTCACGGTCGCCCTGCCAGCCCAGGCAAGCGCGCAGGAGCTTGCGCAGACCGCAGCGCGGATCAGCCGGGCGCTTGCGCTCGAATCAAACACCTAGCCCTCGCATCCGCAAGGGTTTTCAAGGGTAAATACCCTTGCCAGCCCCAGGCGGTGCGACTTACAGTCCGTGGTCTGGAATACCCACCCGCCCGACCGTCGCAATGCTCCCGGGCAGGTCGTGGACACCGGGCCGGGCGCACGCGCGGCCCGGTTCAACTGCTGGCAGGAGCCCGCTTGACTCTACTCGAAAAACTGACCCAGGCCCGCGCCTTGTCAAAGGCGACGGGTGCTGCCAAGAAACTGATCTCCGAGCGCGGGGACTCCAACGCCGCCAGCATGGCCAGCGACGTTATCCAGTGCTACCAGCAACTCGGGGACGAGGGCAAACTTGCGTTCTACCAGGCGCTGGCCACGAACTTCAATCCGGACTCAGCCTCCGTCGTGCGCGCCGCCCATGCCTACTCGGCAGAGGGCACCGCCGCTAACCTGATCAAACTGACCCGGGTATCCGAGCCTCCCAGGCAAGAGCTTTTGCGGCGCATCAACCGCGCGCCGGGCGGCACGCGCGCCATCGTCGCGATGCGGCGCGACCTGCTCAAGCGCCTGGACAAGCGGCCTGAGCTCGCCGCGCTGGATTACGATCTGCGGCACCTGCTGAATTCATGGTTCAACCCGGGCTTCCTGACGATGCACCAGGTCGACTGGAAGTCTCCGGCGCAAATCCTTGAAAAAATCATTCAGCATGAAGCCGTGCACGAGATCGACGGCTGGGACGATCTGCGCCGCCGCCTGCAGCCCGATCGCCGCTGCTTCGCGTTTTTCCATCCGCAGTTGCCAGACGAACCTCTGATCTTCGTCGAGGTTGCCCTGGTACAGGAGGTACCGGATGCCATCGGGCCGCTCGTCGACAAGAAGTCGGAGCCGGCCCAGACCAACGCACCCAAGGTCGCGGTCTTCTATTCCATCAGTAATTGCGAGCCGGGCCTGCGCGGCGTTTCGATGGGAAACTTCCTGATCAAGCGGGTGGCGGAAAAGCTCAAGACTGAACTCCCGTCGCTCAAGACCTTCGTCACACTATCGCCCATCCCTGGCTTCATGGACTGGGTCGCCGCTGGCGCAAAGCTTGGCGATGCGGCGCCCAAGCCCGCGGTGGCCGCAAAGGTCGAAACTTCGGTGGCCACGCTGGATCTGAAAAAGCGTTCATGGTCCGAGCGGCTGAGCAGCGGATGGAGCCCGGCGGCGTCGTCGCCTGCCGAACAAGACGCCCTGATGAACCTGTGCGCGGCCTACCTTGTATTCGTCAGCCCGCAGCGCGAGGGCAACCCGGTGGCCAAGTTTCACCTCGACAACGGCGCGCGGCTGAACCGGATTAACTGGGCCGCCGATCTTTCGCGCAAAGGCCTGCGACAATCCGCGGGGCTCATGGTGAACTACCTCTACGATCTGGATGGCGTCGAGGAGAACCACGAGGCCTTCCTGAGCGGTGGCATTATTCGATCCCGTGCAGTCGATCGGCTGATTTAAGTAACATGGGCAATCTACAAGCTGTTTGAGGAGACAACAACATGAACTATTTCGACACGCCCAACCCCTTGCGTCGCAAGCTGCTGCTCGGCTCCGCAGCGCTCCCGCTCGCCGCGCAGCATGGCCTCTCGTGGGGCCAGGCGGTGACCGAGCTCAAGATCTCGCACCAGTTCCCGGGCGGCACGATCGACCAGGGGGATTTTCGCGACCGTCTGTGCCGCAAGTTCGCCGCAGAGGTCGAAAAGCGGACCAACGGCGCAATGAAGCTGCAGGTGTATCCCGGATCGTCGCTCATGAAGACGAATGCGCAATTTGGCGCCCTGCGCAAGGGCGCACTCGACATCGGCCTGGTGCCGTTGCCCTACGCTGGCGGCGAGGTCGTCGAGACCAATATTGGCCTGATGCCCGCTCTCGTGACCAGCTACGAGCAGGCAGCCAAATGGAAAACCGCTGAAGTGGGCACCCTGATCAACAAGGTGCTCGCCGACAAGGGCATGCTCATCCTGAGCTGGATCTGGCAGGCGGGCGGTGTTGCGAGCCGCAGCAGGCCGCTCATCAATCCGGAGGATGCCAAGGGCCTTAAGGTTCGCGGCGGCAGCCGCGAATTCGACCAGATGCTCAAGGCCGCCGGCGCCTCGGTGATCTCGCTGCCGTCCAACGAAATTTATGCCGCGATGCAGACTGGGGCCATGGACGCGGCCTACACCTCGTCGACCAGCTTCATCTCCTTCAAGCTCGAGGAGCTGGCCAAGAGTTTCACCAGCGCCCAAAATAGGTCGTACTGGTTCATGCTTGAGCCGCTCATGATTTCAAAAAAGATCTTCGACGGGCTTCCCAAGGAGCAGCAGGAGGTCCTGCTCTCGGTTGGCGCCGAGATGGAGGTTTTCGGCACAAAGGAGGCACGCGCCGACGACGAGGAAGCGGCAAAAATCTATGCCAAGGCCGGTGCCAAAGTCTTTGCCCTGGACGACGCCGTGGTGAGCAAATGGCGGGAGGTCGCCGCCAACTCCGCCTGGAAGGATTTTGCCGAACGCAGTGCCAGTTGCGCCGCCCTCATGAAGGCCGCGCAACAACTCATCTGATCGATCGGTTTTCCACTTTGTGATGCCCGCAGGTTGCGGGCTCCTTTTTGCGCACCGCCACCATCATGTCAACCGTTTCCTCGTTTCAGAAAGTAGTCTCCGCGATCAATCGCATCATGGTAGGCCTCGGGGCGCTCGGGCTCGCCGCCGCCTCGCTCATCCTGAGCTACAGCGTCGTCTCCCGCGCGCTCTTCCAGGCCAATACCGACTGGCAGGATGAAGCCGCCGTGTTCTGCCTCGTCGGCGTCACGTTCCTCTGTGCGGCCTATGTGCAGGAGCATCGCCACCACGTCGGCATTTCGGCGATCGCCGCCATGCTGCCGGTGTGGGCAGAGCGCTGGCGCATCTTTTTCGTCGATGCGATCCCCTTTGTGTTCTGCGTATTCTTTGCCTGGAAGTCGTGGACGCTCTGGTTCGAAGCGTTTGAGGAAAGCCACACGACGTCTTCGGCGTGGGGGCCGCCGCTTACGGTTCCGTATGGCCTGATGGCTGCCGGCATGACGCTGCTGAGCGTTCAACTGCTGCTTCAGACACTGCGGCACTTCATTACCCCCCGAAAGGTGGCCTGATATGACCATTCTGACGCTGGGATTGCTCTTTATCGTCGTCACGCTGGTCGTGATGTTCTCGGGAATGCCCATCGCATTCTCGCTGGGCACCGTCGCGATGATCTTCATGTTCTGTTTCATGCCGTCATCGTCACTCGACACGGTGACACAGAACGTCTATGAGGAGATGGCGAGCATCACCTTGCTCTCGATCCCGCTCTTCATTCTCAAGGGCGCGGCCATAGGACGATCCAGGGCCGGCCAGGATCTCTATGGCGCGCTCCACGTCTGGCTCGGCAAGGTTCCTGGCGGGCTTGGCGTGGCCAACGTCCTTGCCTGCGCCCTGTTCGCGGCAATGGCCGGCTCGAGCCCGGCCACCTGCTCTGCCATCGGCAGCGCCGGGATCCCCGAAATGCGCAAGCGCGGCTACTCCCCGGGCTTTGCGGCCGGGATTATCGCCGCAGGCGGCACGCTGGGAATCCTCCTGCCCCCGTCCATCACGATGATTCTCTATGCCGTGGCCGCCGAGCAGTCGCTTGGAAGGCTCTTCCTGGCGGGCATCGGGCCTGGCATCCTGCTCGTCGGTCTGTTTTCGATCTGGACGGTGGTGCAGTTCCGCCGTCAGCATCGCGATGCGCAAGCTGCCGTGCATCGTGGCGAAGAGGCTTCGGCGATCCTCAACACCGACACCTACACGTTGCAGGAAAAGTTCAGCTACCTTCCTCGCGTCCTGCCCTTTCTGCTGCTGCTGACCGGCGTCATGGTCGCGCTCTATGGCGGTCTCGCCACGCCCTCGGAGACTGCCGGTCTCGGCGCGGTCCTTGCCTTCGCCCTGATCGGCATCATTTATCGCCTTTGGCGCGTGCGCGACCTCATGCCGATGTTCGAGGCCACGGTCAAGGAATCCACCATGCTGATGTTCATCATCGGCATGTCACTACTGTTCTCGAACGTGATGAGCCACTTGCACCTGAGCCAGTCGGCGGCACAGTGGATCGTAGACCTTCACCTTTCGCGCTGGGCGCTTCTGGCCGCCATCCTGTTGCTTGTCATCGTCCTGGGGTTCTTCCTGCCCCCGGTATCAATCATCCTGATGACCGCACCCATCATTCTTCCCCCGTTGCGAGCCGCAGGTTTTGATCTGGTCTGGTTCGGGGTCGTCATGACCATCGTGATGGAGACCGGCCTGATTCATCCACCCGTCGGACTCAACATCTTTGTCATCAAGAACATTGCCCCCGATATCCCGCTCTCGGACATTATCTGGGGCATCGTTCCGTTTGTGATCCTGATGCTGCTGTCCGTCGTACTGCTCAGCGCAGTACCGGACATCGCCACCTGGTTGCCCGATGTTGTCATGGGGGTGCCCAAGGCGCATTAGCGGCGTATGGCGGGCAAGGGCGTGGCGCAATCGCCGCCTCATGCCGTTTGCGCTGCGGTCGGTGCCTCGATGGCCCCCGGTCGAAGGATGCGCTGCGGTGGGCACCATAAAAAGAAGCCCCGGTTCTTGTCTGAACCGGGGCTTTTCACATCCGAACTTGAAATTTATTCTGCTGCGGCTTCTGCGGTGTCGGCAACCGGACGGTCGACGAGTTCCATGAATGCCATCGGGGCGTTGTCGCCCTGGCGAAAGCCCATCTTCAGCACGCGCGTGTAGCCACCGTTGCGGGCGGCGTAGCGCGGGCCAATTTCAGCGAAAAGCTTGACCACGACATCGCGATCACGCAGGCGCGCAAACGCCAGGCGCTTATTCGCCAGCGTGGGCTGCTTGCCCATCGTGATCAGGGGCTCGACGATGCGGCGAAGCTCTTTCGCCTTTGGCAGGGTCGTCTTGATGGCTTCGTGGGTCAGCAGCGCGACGGCCATATTGCGGAACATCGCAAGGCGGTGGCTGCTGGTGCGGTTGAGTTTACGTAATCCGTTACCGTGACGCATGATATTTCCTTTTGAATCTAATGTTGGGCGGTTGTGCCGCCCGGTTTAAACCGGCTCTTCTATCAGCTAGGCTGCGGGCCGGTTGGGGAGTATGGTTCTTGAAACGCAGGTGCGACTCAGGGGCGCTCGAGGCCCATGGGCGGCCAGTTCTCCAGCTTCATGCCGAGCGTCAGGCCACGTGCGGCCAGCACTTCCTTGATTTCGTTCAGGGACTTGCGGCCGAGGTTCGGGGTCTTGAGCAATTCGTTTTCGGTGCGCTGGATAAGGTCACCGATGTAATAGATGTTCTCGGCCTTGAGGCAGTTCGCGGAGCGAACCGTGAGCTCGAGGTCATCGACCGGACGCAGCAGGACCGGATCGATCTGCGGCGTGCCACGCGAAGGCGCTTCGTACGAATCGCCTGCACCTTCCAGCGCTGCAAATACGGAAATCTGATCCATCAGGATACGCGCCGATTGCCGAACCGCTTCTTCCGGCGAGATGACGCCGTTGGTTTCGACATCAAGCACCAGCTTGTCGAGATCGGTCCGCTGCTCAACGCGGGCGTTCTCAACAGCGTAGCTGACACGGCGAACCGGGCTGAACGATGCATCGAGAATGATGCGGCCGATCGTGTGCTGACGGTCGTCGGTGAGCGCGCGCACGTTGCCAGGCACGTACCCGCGGCCTTTTTCAACCTTGACCTGCATTTCGATTTTGCCGTTTTCCGTCAGGGTGGCAATCACGTGATTAGGATTGATGATTTCGACGTCGTGCGGCAGCTCGATATCCGAGGCCAGCACGGGGCCGGCGCCAGACTTGCGCAGCACCAGGGTCACATCGTCACGGCTATGCAGCTTGAACACCACACCCTTGAGGTTGAGCAGGATATCGACGACGTCTTCGCGAACGCCAGCGATGGTCGAGTATTCGTGCACGACACCGGTGATCTGGACTTCCGTCGGCGCGTAGCCGGCCATCGAGGAAAGCAGAATGCGGCGCAGTGCGTTGCCCAGCGTATGGCCGTAGCCGCGCTCGAAGGGCTCCATGATGATCTTGGCGTGGTGAATACCGACGGGTTCGACTTCAATGGAACGCGGTTTGAGGAAACCTTGAGACATGACAAATATTCCTTTTCAATACCCTCGGCTCGTTACACCGATAAGGCTGATGGAAACCGGTTGCCCGGCGAAAAAAACAGGCGCTGCTGTGTCGCAAAACCCGCCAATCCGGATCGAATGTGGCGGGCCGCACAGCGTTGACCAAAGTGGCGAACCACCTGGCCTTAAGCACTCACTTAACGCGAATACAGTTCGACGACCATCGATTCGTTGATATCGCGAGCGACATCAGCACGGTCGGGAACCTGTTTGAACGTTCCGGTCAGCTTGGTGGAATCGACGTCCACCCACTGCGGCATGCCCTGGCCAGCGGCCAGATCCAGCGATTCGCGGATACGAAGCTGGGCTTTCGCCTTTTCGCGGATCGAGACGATGTCACCCGCCTTGACCAGCATCGACGGGATGTCGGCGGTGTGGCCGTTGAGTTCGACCGCGCGGTGCGACACCAGCTGACGCGCCTCGGCACGGGTCGAACCGAAACCCATCCGATAGACGACGTTGTCCAGGCGCGACTCGAGCAGCTGAATCAGCTGTTCGCCCGTGTTGCCACGGCGACGCTCGGCTTCGGCGAAGTACTTGCGGAATTGCTTCTCGAGCACGCCGTACATGCGCTTGAGCTTTTGCTTTTCGCGCAGCTGCTGACCGTAGTCCGAGGTGCGGGCACCCGAAATCCGGCCGTGCTGACCAGGCTTCGAGTCCAGTTTGCACTTGGAGTCGAGCGAGCGACGAGCGCTCTTGAGAAACAGATCGGTACCCTCGCGACGCGAGAGCTTGCATTTGGGTCCAATGTATCGTGCCACGTGGCTTCCCCTTAAATTCGACGACGCTTAGGCGGACGGCATCCGTTATGCGGTACGGGCGTGATATCGGCAATGCTCGAAATCTTGATGCCCAACGCATTCAGAGCACGCACGGAAGATTCACGGCCAGGGCCAGGGCCCTTGATCCGCACTTCCAGCGTCTTGATGCCGTATTCAATCGCGACGCGACCAGCCGTTTCGGCAGCAACCTGCGCTGCAAACGGGGTGGACTTACGCGAGCCCTTGAAGCCGGCACCACCCGAAGTCGCCCACGACAGGGCATTGCCCTGGCGGTCGGTGATGGTGATGATGGTGTTGTTGAAAGACGCGTGGACGTGCGCGATGCCGTCCGACACGTTCTTTTTGACTTTCTTGCGAACGCGCGTGGCGCCGCCAGCAGCTTTGGCCATCTTTAGTTCCTCTTATTTCTTCAGACTGGCAGCAGCGCGACGCGGGCCCTTGCGGGTGCGGGCGTTGGTGCGGGTGCGTTGACCACGAACGGGCAGGCCACGTTTGTGGCGCATTCCGCGGTAAGTTCCCAGGTCGATCAAGCGCTTGATCGACAACTGGACTTCACGCCGCAGATCGCCTTCGACCGTGAACACGCCAACGTGCTCACGAATGCGCTCGAGTTCTGCGTCGGTCAGGTCTTTGACCTTTTTCGACAGGGGCACACCAGCGGCTTCGCAGATTTTGCGGGCACGAGTACGACCGATGCCGAAAATGGCGGTCAGGCCGATCTCGGCGTGCTGATGCGGCGGAATGTTGATGCCAGCTATACGAGCCATGACTGTTCCTTGATGTAATACGTTGCGCTGTTGCTAACCAAGATTAGCCCTGACGCTGCTTATGCCGCGGGTCGGTGCAAATAACACGCACCACGCCGTGACGTTTGATGATTTTGCAATTGCGGCAGATCCGCTTAACCGATGCCATTACTTTCATGGTTGACTCCTGTTATTTCTTAACCCGGCCGCTTATTTCGAGCGGAAAACGATTCTTGCGCGCGTCAGGTCATAGGGCGTGAGCTCCACGGTGACCTTGTCGCCCGGAAGAATCCGGATGTAATGCATCCGCATCTTCCCTGAAATATGACCAAGTACGTTGTGGCCATTTTCCAGTTTGACGCGAAACGTTGCATTGGGAAGGTTCTCAAGAACCTCGCCTTGCATTTGGATGACGTCGTCCTTTGACATAACGTTTACTCATCTCATTGGCAGATTCGCGCCCTTGAAGTTCGCCTTCTTGAGCAGGGAATCGTACTGGTGAGACATCATGTAGGCCTGTACCTGTGCCATGAAATCCATCGTGACCACCACAATGATCAGCAATGAAGTGCCGCCAAAGTAGAAGGGAACGTTCCACCGCATGACCAAGAATTCAGGCAGCAGACACACCAGCGTAATGTAGAGCGCGCCGGCGAGCGTCAATCGCATGAGAATCTTGTCAATGAACTTTGCGGTCTGCTCTCCGGGACGAATGCCGGGAACGAACGCGCCGCTCTTCTTCAGGTTATCTGCAGTTTCGCGGCTGTTGAACACCAGAGCCGTGTAGAAAAAGCAGAAGAAAATGATCGCCGCCGAGTACAGCGTAATGTAGAGCGGCTGGCGCGGCGCAAGTGCCGCAGCCAGGTCGCCCAGCCAGCGCATGTTCTCGCCAGCGGAAAACCAGCTCGCAATCGTCGCCGGAAACAGGATAATCGACGACGCAAAGATCGGGGGAATGACGCCTGCCATATTCAGCTTCAACGGCAAATGCGATGTCTGCCCGCCATAGACCTTGTTACCGACCTGTCGCTTGGCGTAGTTGACCGTAATCTTGCGCTGACCGCGTTCAACCAGCACGACGAATGCGGTGACCGCAACGATCAGGGCCACGATGAACAGCGCGGACAACGCCGACATGGCATTGGTGCGCACCAGATCCAGCAAACCGGCAAGCGCGCTGGGCAGCCCCGCGACGATACCTGCGAAAATAATGATCGAAATTCCGTTGCCCAACCCACGCTCGGTGATTTGCTCGCCCAACCACATGACGAACATCGTGCCCGTGACCAGCGTCACGACCGTCGTCAGCCGAAAGAGCATGCCCGGCTCGATCACCAGACCAGGCTGGGACTCCAGGGCGACGGAAATGCCAACCGCCTGAATGAACGCCAGCAACACGGTACCGTAGCGGGTGTATTGCGTGATCTTGCGGCGACCGGCTTCGCCTTCCTTCTTGATCGCTTCTAGCGTCGGCATCACCACCGACATCAGCTGCATGATGATCGATGCCGAAATGTACGGCATGATTCCCAGGGCAAAGATCGAAAAACGCGACAATGCGCCGCCCGAGAACATGTTGAACATGCCCAGGATGCCGCCCTGGTTCTGGCGGAACAAATCCGCGAGCGTATCGGGATTGATGCCCGGCACGGGAATGTGCGTACCCAGGCGGTAGACCACAAGGGCAAGCACGAGGAACACGAGACGGCGCTTCAGATCGCCGTAACGTGGTCCTGCCTTACCCAGTGCCTGTGCTGTTGCCATCTTCGATCCGTCTTAAGCCAGCGTGCCGCCAGCAGCTTCGATTGAAGCGCGAGCACCCGCCGAAGCGGCGATGCCCTTGAGCGACACCTTGCGGGTCAGCTCGCCGGACTTGAACACCTTGGCGTAACGAACGGCCTGACCAATGACGCCGGCCTGCTTGAGCACCTGAACGTCGACTTCGTCGACAGGCAGCGCCTGCAGATCCGACAAACGAACCTGCGCATACAGATGCTGGTCAAGCGAGGTAAAGCCACGCTTGGGCAAACGACGCTGCAGAGGCATCTGACCGCCCTCGAAGCCGACCTTGTGGAAACCGCCCGCACGGGACTTCTGGCCTTTGTGGCCGCGCCCTGCGGTTTTGCCCAGGCCCGAACCGATGCCGCGGCCGACGCGACGCTTGGCGTGCTTCGAACCTTCGGCAGGCGTTAGCGTATTGAGTTGAGTGACTGACATCGTGATTCCTTTCAGACTTCCGAAACCGACACGAGATAATCGACCTTGCGGATCATCCCACGCACTTCGGGGGTGTCGACCAGCACGCGCGAACTGTTGACACGACGAAGGCCAAGGCCTCGCACGGTGTCGCGGTGGTCTTGCTTGGTACCAATGGTCGAACGGACCAAGGTCACTTTGACTTGTTTCTGAGTCATGACTTACCCCAGGATCTCTTCGACAGACTTGCCGCGTTTTGCCGCGACTTCTGCCGGGGTGAGGGATGAGCGCAAACCGTTGAGGGTCGCACGCACCATGTTGTAGGGGTTGCTCGAACCGAGGCTCTTGGCCACGACGTTACGAACACCCATCACCTCGAAAATGGCGCGCATCGGGCCACCGGCGATGACGCCGGTACCTTCGGCGGCCGGCGAGATCAGCACCGATGAGGCGCCGTGCTTGCCAACGACCGTATGGTGCAGCGTACCGTTCTTGAGGGAAACCTTGAACAGCTCGCGACGCGCCTGCTCCATTGCCTTCTGGACGGCCACCGGCACTTCACGCGCCTTGCCCTTGCCCATGCCGACGCGGCCATCGCCATCGCCAACAACGGTCAGCGCGGCAAAGCTCATGGTGCGACCACCCTTGACCACTTTGCTCACGCGGTTGACCGCGATCATTTTTTCGCGAAGACCGTCATCCCGTTCTTCGGGACCGTTCTTGCCTTGTATTTTAGCCATTTGACTGTTCCTCGCTTAAAACTTCAGGCCGGCTTCACGCGCGGCATCGGCCAGCGCCTTGACGCGACCGTGATAACGGAAACCCGAGCGGTCAAACGCCACGAGCTCAATCCCGGCTGCCTTGGCTTTTTCGGCCACGCGCTTGCCAACCAGGCTCGCCGCAGCGGCATTGCCACCACGACCAGATTGGCCCGCGAGTTGCTGACGCACTTCCGGTTCGACCGTCGAGGCCGAAACCAGGACACGGTCGCCTTCGGGCGAAATGATGTTTGCGTAGATGTGCAGGTTCGAACGGAAAACCTGGAGGCGATTGAATCGCAGCTCGGAGATTTTCTTGCGCGTCGGAATCGCACGACGCAAACGGGAAATTTTTTTGTCCATGATGTTTCCTTGTTTGCGCTCTTATTTCTTCTTGGTTTCTTTGATCGTGACGCGCTCGTCGACGTAACGAACGCCCTTGCCCTTATAAGGCTCTGGCGGACGGTACGCGCGAAGCTCGGCGGCTGTCTGGCCCACGACCTGCTTGTTCGAGCCCTTGAGCACGATTTCGGTCTGGGTCGGGCACTCCGCCTTCACGCCCTCGGGCATCGTGTGAAGGATGTCGTGCGAAAAACCAAGCTGCATCTTGACCTGATTGCCCTGAATGGAGGCGCGGTAACCGACGCCAACCAGCGACAGCCTGCGCTCGAAGCCCTTGCTCACGCCGTTGACCATGTTGGCAACCAGCGCGCGCAGCGTGCCCGACATGGCCTTGGCCTGACGCGTTTCGTTGGCGACGACGAAGGTCAGCTTGTCGGCTTCCTGACTGACGACGACGTCGCCGTTCAGTACCTGGCTCAGCGTGCCGAGAGGGCCCTTGACCATGATCAGCCCGGGCTGGATCGAAGCTTCTACGCCCTTGGGCAGCTCGACCGGATATTTGGCGATACGTGACATTCGGTTCTCCTTAGGCCACGTAGCACAGCACTTCGCCGCCCACGCCATTGGCGCGAGCTTTGCGATCGGTCATCACGCCACGCGAGGTGGACACGATGGCCACACCCAGGCCGTTCATGACCTGGGGAATGCTGGTGCGACCTTTGTAGATACGCAGGCCGGGACGCGAGACGCGTTCAATGCGCTCGATCACCGGACGTCCGGCGTAGTACTTGAGGGTAATTTCGAGTTCGGGCTTTGCAGTGCTGCCCTTGATCTCGAAACCGTCAACATAGCCTTCGTCCTTCAGCACGGAGGCAATAGCCACCTTGATCTTGGAGGAGGGCATGGACACCGACGGTTTGTCAACCTGCTGCGCGTTACGGATACGCGTCAGCATATCGGCGATGGGATCGCTCATGCTCATGTTTGGTTCTCCTACCAGCTAGCCTTGGTCATGCCGGGAATTTCACCCTTCATGGCCAGTTCGCGCAATTTCATGCGCCCAAGTCCGAACTTGCTGAATACTCCGCGTGAACGGCCCGTGATTGCACAGCGGTTGCGCTGGCGGGTGGGGCTTGCGTCACGGGGCAGCTGTTGCAGCTTCAGCCGGGCCTCGTAGCGCTCTTCGTCGGTCTTGGATGCATCGTCGATGATGGCCTTGAGCGCCGCCCGCTTGGGAGCGAACTTAGCTGCCACCCTGACGCGCTTGACATCGCGATTGATCATTGAAAGTTTTGCCACGTCTGCGCCCCTTAGTTGCGGAACGGGAAGCTCAGCGCGGTCAGCAGCGCTTTTGCTTCTTCGTCGGTCTTTGCGGTGGTGGTGATGCTGATGTTCATCCCACGCAGCGCATCGATTTTGTCGTACTCGATTTCGGGGAAAATGATCTGCTCTTTCACCCCGACGTTGTAGTTGCCACGACCGTCAAACGCACGACCCGAGATCCCGCGGAAATCGCGCACACGCGGCAGGGCCACGGTGACCAGGCGATCCAGGAATTCGAACATGCGGCGACCACGCAGCGTCACCATGCAACCAATGGGGTAGTCTTCGCGGATCTTGAACCCGGCGATGGCCTTCTTGGTCTTGGTGACAATCGGCTTCTGGCCGGCAATTTTGGTCAGATCCGACACAGCGTGCTCAATGACCTTCTTGTCGGCAACAGCCTCGGAAACACCCATGTTGAGCGTGACCTTGGTAATGCGCGGCACTTGCATCGGGCTCTTGTAGCCGAACTGCTCGGTGAGCTGCGGTGTGATCTTGTTTTGGTACAGTTCTTGAAAACGCGTCATGATGATCGCCCCTTACGCCTTCGCGCCAACGGTTTCGCCGCTGGAACGGTAAACGCGAACCTTGCGGCCATCGACTTCCTTGATGCTGACGCGGTCAGCCTTGCCAGTCGCCGGGTTGAAGAGTGCAACGTTCGAGATGTGGATCGGCATTGTCTTTTCGATGATGCCGCCCGTGGTGCCCGCCATTGGGTTGGGCTTAACGCTTTTCTTGACCAGGTTGATGCCCTCGACCAGGACGTGGTCGACATCAACGCGTTGAAGCACCGTACCGCGACGCTTTTTGTCACGGCCGGTGAGCACGACGACTTCGTCGCCTTTACGAATCTTTTCCATGGCGGCCCCTTACAGAACTTCGGGCGCCAGCGACACGATCTTCATGAACTTCTCGGTACGCAGTTCGCGCGTAACGGGTCCGAAGATGCGAGTGCCAATGGGCTCGAGCTTGGCGTTGAGCAAAACGGCAGCGTTGCCACCGAAACGAATCAGCGAACCGTCTTTACGACGAACGCCTTTGGCCGTGCGCACGACGACGGCATTGTAGATTTCGCCTTTCTTGACGCGACCGCGGGGGGCGGCATCCTTGACGGTAACCTTGATGACGTCGCCAATGGCGGCATAACGGCGCCTGGAACCGCCGAGCACCTTGATGCACATAACGGAGCGTGCACCGGTGTTATCGGCCACGTCCAGCGTGGTCTGCATTTGGATCATGATTTTTCCTGTTCCAACTTAACCGGCACGCCCTGCGGTGATTCGCTTCGGAATTCCCGCAAAACCTACCTGTCAGTTTTGGTCCCGTAAGATGCTGTTATGCACCCTGGGTTGAAATCTGCTAAGTTTCTTCCTTGGCATTCCCGCGATTTAAGTCGTAAGAACGCCACGAAGCCTTGCAGTATATACCGCCAATTCTTTTTGTGCAAGCGCTTTCGACTTGTGTCATATTACCAGCCCGCGCAGGGTTCCCCACGACCCTGGCCGTCCTTGCCGGCCAGCCGTTCCCGGCCCTCACGCCACCTATTTTCGTCTCGCACTGGATCGCCTCATGTATCAGCCTCTTTCTCTCTATATCAACGGTCAGTTTCTCAGCGGCGAGGGGCGCAAGTCCCAGGAAGTCGTCAACCCGGCAACCCGGGAGGTCTTGGGCCATCTGCCCCATGCCTCCAATGCCGACCTCGAAATGGCGCTGCAGTCCGCCCAGGATGCGTTTGCCAAGTGGAAGAAATCCTCACCCATGGATCGTTCGGCGATCCTGCGAAAGGTCGGGCAATTGACCCGAGACCGCGCAAAGGACATCGCCCGGAACCTGACGCTTGACCAGGGCAAGCCCCTGGCCGAAGCCCTTGGCGAAATCGTCAGCTGCGCCGATCACTGCGACTGGCATGCGGAAGAGTGCCGCCGGATCTATGGTCGCGTGATCCTGCCGAGGTCGCCCGACGTCCGCCAGTTCGTTCTGCGCGAGCCGGTCGGGGTTTGCGTGGCGTTTACGCCCTGGAACTTCCCTTACAACCAGGCGATTCGCAAGATTTGCGCGGCAATCGGCGCGGGCTGCACGATCGTGCTCAAGGGTCCGGAAGACTCCCCGAGCGCCGTGATGGCCATCGCGCAGATGTTCCACGACGCCGGGCTGCCCCCGGGGGTGCTCAACGTGGTCTGGGGCGAGCCCGCGAAGGTATCGGATTACCTGATTCGCTCCCCGATTTCCCGCAAAGTTTCCTTTACCGGGTCCGTACCGGTCGGCAAGCAGCTTGCCGCGCTGGCAGGCGCCCACATGAAACGCGTGACGATGGAGCTTGGCGGGCACTCGCCGGTGCTCGTCTTTGACGACGCCGATATCGACCGGGCGGCCACCATGCTCGCGAAATTCAAGATCCGCAACGCCGGTCAGGTCTGCGTCTCGCCCACGCGCTTCTACGTGCAGAAGGGCTCGTACGACAAGTTCCTTGCCAAGTTCACCGATGTGCTTAAAGGCATCAAAGTCGGCAACGGCATGGACGAGGGCGTGGAAATGGGTCCGCTGGCACACGAGAGGCGTGTACCAGCGATCGCCCGCTTTGTCGAAGATGCCCGCAAGCGGGGCGCGCAGATCGTGCTGGGCGGCGAACCGATTGAAGGCAAGGGTTTCTTCTTTCCGCCAACGGTGATTACCGGCCTTAAGGACGATGCCATGCTGATGACCGAAGAGCCGTTCGGCCCGATTGCGCCGGTCGTGTCCTTCGATACGCTTGACGAGGTTCTCGCCCGTGCGAACAGCTTGCCATTCGGCCTGGCGTCCTACGTATTCACCAATTCGCTGCAGACCGCAACCAAGGTGTCAAATGGCATTGAATCCGGAATGGTGAACATCAACCATTTTGGCAGCGCGCTCCCTGAGACGCCTTTCGGCGGTGTCAAGGACAGCGGCATCGGCAGCGAAGGCGGCTCGGAAACGTTTGACGGGTACCTCGTGACGAAGTTCGTCACCCATGCCTGATGCCGCGCGCGTTGCGCCCTCGAAAGAGGGCGTGACGAAGCTTCTTGGCCGGTAATTGAAAAACGCGACGATTGCTCGTCGCGTTTTTTTGCCTGTTCACTACCAGGCAACACCTGCTCGAGAGCAGCCGAACGTGATCAGATCACGCGGGCAGCTTCAATCAGGCGCGTTGCAGTCCAGGACTTCGAGCGCGAGATCGGACGCCCTTCGGCAATCTCAACCGTATCGCCTTCGTTGAACTGGTTGATTTCGTCATGCGCCTTGTATTTCGCAGAGCGCATGATGATCTTGCCAAGCACCGGGTGCTTGACGCGACGTTCGACGAGCACCACGATGGTCTTATCCATCTTGTTGCTGACGACTTTACCGACCAGCGTCCGTTGACGCTTGGCCCTTTCAGTAGTTTTAGTCTGGGTCATTTCAGTTTCCCGCCTTCTCAGTCAGCAGCGTACGCACGCGCGCGATGTCGCGGCGAACCTTACGGATCTGGCTGTGGTTGGTGAGCTGCTGAGTGGCCTTCTGCATACGCAGACCGAACTGGGCCTTCAGGAGGCTTTCGAGTTCGGTGGCGAGCTCAGCGGCATTCTTTGCACGAAGTTCGCTTGCTTTCATGTCGATTCCTTAAGCACCGATGTGACGCGAGACGAACGTGGTCGAGATCGGAAGCTTGGCAGCGGCCAGGCGGAACGCCTCGCGTGCCAGTTCTTCAGTCACACCTTCCATTTCGTACAGCACCTTGCCGGGCTGAATTTCAGCAACCCAGTATTCCGGGTTGCCCTTACCGTTACCCATCCGCACTTCGGCCGGCTTCTGCGAAATCGGCTTATCGGGGAAGATGCGGATCCAGATACGCCCGCCACGCTTGATGTGACGGTTAATGGCACGACGGGCTGCTTCGATCTGACGAGCCGTCAGACGACCACGACCAGTTGCCTTCAGGCCAAACTCGCCAAAAGAAACTTGTGCGCCGCGCGTGGCCAGGCCGGTATTGCGGCCTTTTTGCTCTTTGCGGTATTTCCTGCGTGCTGGTTGCAGCATGCTTATTCTCCTTCAGGCGCTGGTGCGGCGTCAGCCTTGCGGGGAGCACGACCACGTCCGGCAGGACGGGGGCCGCGAGCACCTTCAGGCTTATCACCGCGCGGAGCACGGCGCGGACGACGTTCTTCTTCACGGGGCGCCGCGGTTTCAACGGGGAGTTCACCATTGGGCAACATATCGCCCTTGTAAACCCAGACCTTGATCCCGATCACGCCATACGTGGTGTGGGCTTCGGACGTACCGTAGTCGATGTTGGCGCGCAGGGTGTGCAGCGGCACGCGACCTTCGCGATACCACTCCGTACGGGCAATCTCGATACCGTTCAGACGACCAGCGCTCATGATCTTGATGCCCTGGGCACCCAGACGCATGGCGTTTTGCATGGCACGCTTCATCGCGCGGCGGAACATGATCCGCTTTTCGAGCTGCTGCGAGATCGAGTCGGCGATAAGCTGCGCGTCGGTCTCGGGCTTGCGGATTTCTTCGATGTTGACGTGAACCGGCACGCCCATCAGGCGTTGCAGATCCGACTTCAGACCTTCGATGTCCTCGCCGCGCTTGCCGATCACAACACCCGGGCGGGCGGAGTAAACCGTAATGCGTGCATTCTTGGCGGGACGCTCGATGACCACTCGGCCAACGGAAGCGCTCTTGAGCTTCTTCTTGAGGTATTCACGGACGCGGATATCGGAGACGAGCATCGCGCCGAAATCCTTGTCATCTGCATACCACTTCGAACCCCAGTTACGCGTCACTGCGAGGCGAAACCCAATCGGGTGAATTTTCTGACCCATCGTGACTCCTTAGGCTCCGACCTTCACAGTAATGTGGCAGGTCTGCTTTTCGATCTGGTTGCCGCGGCCCTTGGCCCGTGCGGAGAAGCGCTTCATCGACTGGGCCTTGTCCACATAAATCGTGGTGACCTTGAGTTCGTCGATATCGGCGCCGTCGTTGTGTTCGGCATTCGCGATGGCCGATTCAACGGCCTTCTTCAGAATGCCGGCGGCCTTCTTGTTGGTGAACGTAAGGATGTTCAGCGCCTGCGCAACCGACTTGCCACGGATCAGATCCGCAACGAGCCTGGTTTTCTGCGCAGAGATGTGCACCCCACGAATAATGGCTGTGGTTTCCATTGCTTACCTCTTGGCCTTTTTATCTGCGGCGTGACCCTTGAACGTACGGGTCATCGCAAACTCGCCGAGTTTGTGGCCGACCATGTTCTCGTTGATATAAACGGGAACGTGCTGACGGCCGTTGTGCACCGCGATCGTCAACCCGATGAATTCGGGAAGGATCGTGGAGCGACGCGACCAGGTCTTGATCGGCTTTTTGCCCTTTTCCGCGACAGACGCCTCGACCTTCTTGATCAGGTGCGCGTCGACAAACGGGCCTTTCTTGACTGAACGTGACATGATTCGCCCTCTTATTTACGCTTGCGACGCTGCACGATCATATTGTCCGTGCGCTTGTTGCTGCGAGTCTTGTACCCCTTGGCCGGGGTACCCCATGGGCTGCGCGGCTCGCCACCCTCGCCGGTGCGGCCTTCGCCGCCGCCGTGCGGGTGATCCACCGGGTTCATCGCAACGCCGCGCACTGTCGGGCGAATGCCACGCCAGCGCATCGCACCCGCCTTGCCGATCTGGCGCAGGCTGTGCTCTTCGTTACCGACTTCACCGATGGTGGCGCGGCACTCGATGTGCACGCGACGCACTTCGCCAGAGCGCAGGCGAACCTGAGCGTAGGTACCTTCACGGGCCAGCAGTACCGCAGATGCGCCAGCCGAGCGCGCCATTTGGGCGCCCTTTCCAGGCAACATTTCGATGCAGTGGATCGTCGTACCGACGGGGATGTTGCGGATCGGCAGCGTGTTCCCGGCACGGATCGGGGCTTCGATACCCGAGACCAGCGTTGCGCCTACTTCCAGACCGCGCGGGGCGATGATGTAGCGGCGCTCACCGTCGGCATAGCACAGGAGTGCAATGTGCGCGGTACGGTTCGGGTCGTATTCGAGACGCTCGACCTTGGCAGGGATCCCATCCTTGTTGCGACGGAAGTCAACCAGGCGATAGTGCTGCTTGTGACCGCCGCCACGATGGCGGATCGTGATGTGGCCGTTGTTGTTACGGCCAGAACCACGGATCTTCTTTTCAAGTAGCGAAGCAACCGGGTCACCCTTGTGCAGATTCGGGGTAACCACCTTGAGCATGCCACGGCGACCAGGCGAGGTCGGCTTGACTTTCATGAGCGCCATTTAGTTCACCTCCGCGAGGTTGATTTCCTGGCCGTCCTTGAGCGAAACGTAGGCCTTGCGCTCATGGCGCCGACGACCAACGAAACGACCAAAGCGCTTGACCTTGCCCTTGCGGTTGAGTACCTGAACGGACTCCACTTCCACTTTAAAGAGCAGTTCGACAGCGGCCTTGATTTCAGGCTTGGTTGCATCAGGAATGACCCGAAATGCAATTTGCTGGTTCTTTTCGGCAACGAAGGTGGCCTTTTCGGTCACGATCGGCGCCAGGATAACTTGCATCAAACGATCGGTTCTCATCCCAGCATCTCCTCGAGTTGAGCGATGGCCGGTTTGGTGATCAGCACTTTCTTGTAGTGGATCAGCGACAACGGATCGGCGAAGCGCGGTTCAACCACGGCTACGTTACGCAGATTGCGCGTGGCGAGGTAAACATTCTCGTCGACCGAATCGGTAATGATCAGCACCGACTCGTCAATACCCATGCTCTTGAGCTTGTCAGCGGCGAGCTTGGTCTTGGGCGAATCCAGCGTGAACGAATCAACGATGGAGATACGGTCTTCGCGGGCCAACTGCGAAAGGATCGAACGGATGCCCGCGCGATACATTTTCTTGTTGACCTTCTGGGTGAAGTTTTCGTCGGGCGAGTTCGGGAAAACCTTACCACCCCCACGCCACAAGGGCGAGGACGTCATACCGGCGCGGGCGCGGCCCGTACCTTTTTGACGGAAAGGCTTCTTGGTCGAGTGGTGGACTTCGGCACGATCCTTCTGCGCGCGATTACCGGAGCGGGCATTCGCCTGGAAGGCGATGACGATCTGGTGGACGAGCGCTTCGTTGAAATCCCTGCCAAACACGGTGTCAGGCGCGGCGAATGTCGCCGACGACTGCCCTTGATCATTCAGGAGCTTGATGTCCATGAATTAGGCTCCTTTCTTGGCGGGTGCCTTGACGGCCGGACGCACGACGATGTCTGCACCCGCGTAGCCAGGGACAGCGCCCTTGACCAGCAGCAGACCACGGGCGGCGTCAACGCGGACGACATCAAGGTTCTGGACGGTACGTGTGTCGTCGCCGAGGTGGCCCGACATACGCTTACCAGGAAAAATGCGGCCCGGATCCTGCGCCTGACCAATCGAGCCCGGAACGCGGTGCGAACGGCTGTTACCGTGCGAAGCGCGCTGCGACTTGAAGTGGTGACGCTTGATCGTGCCGGCAAAACCCTTACCGATCGTGGTGCCGGTGACGTCCACCTGTTGCCCTTCGGCAAACACGCTTTCGACGGCAACCACAGCGCCAGGAGTGAACTCGGCGGCGCGGGCGGGGTCAAGACGGAATTCTTTGAGGATGCTACCGGCTTCAACGCCTGCTTTGGCGTAGTGACCGGTTTGCGGCTTGGCAACGCGCGAAGCGCGTCTGGTGCCATAAGCCACCTGAATAGCGGCGTAGCCGTCGGATTCAAGCGACTTGACCTGGGTCACGCGGTTGTTGGACACGTCCAGCACTGTAACGGGGATGGATTCACCATCTTCCGTAAAGATGCGGGTCATGCCGACCTTGCGTCCCACCAGGCCGAGCTGATGCGCGGCAGGCGTGGGTGTCGATTTCGACATCGTTTTCTCCGGGGTAAAAACCCGATTCCCGACTTCGATTGGTCGGGGCTGATAAAACCCGAATATCTCGGGTGCTCATGTACTACTGGGCTTTGGTTCTTGGTACTGTGCGCCCAGCTCCCCGCTTTTCAGCGCGTTGCGGTTAGCACGATACTTTTAAACCGACCCTATTAAATCCCGCCAAAAATGGCGAGCCTTGGATTCTAGCACTATTTTTCGCCTTAAGGCAAACACACGTGCCTGAAGCCAAAGGAATGCCGGACGGTTGCCCGCCCGGGTCTGGCTTTATTGCAACGCGATTTCGACATCCACACCGGCCGGCAGATCGAGGCGCATGAGCGCGTCAACCGTCTTGTCGGTCGGGTCGACGATGTCCATCAGGCGCTGGTGCGTACGAATCTCGAACTGATCACGCGAGGTCTTGTTGACGTGCGGCGAACGCAGCACGTCGTAGCGACGAATGCGGGTGGGCAGCGGAACCGGGCCTCGAACGACAGCGCCAGTGCGCTTGGCCGTATCAACGATCTCGGCAGCCGACTGATCGATGAGCTTGTAATCAAACGCTTTCAGGCGGATGCGGATTTTCTGGTTTTTCATGACGATTCCCAAAGAACGAAATGCTGCGGACGTTTAGGCCCGCAGCGAAGCAAATTACTTCAGAATTTTGGCAACGACGCCGGCGCCCACGGTACGACCACCCTCGCGGATGGCGAAACGCAGACCCTCTTCCATGGCGATCGGGGCAATCAGCTTGACCGTCATCGCCACGTTGTCACCAGGCAGAACCATTTCCTTGTCGGCCGGCAACTCGATCGTCCCCGTCACATCCGTCGTGCGGAAGTAGAACTGCGGACGATAGCCCTGGAAGAACGGCGTGTGACGGCCACCTTCCTCTTTCGACAGGATGTACACCTCGCACGTGAAATCCGTGTGCGGCTTGATCGAACCGGGCTTGGCCAACACCTGGCCGCGCTCGACTTCCTCGCGCTTGGTGCCGCGCAACAAAATACCGACGTTGTCGCCCGCCTGGCCCTGGTCAAGCAGCTTGCGGAACATTTCAACGCCCGTGCACGTCGTCTTGAGCGTGTCGTGAATGCCCACGATCTCGATTTCTTCGCCGACCTTGACCACACCGCGTTCGATACGGCCCGTGACCACCGTGCCGCGACCGGAGATCGAGAACACGTCCTCAACCGGCATCAGGAACGCGCCGTCAATCGCGCGCTCGGGTTGCGGGATGTACGTGTCCAGCGCTTCGGCCAGACGCATGATCGCGCCCTCGCCCATCTCGCCCGTGTCGCCCTCGAGCGCCAGCTTGGCCGAGCCCGTGATGATCGGCGTATCGTCGCCCGGAAATTCGTACTTGCTCAGCAGTTCGCGAACTTCCATCTCCACCAGCTCGAGCAGCTCGGCGTCGTCCACCATGTCGGCCTTGTTCAGGAACACGATGATGTACGGCACGCCAACCTGGCGCGACAGCAGAATGTGCTCGCGGGTCTGCGGCATCGGGCCGTCGGCGGCCGACACCACCAGGATCGCGCCGTCCATCTGCGCGGCTCCCGTGATCATGTTCTTGATGTAGTCCGCGTGTCCCGGGCAATCCACGTGCGCATAGTGACGGTTAGCCGTCTCGTATTCCACGTGTGCCGTGTTGATCGTGATGCCGCGTGCGCGCTCTTCGGGCGCCGCGTCAATCTGTGCGTAACCCTTGGCCTCGCCACCGAACTTCTTGCTCAGCACGGTCGTGATGGCCGCAGTCAGCGTCGTCTTGCCGTGGTCAACGTGGCCAATTGTGCCAACGTTCACGTGTGGTTTGGTGCGTTCGAACTTACCTTTTGCCATG
>CAITPF010000114.1 GCA_903894155.1 uncultured beta proteobacterium | reverse complement strand
GGTCGCAAACAAACGCTTCGGGTCTCCGTCGGCCGGCGAAGCCGGAAATCAACCGGCATTTTACGCTGTATGGCGCGGGCGTTACCGCCGGCGACGCGTCTGGGTGCCAACCCGAAGCTTGGGAAGCGTCCAGCCGAAATGGACCAGCCGCGCGTAGGACAGCGCATAAATAAAGCCGCAGAACACAAATGCCAGCATCAGCATGGGCGTGCTGGTCTTGAAGACGACGGCCAGCGACGCAGGGATGACGGCGTAGAGCAGCATGATGGGGAAAACCGCGGCGTTTTTCATCGTGGCGGACCGATTTGAAAGTGCCGGGCGCACCAGGCGGGCATAAACAAGACTGTGCAAATGCAGTCGATCCGGATGCCCGAGCTTAAGTTTGCGGGCCATTCGGCGCGCCATAGAAAAGAGGACTTCAAGAATGGGGTAGCCACAGGCCAGCATGGGTGCCCAGGGGGAAATCCCGGGATTGCGCGCCGTCAGCATGACCGCAATCCAGCCCATCAGGAACCCCAGCAGATAGGCGCCCCCGTCGCCGAGAAAAATCTTGCCATGCGGGTAATTCACCAGCAAAAACCCAAAGATCGTGCCGCCAATGACAAAACATAACTTGGCGATTTCGTAGTCGTAGACCTGATACGCGATCAGGCCAAGCGACGCGAGGCACAACAGGACGATTCCGCCAGCGAGGCCGTTCACGCCGTCAATTATATTGATCGCGTTGGCGACGCCCCCGACGGCAAACGCCGTGAACAACACCGAGATCGGCGTGATCGCCAGGAAATAATCAATGCCGGGCACGTCGACGCGGCTCAGGCTGTAGCGCAGCAGCCACCACGCCAGCAACCCGCTGGCAAATGTCGCGAAAAGTCGCTCGGTCACGTGGCCCCGCTTGACGATATCTTCGGCGACGCCCGCGATGAAAGCGGGTATCGCGGCAATCAGCATCGGCCCCAGCACATCGGCAACGATGGGGGGTGTCAGCCACCAGCTGAGCACCAGCGAGATGAAGATAGCCACCCCGCCCACGCGCGGCGTCGGATTCTGGTGGATTTTTTGAACGCCGGCGCTCGAATCAAGCGTGTGTTCGCCGTGCAGTTCCTTGGTGAGGACGATGCTCAGGCAGATTGCAAACGATGCAACAGCGCCCGCCGTCAACGCAAGATGCGGTATCGCGAAGCTCACGATGTCTGTAGGCCGGAATTGGTGCGATCCGGCTTTAGTGAGTGGTTACCCATGACGGATAGACCGATATAATTGCTGCAAAAGTGCCACTTTGGACCTTACCCCAAGCCAAGCCTGGAATCGCTGTAGGCTGACCGCCGATTTTATCACGCTGCGCAGGCCCATCCCCGCGTGGTGAGAGGGGTGGTTTGTCACTGAACGCCCCGACTTGACCCATTCCGATGCCCTCCAAAATTATCAGTTCCGCCGTCTACAACGCACTGCTCCAGCGGGGTCGACGCATCGTTCCGACGACCGATCCCGAGGCGCTGCGTAAATTCTTCCGCATGTTGCAGCCCGTCGATGGGGGAAAGGCGCTGATTCGTCTGGGCGCGACGGGCGATGGCGGCTATCTGGTACCCGACGACCTCGACGGCATCGGCCATTGCTTCTCGCCCGGGGTATCGACCGTCGCCGATTTCGAGCTCGACCTGGCCGGGCGCGGCATCCGCTCCTTCCTGATCGACTATTCCGTCGAGTCGGCACCGGTCAGCCATCCGCTGATTCAGTTCGAGCGCAAGTTCCTGGGGCTTACCAACGACGATGTCTATGTCCGGCTTGACGACTGGACAAAGGCGATGGCGCCGGATGGCTCAGACTTCCTCCTGCAAATGGATATCGAGGGTGCCGAATACGACGTGCTGTTCGATGTTTCCGAGGAGACACTACAAAAATTCCGCATCCTCATCATCGAATTTCACCATCTCGACAAACTGATGCTCGCCGGCGATTTCAAGCTGTACGACCTGATTTTCCGGAAACTGGCCAAGTATTTTGACGTCGTGCACAATCACCCGAACAATTGCGCGTTGCCCCACCGATATGGATCCTTCGAGATCCCTCCGATCATGGAGCTGACGTTCCTGCGCAAGGATCGATCGGTAAAACGGACGCCCGTCAGGAAGTTTCCGCACCCTCTGGATCACAAAAATATCGAGGAGCTCGATGACTTCGCCCTGCCCAAGTGCTGGTACCAGCCCGGTTAGGGCGCATGTCTGAACGCAGGCCACCCTCCGGTTTGCCGGCCCGAGGCACCCCCCAAGCGATGATTCACCCGAAATACCGCCCCGATATCGACGGTTTGCGCGCCATTGCCGTGCTTCTCGTGGTCGGCTATCACGTGTTCCCCGAATGGTTTCCTGGTGGTTACATTGGGGTGGACGTGTTTTTCGTGATTTCAGGGTTTCTGATTTCAACGATCCTGTTTGAAAACCTGGCGGCCGGGCGTTTCAGCCTTGGAGACTTCTACGGGCGGCGCGTGCGGCGCATCTTTCCCGCGCTGCTCGTCGTCCTGATCACCTTGCTCGTCCTGGAGTGGTTTTTCTTCATTCCGGAAGACTATGAAAAGCTGGGCAAACATACCTTCGCGGGGGCAGCGTTCGTCTCGAATCTCGTTTCGCTTTCCGAATACAGTTACTTCGACGACGCAGCGGAGTTCAAGCCCTTGCTGCACCTCTGGTCGCTCGGCATCGAGGAGCAGTTCTACATCGTCTGGCCTGTCGTTCTGTGGTTCGGCTGGAGGCTCCGGTTATCGATTCCCCTGTTGCTGGCGACTTTGATCCTGGCCTCGTTCGGACTGAACATTTTCAAGACCGATGTGGACAAGACCTTTGCCTTCTTTGCCTTACGGACCCGGGCCTGGGAATTATTGCTGGGTGCGGCGATCGGATACGCGGCACTCTCGTGGCGCGCGCGAAACGACCTCATGGCGGCGCCGGACAAAAGCCTGCTGTCCTTTGGCGGCCTGGTTGCCATCGCCCTTGGCTGCCTTTCGCTGACCAGGCACTCACAGTTTCCCGTCTGGTGGGCCTTGCTGCCCGTGGCGGGGACGGCGCTGATCCTGTCGGCGGGACCCAGGTCATGGATCAACCGAAAAATCCTGGGACACAGGGCTCTGGTCGCCATTGGCTTGTT
>CAITPF010000113.1 GCA_903894155.1 uncultured beta proteobacterium | reverse complement strand
CGTTGTCTGCGGCCCGTCGCCAGAGACACGTGCCACCGTACCGAGCAGCATGCCGGTCAGGAAGCTGAAGGCGATGCTGGCCGAGTACTCGATCACTTCTTTCCATTCAAAGACGTTCTGCGGCATCACAGGCGTGCCATCGACAAGACTGGTGATGCCGCTCATGCCGATCACGGACGCGAGCGCGAGCGCGACCACGCCCAGGAACCAGCGAAGCATCGGACGCGCGTGTTTATAAAAGAGAAGGAATCCGAAAGGCATCGGCAGAACGATCGACACGACCCGCAGGTAGAGGACATTGAGGTCGAAGACGACGGTGATCAGGGCATGCGCGGCAAGAAGCAATAAAAGCGGCAGGACAAGATAGGTGGCGGCGTCGGCGAACGACCCGCCGGCGTGGGGCGCGGGTTGCGGCGGCGCCGTCGCGTTGCCCTCGGCGAGTCGGTGCTCGGGCTGGGCGATTCGGGCGAGCTGCACGGCGATATCCGGCGCTTCGGCAAGCTGCTTTTCAAGCGCCGCGATCTTTTCCATCATGGGCTTGACCAGATAGAAGTCGCGATGGCAGGTTTTGCAGACTACCGCATCGGGATGCACCTCGGACTGGCAGTAGGGGCAAGTCATGGTGGCTGCCCGCTACTCGACGATCAGCGTGAATACGGTGTTAGTCTCCCGGCCTTCCTGGTCCATCACGGTGACTTTGATCTTGTGCGTGCCAGGCGGAACGCTGGCCCGCGTGAAATTGATGCCACTCGCGGAAATCGCCGACTTCAACCGCGGCGTCAGATCCACAAGGGGTGACTTCAGGTAGATGACTTTGACCGAGGCGGGATCCACCTTGGCGCCGCCGCGCCCTTCAAAGCCTACCTTGAAGTTGAACGGCGCCTTGACGGCTGCGTCGGGTTCAGGGGATGCCAGCTTGACGCCTGGGCCCCGGGAGATCCCGCGCGTGGCGATCGTTCCGGCTGCATCGGGCAACGCCGCCTCCTGGGTGGTGATCAGCGCCTGCTGCGCCATCGCGACGGGCATGCCCACGACGAGCGCGGCGATCAGGATCAAAATCGTGCGAAGCAGTTTCATGCAGTTTGTCTCCATCGACCCGGCTTAGTCGCCCACAAGAACGAAGGGCGCCCAGAAGAGCGGGTGCGCATAAGAGTACTTTATTACGCCGGCGTCCTTCATGCCACCATTGTCGATTTCGTCGATCATCGCTTCGCGTAGCACCTCGGCTTTCGGTTTGGACGGCGATTTCTGCTGGCGCGCGAAGATGTCGGTCATGAGTTCGCGCGCCGCCGCGGAATCCACGGGCCAGTTCGATACCAGCAGCGCCCGGGCGCCAGCGAAGAAGAATGCGCGCCCAAGCCCGGACACGGCCTCGGTGCCGGCGCCGTCCCCTGCTGCCGTATTGCACGCTGACAGCACGACCCAATCGGCGTCCAGCTTGAGCGCGATCACCTTGTCCAGGGTCAGCAGGCCATCGTCGTGATCCCCGGTGACGTCTGGCGAGGATAAGGCAAGCGCGGGTTGCGTCAGGCCATTGAGTTCGCCGGGCACTAACCCGTGTGTCGAGAACATCACGACCTTGCGGTCCGTCAGGTTCATGCCCGTGACCTGTTTGACGGTGGCGTTCTGGTTGAGATAGATGTCGCCTGCGCCCGCGCCGAGCGCGCGCCCGACCTCCTCGATTTCCTGGCTCGTGTCCGGCAGGCGCGGCAGCAGCGACAACTCAGCGGAACTCACGCCCTTCAATTTTGGCGCGCTGCGCAGTTGTATCGGAACGCCGCGCGAGGCCAGGGCAAGAGGCGCCTGCTTTTGCGCTCCGGTCATCTGGCTGCGGCTGAAGTAAGGGTCGCCAAAGCCCACGAAGGCCTTGCGCGAAGAACTGCCCGCCTTCAGGCTGCGCAGCGCCGTCAGCGCGGTGACAGAGGGCATTTGCTCGATCGCGATGTCCCTCGCAAGCCAGGGCACATCGCGGTATTCGGAAAACGGGATCGCGGATTTCGACGGTTGCTGGACAGGTTGTTTCACCAGAAGCGAAAGGGGAAGCTGGCCCAGCTCGGCATGGGGTACCGCCAGGATGACGCGCTTGCCTTCAATGCTCGACTGCACGGGTGCGATGATCTGCGCATAGAGCTTGTTGGCCAGCGCCACGTCAAACGGCGGAATTTCCTCGATCGTCGAAACAGAGGGATCGAGCGCCTTGCGCAACGTGGCCACTTCCTTCGCGATCGTCGCGCGCGAAACCGGGATTTGCACGAACTGCGCCGGCGCGTCCTTCGTGACGGCCCAGACATAACCCACGGTTTCGGCGAAATACCATGCCAGGAGCACTTCGTCGGCCTTGAGAAGCTTGCGGGTTCCTTCGATCGACGCGGGCTTCGGGTCAACAAGTTCGGCGTAGTCGGGGAACTTGCCCTCGATGGTCTTGCGCGCTTGTTCGCGCTGGGCCTTGAGGGTTTCGAGTTCGGATCGGATTTTGCCCTGTACTTCCGGCAACTGCTGATCGGGCGAGGCTGAAAGCAAGCCGGTGAGCAAATCCGAGAGCGCGGCGATGCGTCGTTGAAGATCCTGCTCGTCGCGGGCGAGGCGGGCAAGCTCGGGATCCTTGATGCTGGCACGCGCGGCGCTCGAGGTGAGCGCCCGCTGAACGCCGCTGCCGCGCGCCACGTCGGCAATCTGAAACGAGGTCGCTACCGAAGACTCTGACTGTGCGGTGTGCGCAAGCAGCGCGAGATAACTGCCGAGGATGAAGCCCAGGCTGCGCTGCTGGGCAACACTAGCCGTCGAGTTCTCGGCATCTGTCTGCGCGCGATTGAGCAGGATCGGCACCGCAGCTTTGTATTCAGTCTCGGCTTGCGCGGACTGCCCTTCGGCCTGAAGGGCAACGGCGTGCAGGGCGCGCGTGCGCGCGAGCGTGGGCGAATTCTTGTCGTAGCGCTTTGCCTGCCGCGCGAGGATATCGGCTGCGAGCGCCGCCGCTTCGGCGGCCTTGTTGTTGCGGATTTTCGCGGTGACCCAGCCCAGGTCTTCTTGCCTGAAAAGCGCATAGGCGTCTGGGTCGGCGCGCACCGCATTGTCGGTATCCGTGTACACCTTGTCGGCCTGGGCGTACTTGCCATCGGCGACAAGCGCTTTGGCCAGCACGGTACGAGTCTGCGTCATCCGGATGGAGGCGGGGGATGCACCGCTTTTTTCCAGAATCTTGAATGACGTGTTCGCCAGCAACACGGCTTCGCCGAGACGACCCTGGTCGGACAGAATCTGTGACAGCAGATTCAGGCCCCAGGCGACGTCGGGCGAGGTGATTCCGGTATAGCGGATGGCCAGTTTCAAACCCTCGCGCGCAGCGAGCTCGGCTTCCACAAACCTGTTTTGCGACAGGTATGCCTTCGAAAGGTCGTAATAGATTGCCATCAGACGACTCCAGAACGTGGTCGCGTAGGCGGCGCCGTTGTTCGCGGTCCGGGTGTCGCTTTCCAGCGCGCTGCCCTGCCTGGCGTTACGGGCGAGTTCAAGGGTGACCTTGGCGGCCTGCCGCAGGGATCTTTCCGCTTCGAGGGGTTTGCCCATTGCGATGAAGAGGCTGGCGCGGCTCCATTCCAGTTGCGACACCCAGCCCTGCCGCGCGTTGAAGTCGATGTTGTCGTTCAGGTTTTTGGTCCGCTTGTCGAATTCCGTCAGCACCGCCACTGCCTGATCCACCGCGCCGATCGACAGGTAGGCACGAATTTCTATTCGCAGGATTGTCGCCAGCGACAGTCGGTTCCCGTTTTCCTTTGAAATCGTCCCGCGGGCGGCTTCCAGCGTCTGGATCGTGCCACTGACATTGCCGACCTTCATCTGCGCAAGCGCCATGTCGACGTAGTCTTGGGTGAGCCTTGCGCCAGTGTTCGGATACTTTTCGATCAGCGTCCTGTAGGTATCGATGATTTCCTTGTATTCGCCGAGCACCACAAACGCGTGGGCGCGACGAAAGTAATACTCACGCATGGCCGCTGCATCACCCGAGTTGGGCGGGCGCGCCGCAAGCGACTTCCTTGCCTGCGCGACCAGCGAAAAATCCTGCAGGGACGGGTCGACGGCTTTCAGTACGTCGTCGATGCTGCGGGGCGGTGCCTTGAGGTTTTCGAATTCGGAGACCGTTTCCTGCTGCGCACGGGCGTCGCCGGCAATGAAGGGCAGGCAGACGCAGGCCCAAACCAGGGCGAAACCCGCAATGCGGCGCGAGAAATTGGTCATGAGTGCCTCCTGATGCAGTCAAATGGCGTGGCGATCCATGTGAACGGCCAAGGCACCACTGCGCGGCCCGGCAACTGGCCGTGCAGTGTTCCGGTCGCGTCATTCTAAAAGCATTTGGCAGCATTTGGCAGCATTTGGCAGCACTAGGAACGAGTCTCATCGATTCAATGCCATAGCACCAATCGATTCAATGCCATCGCATCAGGGCTGCCGCGCAAAGTCACCGACCTTCGCCCGGTTTGCCCGCCATCGCATTACTTGCTAGCCTTGCGGTGCCGCGGTCGCAGACCGTTTACTGAAGGAATTCACCATGAGCGCGATCATGAACTTTCTGTGGTTCATCCTGGGCGGGGTGTTCATGGGGCTGGCGTGGTGGCTGGCTGGCCTGCTTTGCTTTCTGTCGATCGTCGGGATTCCCTGGGGCAAGGCTTGCTTCGTCATAGGGCAATTTTCTTTTTTCCCCTTCGGCAAAGAGGCGGTTAGCCGCCGGGACCTGAACGGCAGGCATGATCTTGGCACCAGCGGCTTTGGTACGCTTGGCAACATCGTCTGGTTCATTTTTGCCGGCGTCTGGCTCGCCATCGGGCACGTCGTTTGGGCAATCGGCTGCTTTGTGACGATCATCGGGATTCCGTTTGGCATCCAGCACCTTAAACTGGCGGGCATTGCGCTTGCGCCAATTGGCATGACGATCGTCGACAAGGATGTCGCCGCGGCAGCGCGGCGGCGAGAAGCCGAGGCGGCTGTCTCGCGGGCCCGGTCACCGGACTGAGCCTGTGAGCGTAGTACCTATTTCTGACAAGAGAGTGATATGGACGCACCCATTGCATTGACCCGACTTCCACGCAACACCCTGTTCAAGGCCGGCGACGTATTTGTTCTCTTTGGAGAACTGTTTGGCCGTGGCTACGCCAACGGGCTGGTCAACGAAGCGCGGAAAGCCGGGATGCAGATCATCGGCATCACCGTGGGGCGTCGCGACGAGAACAACGCGCTGCGGGCGCTGACGGCCGACGAACTGGTCGCTGCCGAGGCCAATCTGGGCGGCAAGATCGTGAACGTGCCCCTGATGGCGGGTTTCGACATGGACGCGCCCGAGGGTGAGCCGAACCCGACCGACGTGATCGGCAAACTCACGCTCAACGACTGGCAGGATGCGCAACTCGACTGGTCACACCTGGAGCGTTGCCGCGACATCGGCGCCGCGCGGTTTCGTGAAACCACCGCCCGCGCCATGGCGCAGATCGATGCAATGATCCCCGAGGGCCGCAACGTTTACTTTGCGCACACCATGGCGGGCGGCATTCCGCGCGCCAAGATATTCCTGGCCATTGCCAACCGCATCTACAAGGGCCGCGGCGATCGGTTCGTGTCCTCGAACGTTCTGCTCGAGAGCGACCTGGGCAAATTGATCCTGCAAAATTTCGACGACGTCACGGCCAACACGTTCCAGCACCTGATTGAAGGCAGCGGTGGCATCCGCAAGCGGGTCGAGGCCTCGGGTGGCCAGGTGCGCTATTCGGCGTACGGCTACCATGGCACGGAGATCCTGATCGACGGCCACTACCAGTGGCAAACCTACACCAGCTACACGCAGGGCTATGCCAAGATGCGCCTGGAGCGGATTGCCATGGCGCACTGGGAGCAGGGTATCAAGGCCACGGTGTTCAACTGCCCGGAAATCCGCACCAACTCGTCGGATATCTTTGTCGGCGTCGAACTGCCCCTGATCGCCCTGCTGCCTGCCCTGCGCAAGGAAGGCGGGGGGGCCTGGGCGCAGGCGCAGTGGCAGGCG
This sequence comes from uncultured beta proteobacterium, assembly GCA_903894155.1. Classification (GTDB taxonomy): domain Bacteria; phylum Pseudomonadota; class Gammaproteobacteria; order Burkholderiales; family Burkholderiaceae_B; genus Zwartia. The sequence continues at coordinate 4,450 of CAITPF010000113.1, read as the reverse complement.
AGCGAGGCGTTGCTGCAGGAAGGCAAACCGCTTGAGTCGGTGCTGCAAAAGGTCGAGGATTTCCAGCACAGCGACATCGCGCGGAGCTTTCGCAATTTTGCGGCCTGGCCCATGCCCAACAGTGCGGCGCTTGCGGATGTGATGATCGGCACGTCCGACGCGATCGTGCAGCTTCACAAGGAGCGCAAGGCGCTGATCACCGACCTGCTCAGCGGGCTGGTGCTCGAGGCGACCGGGCCGCTGATTTTTGGTGAAATGTCCGAGCCGGCCGGGCCCGTGCTCTGGCTCAACCACGACATCATCGCGCGCGAGCTCAACCGCGCCCACGCCTAGTGCGACCAGGCTGCGCGCCGTGCCAGAGGGCGGCGTGCCGCAGCGGGAACGCAGTGTGAACGCAAGTCACCCCGGGTCATCGCCCCGGGATGGCGCCTGCCTTGACACCTCGGGGGCCTGCGATTAATTTCGATCCCAATAAATAATCAGAGGCAGGGGGACACAATGGCACAGGGTGTGACGGAACAATTCGATCTCGTGGTCGTGGGGTGCGGCGTAGCGGGGCTAACGGCTGCCGTCACGGCGCTGGAAGAGGGGGCGAAGGTTGCCATCCTCGAGCGATCCGATGTCGCGGATCGCGGCGGCCAGACGCGCTGGACCGAAGCGGCGATGCGCATGAAAAGCGAGCACGAAGTCTCGGATGACTTCGAGCATCATTTTGCCGAAAATTCCGGTCACTACCTTGATCCTGAACTCATCAGCGAGGCGGCGGGCGACTATGAAAACTGGTCGTCGATCGTCAAGGTTCTGAACTTCACTGACCCGGAACTGATTGCCACCCTGGCCGAGCGGGCCGGCCCCACGCTTCAATGGCTTAAGAGCCATGGCGTGCGGTTCGATTTCCAGCCGGGCTATTTCATCACGACGTGCACGACGCGGCTTTCGCCGGTCGGCGGTGGCCTTGCCATTGTTGAGGCGCTGGCCGCTGCTGCGGAGAAAAAGGGCGCGCACTTTTTCTACAAGACCACGGCTCGCCGGTTGCTCCAGGACGAGTCCGGCGCGGTCAATGGCCTTGAGGCCGTCGGGCCCGGCAACCGCGTGGTTCGCTTTCAGGCGCCTGCCGTCGTGCTGGCCAGCGGGGGATTCGAGGGCAATTCCGAGATGCTGACGCATTACCTCGGCACCGATGCGCGCTACCTGCGTCCGGTCGCGCGCGGCGGCTACTACAACAAGGGCGAAGGGATCCGTATGGCGCTCGCGGTGGGCGCAGCGCCCGCCGGCGACTACGGCCAGATCCACGCGGAGCCTCTGGATCCGCGCTCCGGCGCCCCGGAGCCTATCGTGCTGGTGTTCAACTACGGAATACTGGTCAACAAGAATGCCGCGCGTTTCATCAATGAGGCGCCAAGTACGGTGGATGCGACCTATGAGAACATCACGCGCCGAATACTCAAGGAGCCCGAGGGCATCGCCTGGGCGGTATTCGATGCACAGATCGAAGACGTGCCCAACTGGAAGCGCTCGGTGCGCTCAGACCAGCCACCGGTCAGCGCTGCGTCGGTGGCCGAGCTTGCGGGCAAGCTCGGGCTTGATGCCCAGAGTTTGCAGTCGACGGTGGCGGCGTACAACGCGGCGTGCACCGGCGGCACCTTCAATCCGCTCGCTGTGGATGGCTTGTCGACCGCAGCCGGGTACGCGCCGCCCAAGTCGAACTGGGCACGCCCCATCGACCGCGCGCCGTACTTCGCCTACCCGATCATTTGCGGCAACTGTTTCACGTTCGGCGGGATCAAGGTCAACACCCGGAGCCAGGTGGTCAACGCCGATGGCGAGCCGATTCCCGGACTGTATGCCGCCGGGGAAATGACGGGCCTTTACTACGGCACCTATACGGGTGCGACGTCTGTCCTGCGCGGCGCTGTGTTCGGGCGGATCGCCGGGCGCACTGCGCTTGGCCGGGGCTAGGAAAACTCCGGGCGCGCGACAAGTGCGGCCGGACGCAGCGGTTACCCTTTACAACAACCTTTCAAGGAGACATCACAATGATTTATGAACTTCGCATTTATCACGCAATGCCAGGCAAGCTGCCTGCGCTGGTGGACCGCTTTGACAAGCACACCCTGGCGCTCTGGAAGAAGCACGATATCCGGCCTGTCGGATTCTGGACAGTGGACATCGGCGAGAACACGAACGATTTGTATTACATGCTCCAATGGGATGACATGTCCCATCGGGATAGCGCCAGCGCGGCTTTTACTGCAGACAAGAAATGGATCGCGGTTCGCGCTCAGACAGAGAAGGACGGCGCCATCGTGTCCGGCGTCTCGCGTACGATTCTCAAGCCGACGGCGTATTCCGCGCTCAAGTGATGCCCGCAGGGCGGTCGATCATTCGGCCGCCTTGCCATTTTGGCCTGACGCCTTGCGCCGGCGCTGCGCGGCGCGCTCTGGGGGCGTGTTGATCAAGGGCGCGACAATCCTCGTCCTTTAGGGCGATAAGGATATCGACGCTTTATACTAGTCGACTTTACAAGCATCCAGACGACGAGTACGCCCGTGCCTTTACCTGCCAGCATCGAACGCGAAGAACTGCACCAGCGCCAGGTCACCATGCGCGCTTATCATCGCGCGGATGGTCTGTTCGACGTGGAGGCGCGCCTGGTGGATACCAAGACGGTTTCGTTCATTGGGCCGCTTTCGACGACACCGCTCGCGGCGGGCGAGCCAATCCACGATCTCTGGATCCGGCTGGTGATCGACCTTGGGTCGGTGATCCATGAAGCGGTTGCGGTTTCGGATTCGACACCGTTTGGCGTGTGCAAGGAAGCCTCGGAAACGCTGTCTGTCCTGAAAGGCGTCAAGATCGGCAAGGGCTGGAACCGGATCATCCGCGAGCGCCTGGGCGGCCGGGCCAGTTGCACGCACCTTGTCGAATTGCTCAGCCCCATGGCGACGACCGCGTTCCAGACGCTCTGGCCCTTCAAGAAAGGGCATCCTGAAAAACTCGACGCCCATGGCCGTCCATTGAAGGTCGACAGCTGCTACGCTTACGCAAGCGACCGCGAGGTCGTCATGAAGCTGTGGCCACTTCACTACGACGGACCAAAATGAACCTCGCGATGCGATCGTCGGATCCGCAGGATACTCGCAACGTGAACCGGGTCGTTCGCGCGATCCGCATCGTGTTGCTGTTGATCCTGCTGGCAAACTCCGTCGTGTCGACCTACGTCCTGCGTCGCAACAGCCTGGAGCAGACCGCGGCGCAGATCGAGAACCTCTCTCTCGTGCTTGCCGAGCACTCAGCCCAGACCCTGTACTCGGCGAGCACGGCGCTTGACAGCATCGTCACGGTCGTGAAGTCGGCCCAATTGCAGACTGAGGCGCAGTATCGCGCTTTCGCGGGCCGCCCCGAGCAATTCGAGCTGCTCGCCAGCAAGACCCGGGCAAACCCAATCCTGGATGTAGCCACGCTGGTTGGTGCAGACGGAATCGTGATCAATTTTTCACGATCCTATCCTCCGCCCGAGATCGACCTTTCCGATCGCGACTACATCCGGCATTTCACCAGAACCAGCGCATCCGATACGTTCTACAGCGTCCCCGTGCGCAACAAGGGCAACGGAGGATGGGTCTTCTACCTGGCCCGTCCGATCAACAATGACCAGGGCGATTTGCTGGGGGTTGTGCTGGTTGGCGTATCGGCCGAGGTGTTTTCGCAGTTTTACGATCGCTTGGGCGCAAGCCTCGGCCCCGATGCCTCGCTGTTGCTGTACAGAAAGGACTTTACCCTGATGACGCGCTGGCCCTTTCAGGAAGATCAGGTGGGCTTGCGCAACATGGAGGGCGGCGTCAGCCGCGCGCTGGATGCGGTGGGAAGCAGCGGGCGGGTGATCTTTACCTCCGGCCCGCGCGTCTTTGCGCCCGATTCCAGCATCACGCGCATGATCTCTGGCCGACCGGTGACGGGCTATCCCTTCGTGGTTGGCGTTGTCGCCACCGCGAGCCTTTACGAGTGGGACTGGATCGGCAATGCCGGCGGCATCTGGATGACGACGCTCGTGAGCATCGTGATCCTGCTGGTCGGCGCGAATATGCTGCTCAAGTCCCAACGCAGGGCCGCGCGAATGCGCTACCTTGCGGATCATGACGCCCTGACGGGGCTGCCCAACCGCGTGCTGTTCGAGGATCGACTGACCCATGCGCTCGCGGACGCGCGACGCAACAAGACGCAGTGCGCCCTGGTCTTTGTGGATCTCGATTACTTCAGGGATATTAACGACACCCATGGGCATGCGGTCGGGGATGTCGTGTTGCGTGAAGTCGCCGCCCGGCTTGGCGCATGCGTGCGCGATTCCGACACCATCGGTCGGCTCGGCGGCGACGAGTTCGTGATGCTGCTGCCCGACATCAATGGCGAACTGGGCGCGTCGCGCGTGGCGGAAAAGGCGCGCCAGGCG
>CAITPF010000112.1 GCA_903894155.1 uncultured beta proteobacterium | reverse complement strand
TGCGTGTTGGAGGCCGCGCCGAAATTCAGGCCGCCCGCCGGTATGCCGCCGATCACGCCCGGCTCGGTCGTCATCGTGAACAGGTCGAGAATTCGCTCCTCGGTCGCGATGGCGGCAACACCCTCCGGCATGCCGATCCCGAGGTTGACGACCGCGTTGGGCGAAAGCTCTAACGCTGCGCGGCGGGCGATGATCTTGCGTTCCGACATCGTCATGTCCGGGATCGCCGAGACCGGCACGCGGATTTCGCCTGAGAACGCTGCGCTGTAGGGTTCGATGAAGGTCTGCATGTGGTGCTCGGGCTTTTCGGCCACGACGACGCAGTCGACCAGCACGCCCGGGATCTTGACCTGGCGCGCCGGCAGCGATCCGCGATCGGCGATCCGCTCGACCTGCACGATCACGATGCCGCCTGAGTTGTGCGCCGCCATGGCAATGGCCTGCGCCTCCAGTGTCAGCGCTTCGCGCTCCATGGTGATGTTGCCGTCGGGATCGGCGGTCGTCCCGCGCACGATGCCCACGTTGATCGGGAATGCCTTGTAGAACAGAAACTCCTCGCCATCGATGTCCATGACGCGCACCAGATCCTTCTGGGTCATGTCGTTGAGCTTTCCGCCGCCATGGCGGGGATCGACGAACGTCCCGAGCCCGATGCGCGTGAGCGTGCCCGGCTTGCCCGCGGCAATGTCGCGATACAGATGGGTGATCACGCCTTGCGGCAGGTTGTAGGCCTCGATGCGATTGGCGACCGCGAGTTGCTGCAAGCGCGGCACCAGGCCCCAGTGCCCGCCGATGACGCGCGCGACCAGGCCTTCGTGGCCCCAGTGATTCAGGCCGCGCGTCTTGCCATCCCCCTGCCCGGCCGCATAGACGAGCGTCAGATCACGCGGCTGGCCCTGCAATTGCGGATTGGCGGCCTGCGACTCCAGGAAGAGCTCCTCCAGCGCGATGGCGATACCTTCCGGGAAGCCGATGCCCACGAAGCCGCCCGTGGCAATGGTATCGCCGCTGCGGATAAGCCGCACTGCATCCTTCGCCGAAACGATCTTGCCGGTGTTGGACGCGTGCGTTGCGCCTGGCGGCAACTCGTGCCTGTGCATCGAAGTCTCCTGAATCGTCTGATTTCTATTTATATTCAGGAATAGTCTAATGCAGCCAGGCGCGGTGGGCGGCTTGGGCGCGGCGGCAAAAGCGCCAGGAACACCCGATTAACGCAAACAAAACGCAAACAAAACGCAAACCAGGCAAGTCGGCGCAGTGGCTAATGCCGGTGTCCGGGCGCGTTACCGATCCCGGGTATCCCAGGACCGGAACTCGAGATCCCGGGCAAGCAATCGGCGGGCCGTGTGATGGTCAGGGCCCTGGGGCAGCGGGGAGCCGACGTCCTCGCCACGGCGAAACGCTTCGAAGCGCGCCACAAGCCTTTGTGCTTCGGCCACTTGCGCCGCAGACGGCGTGAGCATCGCGTGGATCGTCGCAACCTGCGCCGGGTACACCGCGCATTTGGCCTTGAGCCCGATACGCCGTGCCCAAACAAGATCCGCATCCTGCGCCACGGGATCCTGGTAATTGAACGGGCAGTCGATCGCGATGCGATTGGCCGCGCGGCATTCGACCAGGAAGCGGCTGCGCAAGTGGTTGAGCTCCAGGCTATCGGGGCCCCGCTCGGCACCAAGATCGGCGGTGAGGTCTTCTGCCGCCAGCAGGCAGGCGGTGATCCGATCGCTTGCCTGCAGGATGGCCTGGATCCGGACAAAACCGAGCGCGGATTCGATCGTGGGT
>CAITPF010000111.1 GCA_903894155.1 uncultured beta proteobacterium | reverse complement strand
CCATCGGCGGGCGACTTGGCTGCCTGGGCGGCGCCGATATTGCCGCCAGCGCCGGGACGATTTTCGATGACCACGGGCTGGCCCAGGCGCTCCGATAATCCCGGGCTGATCGAACGCGTCAGGATGTCGATAATGCCGGCCGGCGGAAACGGCACGATCAGCGTGATCGGTTTGTTCGGGAAATCGTCCGCATGCGCGACGGCGCCGGAAAGCAACAGTGCCGCGGCAAACAGGCGAGGGAAGATGGCGCGTGGGCATGCGAAGATCATCGGCTGTCTCCTTACTCGTAAGTGCCGGAACGCACGATACTGAGGACCGTGCCCGTGCCGCGCAGGATCCTCAGCGCATGCAGGGCGCCCGCCGGAACGAACACGGTCGCCGGCGCGTGAATGGCCAGTGCCTGTTCGTCAATAAAGACCTCGACTTCAAGACTGTTATCCGGACTCAGGAACAGATAGGTCTGGCTGACGCTGTGGCGATGCGGCAGGACGTTAGGTTCGGCCGGGCCGGCGAGTTTGTCGACCGAGCGCGCGGTAATGAAGAGATCCGCGCCGGGGACAAGCTCGCCGCTCAGGTGCAGCACGCGCGGTTGATAGGCGGGCGGCAGATGATCCTCGACGTGGTTGCCGAGTTCGGCAAGGACGCGGGGCTTGATGCTCAGGCGGCTGGCGGGCGGATGGGACATGTTCTGGGGTTCCTCGCGGTTTTCGACAAAATTAGGTCGGCACATGGTGAAGGCCGAAGGCGGCCAGACAATCATTCAAGCTTGATGTGGGCCTGCTGGATGACATCGCACCATTTTTTCCGTTCGCTCTTGTCGTAGGCGGCGAAGGCCTGCGGATCGGTGGTGATGAACTCGAAGCCTTTGTTGCCCAATTTTCTTTGCAGCTCGCCGGTGGCAAAGACCTCGGTCACCGTGCGGGCGATTTTGTCGATGATCGGCTGCGGCGTGCCTGCGGGTACGTACAGGCCTGCCCAGCCTACCGCGTCGAATCCCGGATAGCCCTCTTCGGCCACGGTTGGAACGTCTGGCAGCGCCGTGGAGCGGATCGCCGCGGTCGAGGCCAGGGCCCGGACCTTGCCGGCCGCGATATTGCCGTATTGGCTGTTGATCGCATCGAGCATGAAATCCAGGCGTCCGCCGAACAGATCGACGCTGGCCGGTCCGGAACCGTTATACGGAATGCCCAGCACATTGATGGAGGCCCTGGATTTGAACATCTCAAGACCCAGATGTGCCGAGCTGCCGACCACGGTGATTCCGTAGGTCAACTTGCCCGGCTCCGCCCTGGCACGGCGCACCAGATCGGACAGCGACTGGATCGGCGAATCCGCCCTGACGATGAATACGCTGTTGAACTGGGCAAACAAGGCCGCAGGCGTGAAGTCCTTTTCGGCGTCGTAAGGCAGCTTGTAAAGACAGGTGTTGGCGGCGAACGTGCCTTGCGAGCCCACCAGCAGCGTGTAGCCGTCGGCAGGAGCGCGCGCGGCCATCGATGTGCCGACCGTGCCATTGGCGCCGGCCTGATTCTTGATGATTACCGGTTGCTGCCAGGCCTCCTGCAAGGCCTCGCCCACTGCCCGCGCAATCAGGTCGGTGCCACCGCCGGCGGCGATCGGCACGATAATCGTCACGGGCCTTTTCGGCCATGCAGCGGACTCGGCCGGGGCGGACTGGCTCGCCGGCGCGGCAAGAGCAGCCGCGATGGCCACGACTGCGGCGGGGAGTCTCACTTCCATGTGTGCAAAACGGGCGAAGAACAGCCAGTCTGCAGCACGCCAGACGGGGCCGGCAAAAAGTCGGAAATCTTTAAGCATGTCTTGCCTCCATCGGCTCCGATCGCGCCGGACCTCTTGATGACTACAACGATACGCCGAGCCGCTCCATCAAGCCGGTCGCTTTCAGGCGAGCGCGAAACGCCGCTTTTTGCGCCTCGGACAAGCACGCCAGCGGCGGCCGTGGCGGCCCCGCAGGGATGCCCATCAGGTCCTGCCAATACTTGGTATATGCGATCGGGTGTTCTGCCGGTCCCGAGATGCCGCCCCACAGCGTTTTATAAATATCTTCCCAGATTACCCGCAGCGGCTCGATCTCCGCGTATAGGGTTTTCGCGCGTGCGGCATCACCAGCCTGGGCCGCACGAGCGTATTCCGCGAT
>CAITPF010000110.1 GCA_903894155.1 uncultured beta proteobacterium | reverse complement strand
CGATCGGGACAAACGATCTCATTCAGTACACGCTGGCAATTGATCGCGCAGACAATGAGGTTTCCGGACTTTACGATCCATTGCACCCTGCGGTGCTGCGCCTGATCGCCAACACGATCAATGCCGGTGTCGGGGCAGGCACACCCGTGTCGGTCTGCGGTGAAATGGCGGGCGATTCCCACCTGACGCGCTTGCTGCTGGGGCTAGGCCTGACATCATTCTCGATGCACCCGCAGCAGTTGCTTGACGTCAAGCGGGAGATTCGCGGTGCGCACTCGAATGCGTTGCGCACCAAGGTTGCTGCAGCGCTCAATCGCGGGCATGCGGTTGACCCGGCGGCGTTGTATCACTGATTAGTTTTGGAATCAGTGGTGATGGAGTTCATTTCTGAACCAGCTCGCGATGTTTAGGTCCGATGCAGGTCAATGAACATGGACGTAGAGGACAAACCGTCTGCGCCGGCTTCACCGATTTTCTTGAAGCCCTTGTGTTCGTAAAAAGACACAGATTGCGGTTTAGCGTCCACCACCAGAAAGCGGCATCCGGTATGCGGCATGATACGTTCAACCGCTAGACCGATGACGAAATCAACAAGTCGGCTACCGATCCCTTTCCTTTGCAATTCAGCATCGATAGCCAATCGTGCCAGCTTTATCGCCGGGTAATCCTTGTATTTGAACGATTCAATCGGAACTTGATCACGAAATTGCTCCACCGAAATCTGAGTGCAAAGCGTCGTCACATATGCCATCACCCTGGTCTGGCCGGTCTTGACTATGACAAAGGTGCGCGCCAAGTGGCTTTGATGTAGCTGTTTGGACTCTTTGCGGAGGAATGTTTTCAGTGGAGTGAGCGCAGGATCGAGCAAGCTCAGTGCGCTGCAACCATCCCCCTGCTGTAACTCGCGCAACTCTAAACTCAAGCAACCCGCTCTGCAGGAGCCTTAAGGTTAAAGGTGACAACGCCGGTTTTAGCGAATTCCGCGACCATTTGTCGGCCGTTTTTCGCTGCCTGCGAAACAACCCCGCTCGTACGGCCACGAGCCATCATGCGAGTGAAAGCCTTCGCTTCATCGCCTGAAACCGTAGTTGCGCCTAGAAAGCTGCTGTCGATAGCCATGGCCGAATTTTAGCATTCAACAAAAGATTCTTTGACCAGAAACCCGGACAATCGTGTCTCAATGAACGCATCCGATAAGCCGTAAGGTCGGTCAGCGGAGTCAGTATTACCCTGCAGCGCCGGCTTCGAGCGACTCAACATAGCGCAGCACATCATCTGTGCGGCCCTCGGCCACCAACCGTTCAGCGGTTTTGTGATGAAACGGCGGCAATGGTTCGTTGCGGTACCAGAAGATGGCACGTCTGACATCGCCAGATAGGTCGCTGGCTGCGCGAAGGACACACAGTGTCTCGTGCATGTACTTCTGCACGCTTTCCGTAGTCGTACCTAGAAAACAGCTGTTGATAGTCACAGCCTAATTCTAGCAATCAACAAAAAATCTTGCGTCTCCAAACGTCGACAAACGTCGTATTCATGAACGTGCGGGTTGTATCCTGCATTTGCCAAAGCGCGCGGGTTGTTCTCTTGGTTGCGCTATATGCCCGCGGAATTTCCCGGCGCGTGCTTCAGGCAATCAAATTCACGCATCAAAGCGCGGCATCCCCCGTTTCACCGGTGCGGATGCGCACGGCCTGCTCAAGAGGGGCGATGAAGATTTTGCCATCACCGATCTTACCGGTGCGCGCGGCCTGCTCGATCGTGTCGATGGCCTGGCTGACGAGGTCATCGCTGATCGCGGCTTCGACCCGCAGCTTTGGCAGGAAATCGACGGCATACTCCGCGCCGCGGTAGAGCTCGGTGTGGCCTTTCTGGCGACCGAAGCCTTTGACTTCCGTGACGGTGAGGCCCTGCACGCCAAGAGCGGATAGGGCGATGCGGACTTCATCGAGCTTGAAAGGCTTGATGATGGCGATGATGAGCTTCATGGGGGGCTTCCTTGACGAGTGAGCATTTGACTCATTCCAAGCAAATAGCGTGCCAGTGCTGTTGTGCACTGCTTTGCGGGATCGAATCGCCGTTTCGCCTGCTCGGCGCGGGGCGGGAACCTTGCGCGATCGTAATTGTGCATCATTCGCACCATGATGGTGCGTGGGTCGGATGTGTCTGCAACTGCCCGAATGGCGGAATCCGCACTAAACTACCCCTATTGACATGCTGGAGAACGCTATGAGTCGCAATGCCTGGTTTGATGATTTTCAGAAAAACGTCTCCGACCTGATCGCGCGAAGTCCCGCAGCGGATATCGAGCGCAATGTGAAAGCCTTCGCGGGCCAGGCCTTCAATCGCATGGATCTGATCACCCGGGATGAGTTCGACATTCAGGCCGATCTGCTCAAACGCGCGCAGCAACGTGCCGACGATCTTGAAAAGCAATTGCTGGCGCTCGAGCAACGCGTCAACGCGATGGAAAACAATCGCGGCTGATTTCCCGATCGAGAGTGAACTCCCAACCAAGGGTGGCACTCCGATCAGGGGTGATGACCGACGGCGTTGGTCGCACGGTGGATCACGCGGTCCTGCGGCACTGTCCAGACACTGACTGACGTTCCATACTTCCGGGCTTTACGCCCGGGGGGTTCATGTCGCTTGCAGTACTTCTTAGTCGTTCCCTGGTCGGCATGGATGCGCCGGTCGTTCGGGTCGAAACACATCTTGCGCCAGGTTTGCCCGCCTTCACCATGGTGGGCCTGGCCGACGCCGAAGTCCGCGAAAGTCGTGAACGTGTGCGCGCGGCGATCCATAGCAGCGGCTTCGACTTCCCTGCGGGCCGGCTGACGGTCAACCTTTCCCCGGCGGATTTGCCAAAAGAATCGGGGCGTTTCGACTTGCCGATTGCGCTTGGGGTGCTGCTGGCTTCGGGGCAAATCGATCTGCCACAATCCGGTGCCCTTGGCGGCACCCGGAAGGGCAGCCCGAATCTCAGCCCGAACGCCAGCCCGAGTTCCCGCCCTAATGCCAGCTCCAACGGCACCTTGCCGGCGGATACACCCACGCTCGGGTCGTGGGTGCTCGCCGGTGAATTGTCGCTGACCGGTGTGCTGGTGCCAGTGGGCGGGGCGGTTGCCATTGCGCTTGCCGTGGCGCGTAGCCAGCCGGGTGCCACGCTGGTGCTGCCCGCTGAAAGCGCGGCGCAGGCGGCGCGCGTGCCAGGGGTGCGGGTGCTGGCGGCGCGGTCTCTGGCAGAGGTCGTTTTACATTTGCGGGGTCAATCGTCGCTAGTCCAGGCAGTGGCTTGCCCAGCGGCTGCGCCCGCGGTGGCGATGCCTTGCCTGTCGGATGTGCGGGGGCAACTGGTTGCGCGGCGCGCGCTCGAAATCGCTGCGGCAGGCTGCCATAGTTTGCTCATGACCGGCACCCCTGGCGTGGGCAAGAGCATGCTCGCGAAGCGGCTGCCGGGGATTTTGCCGCCGCTCACGCAAGACGAGGCGCTGGAAGTTGCCGCCATTGCAGCCTTCGCTTGCGCGCGTGAAGTGCCTTGGCGCACGCGGCCGTTCAGGGCGCCGCACCACTCCGCATCCATGCCTGCCGTCATCGGGGGTGGGGCAAGACCCAGGCCGGGCGAGGTGACTCTGGCTCACCGGGGCGTGCTGTTTCTGGACGAGATCCCGGAATTCAACCGGCAGGTTCTGGAAGGATTGCGCGAACCACTGGAGAACCGCAGTGTCAGCATCGCGCGGGCGTTGATGCGGGTAGAGTTCCCGGCTGATTTCCAACTGGTCGGGGCCATGAACCCTTGCCCGTGTGGTTGGTTTGGCCATCCGCAGCGGCATTGCCGTTGCAGCCGCGAGATGATCGAAGCCTACCAGGGGCGGCTTTCGGGGCCTTTGATGGATCGGATCGATCTGGTCGTGACGATTCCGGATACGGATCGGGATATCCTGGATCTTCCGCCCGGGGAGCACTCGGATGCCGTGCGCGAGCGTGTTGTGCAGGCGAGGGCGCGCCAGATCGCCAGGCAGGGCGGCCTGAACAGCGCCATGCCGCCGGGATCGATCGAGTCGCACTGCGCTCTGGATGGCGCAGGCAGGGCGTTGCTGACACAGTTGATCGCACGCTACCGGCTATCGGCCCGGTCAATCCATCGGTCGCTTCGCGTGGCGAGGACGTGTGCCGATCTCGCGGATTCCGGGGCGGTGGGCGTCGTGCACCTTGCCGAGGCGTTTCAGTACAGGGCCCGATCCCGATGACGTTAATATGGCGGGCAAACGAGTAAGCGCGCGGCGTGCCAGGCTTATGCCCGTGATTTAGGGACTAAAGATGACGACAAGACATTTCGACGTATTGATCCGCGGGGCGCAGGTGGTCGATGGCACGGGCTCGCCCGCGTTCGATGCGGATGTGGCGATCGTGGGCGACCGGATCGCGGCGGTGGGGGACTTGGCAGAGGCAACGGCTGACCGAATCATCGACGCGCGGGGCTTGACGCTGACGCCCGGATTCATCGACGCCCACACGCACGACGATCGCCTGATGTTGTCCGATCCGGAGATGACGCCCAAGGTCAGCCAGGGCGTGACGACGATCGTGGGTGGCAATTGCGGCATATCGCTGGCCCCGATGCCGGGCGCGGTGCCGAACCCGATGACGCCGCCGCTCGATTTACTCGACGATACGGGCCGGTGGTTCAAGTTCGCGACCTTTGCCGATTACCTTAACCGACTGCGTGCGGAGCCTGCAGCCACCAACTGTGCGATGCTGGTCGGGCACACCACGCTGCGCGTGATCACGATGGCTGACGTGAAGCGCGCGGCCACGTCTGACGAGATCGCCGCGATGCGTCGCCACGTCGAAGAGGCACTTGCCGCAGGCGCGATTGGGGTATCCACAGGTCTCGCTTACCCGCCAGCGATCAGTGCGCCCACCCAGGAAGTGATCGACGTGTGCCGGCCGCTTGCCGAGCACGGCGCGCTCTACTGCACGCACATGCGGGATGAAGGTGACCGGGTCGCCGATTCGCTGGAGGAAACCTTCCTGATTGGCCGTGAGCTTGGTGTTGCGGTGGTGATTTCGCATCACAAGGTGATCGGCGAGAAGAATTACGGGCGCTCGGTCGAAACGCTCGATCTGATCCGCAAGGCGATGCAGCACCAGCGAGTGTGCCTGGATTGCTATCCCTACGCGGCCTCCTCGACTATTCTCGCGCTCCACCTCGCGCGCACCTGCAAACGCGTCACGATCACCTGGTCGCGCGGGATGCCCCAGTATGCCGGTGCGGATCTTGCCGAGGTGATGGCGCGTGAGGGCGGCACGATGGAAGAGGTCGTTGCAAGGCTCCTGCCCGCCGGTGCGATCTATTACCGGATGGACGAACCGGATGTGCGCCGGATCCTGGCATTTGACGACACCATGATCGGCTCGGATGGCTTGCCCCACGATGAAAAGCCGCACCCGCGGCTTTGGGCGACGTTCCCGCGCGTCCTGGGGCATTACGGCCGGGGACTCGGGCTTTTCACGTTCGAAAGGGCGATCCACAAGATGACGGGCCTCACGGCGCGCAATTTCGGCCTGACGGATCGGGGTGAGATCCGGGAGGGTGCCTTTGCTGATCTGGTGTTGCTCAACCGGGATACGGTGGCCGAGGGGGCGGATTACGCGCACCCCATCGGGCCGGCGATCGGAATCGACACGGTTTTGGTCAACGGGCGGGCGGTCTGGATGGATGGCGCGGTGACGGGGGAGCGCCCCGGCCTGGTTCTGAGCCATTGATGCACAAAACGAAAAAATATCGTATAATCAAAGGCTTTCCTGAGAAACCTTTCGGGAAATCCTAAGTGATTCTGGGGTTAACAAGACTTGCCGGTACGGTAAGGCACCTTTCAGGGCACAAGTAAAACAGGAAGTTCATCATGCCCAAGATGAAAACCAAAAAAAGCGCTTCAAAGCGCTTTAAGGTTCGCGCCAGCGGATCCATCAAGCGGGGCCAGGCGTTCAAGCGTCACATCCTCACCAAGAAAACCACCAAGAACAAGCGCCATCTGCGCGGTACGACGGCGGTCCATGAATCCAACGTGGCGTCAGTTCGCGCCATGATGCCTTTCGCCTGATAGGAGACCTCACATGCCTCGCGTCAAACGTGGTGTAACGGCTCGCGCCCGCCACAAAAAAATCATCTCCAAAGCCAAAGGCTACCGTGGTCGCCGTGGCAATGTATTCCGTATCGCCAAGCAGGCGGTCATGCGCGCCGGGCAATATGCCTATCGCGATCGCCGCAACAAAAAGCGCACGTTCCGCGCCCTCTGGATCGCGCGGATCAACGCGGCGGTTCGTGAGCATGGCGTCACCTACAGCGTGTTTGTCGCCGGTCTGAAGAAAGCCGCGATCGAACTCGACCGCAAGGTGCTGGCCGATATGGCGGTCCGCGACAAGGCGGGCTTTGCCGCAGTCGTCAACCAGGTCAAGTCGGCCCTCGCTGCCTGATACCTGTCACCAGGTTGCCAGTGCATGCAAACGGGGCCGTCGGGCTCCGTTTGCATTTTCACGCAGAGATTTAGTTGAGGCTTTACCTTCATGACTGACATGGCCGATGACCTGATTGAACAAGCGCGGATGCAGTTCGCTGCCACCGCCGATGCGGCGTCGCTCGAGAATGCCAAGGCGCGATTTCTCGGCAAGCAGGGGTCGCTGACCGAACTGCTCAAAGGGCTGGCTAAGCTTGATGCCGAGCAAAAGCGGGCAGAAGGCGCACGCATCAACCAGATCAAGCAGGCGATCGAGTCGCTGCTCAACGCGCGCCGGGCTGAGATGGCTCAGGCCGAACTCGACGCACGTCTGGCCGCCGAAACCATCGATGTCACGCTGCCGGGGCGCGGCCGGGGCATGGGCGGAATCCATCCGGTGATCCGCACGTGGGAGCGCGTCGAGGAAATCTTCCGCTCGATCGGCTTTGACGTGGCCGATGGCCCTGAAATCGAAAACGACTGGACAAATTTCACCGCGTTGAACAACCCGGAAAACCACCCGGCGCGCTCGATGCAGGATACGTTCTACGTCGACATACAGGATGCGCATGGCCTTCCGCTGTTGCTGCGCACGCATACGAGCCCCATGCAGGTGCGCTACGCCCGCATGCACAAACCGCCGATCAAGGTGATCGCGCCGGGGCGTACCTATCGTGTCGACAGCGATGCCACGCATTCGCCGATGTTTCATCAGGTCGAGGGTCTCTGGATCGACGAGGCGATTTCGTTCGCGGATCTCAAGGGCGTCTACACGAACTTTCTGCGCTGCTTTTTTGAAACGGACGACCTGGAGCTGCGCTTTCGGCCCTCGTTCTTTCCGTTCACCGAGCCCTCCGCCGAGATCGACATGATGTTCACCTCCGGGCCCAACAAGGGCCGCTGGCTTGAGATCTCGGGGTCTGGCCAGGTGCATCCCGATGTCGTGCGTAACTTCGGGCTCGATCCCGAGCGCTATATCGGCTTTGCGTTCGGCTCCGGCCTCGAGCGTCTGACGATGCTCCGGTATGGCGTGAACGACCTGCGCCAGTTTTTTGAAGGCGATCTGCGCTTCCTGCGTCAGTTCAACGTTTAATTCCTCAGCACCCAACACGGTTCATCATGCAATTTCCCGAGTCCTGGCTGCGCACACTGGTCAATCCCGCCATCGGCACCGACGAGCTCTCGCATCGCCTGACGATGGCAGGGCTTGAGGTCGAGGAAACCAATCCGGTCGCCCCCGAGTTTTCCGGCGTCGTTGTCGCGCGCATCGATTCGGTCGAGCCGCACCCCAACGCCGATAAGCTGCGCGTGTGCCGGGTTGATGCAGGGCAGGGCGCCTTGCTGCAGATCGTCTGCGGCGCACCAAATGCGGCCGCTGGCATCAAGGTGCCGCTTGCGATGGTCGGTGCGTGTTTGCCCGGCGGGATGGCTATTGGCGTCGCAAAAATGCGTGGGGTCGAGTCTTCCGGCATGCTGTGCTCGGCACGCGAACTCGGTCTTTCGCAGGATCATGCGGGTTTGATGATTCTGGCCGATGATGCGCCAGTCGGTGCCAGCCTGCGTGATGCCCTCGGCCTTGACGACACGCTCTTCACGCTCAAGCTCACGCCCAACCGTGCCGATTGCCTGTCGATCCTGGGCGTTGCGCGTGAAGTCGCCGCACTGACGGGCGCGGCTCTGCGCGAACCCGTTGTCGAGCGAGTCCAGCCGACACTCACCGAGGTGTTGCCGGTGCGCGTGCATGCGCCCGATCTGTGTGGTCGTTTTGCCGGTCGGATCGTGCGGGGTGTCAACGCGCGCGCAAAGTCTCCCGCCTGGCTGGTAGAGCGCCTGGAGCGTTGCGGGCAGCGCTCGGTGACGGCGCTGGTGGATATTTCTAACTACATCATGTTGCTGGTCGGTCGCCCGACCCACGTCTTTGACCTTGACCGGATCCCGGCACAATCGCTCGACGTACGCTGGGCGCGTGCAGGCGAATCGCTCACGCTGCTCAACGACCAGACGATTACGCTGGAATCGGATATGGGCGTCATCTGCAGTGGTGATACACCGGAAAGCCTGGCGGGCATCATGGGTGGCGCATCGACCGCGGTCTCGCTCGATACGACCAACATCTACATGGAAGCCGCCTTCTGGTGGCCCGAGGCGATCGCAGGGCGTACACGCAGACTCAAGATAAGTTCCGAGGCAGGGCACCGCTTTGAGCGGGGCGTCGATTTCGAAAGCGGTGTGGCGCACCTTGAACTCATGACCCGCATGATCATCGATATCTGCGGCGGCGAGGTCGGTCCGATCGATGACCAGATCATCAATTTGCCACGCCGCGAGCCTGTGCGCATGCGCCTTGCCCGTTGCCGCAAGGTGCTGGGCATCGACGTGGGCCAGCAACAGATCGCGCAAGTCTTTCGACATCTTGGCCTGGCCTTTGAACAGGAAGGCGACGATTTCATCGTGACGCCGCCGTCGTATCGCTTTGACCTCACGATCGAGGAAGACCTGATTGAGGAGGTCGCGCGCATCGTGGGCTTCGAGTCCATTCCCGCCGCGGCGCCCATTGCACGTGCCGTCATGCGTGCGCAGACCGAATCGCGTCGTTCGGCCCTGACGATTCGGGGAGAAATCGCGGCGCTCGATTATCAGGAAGTGGTCAACTTCTCGTTTGTTGATGCGGCCTGGGAAACGGATATCGCAGGTTGTGCCAACCCGATCAGACTTTTGAACCCGATCGCGAGCCACCTGGCCGTGATGCGGTCCACGCTGATGCCCGGCCTCGTTGCCAATGTGCGCTACAACGCCAATCGCAAGCAATCGCGTGTGCGGGTGTTTGAACTCGGGCGCGTGTTCGCGCGCGATGCGTCCGTCGCTGACGGGCCGTTGACGGTCGCCGGTGTGCATCAGCCGCAGCATCTGGCGGGCGCGGCCTGGGGGCCGGCCGTCGATGAACAGTGGGGGCAGCCGACGCGGGCAGTCGACTTCTTCGACGTGAAGCGCGATGTGGAATCCCTTTACGGCGTGAGCGCCGCGCAACTGACTTTTGAAGCACAAGGCCATCCGGCGCTGCACCCCGGTCGCAGCGCGCGGATTCTGCTGGCGGGCAAGCCGGTCGGCTGGATCGGCGAGTTGCACCCGCGCTGGGTGCAGGCCCAGGAACTCGCTTCAGCTCCCGTGCTGTTTGAAGTGACGCTCGATTCGCTGCAGGCCGTGCCGCTGCCGGCTGTTGCCGAGCTATCACGCCAGCCGGTCGTTCAACGTGACCTCGCGGTTTGGGTGCCGCTGGATGTCTCCGTGGGCTCGATGCTCGAGACGATTCAGTCGACCATCTCGTCAGACCCCGCGCTTGCTGTCGTGCGTCAGGTCAGGCTTTTTGATGTCTGGCGTGATCAGGCGGCGCAGGCCGCTAATGAAAAGAGCCTGGCTTTCCGCTTCTGGCTTCAGGATGCCGACGTGACGCTCGATGATGCAAGGGTTGACGAGTGTATCGGCCGCATTCGCGTGGCGTTAGAATCCGCCCACCAGGCACGCCCGCGTTGATGTTTTCAATTCTTGTTATCCAGAGATCCACATGACTGAACCGCGAACACTGACCAAGGCTGAACTGGCCGAACTGCTTTTCGACCGGGTCGGGCTGAACAAGCGCGAAGCCAAGGACATCGTGGATACGTTTTTTGAGGAAATCCGCGATGCGCTGGCGCGTGGTGAACCTGTCAAGCTTTCCGGTTTTGGCAATTTCCAGGTACGCAACAAGCCACCGCGCCCCGGGCGCAACCCCAAAACTGGCGAAACGATCCCGATCGCAGCCCGGCGGGTCGTCACTTTTCACGCCAGCCAGAAGCTCAAGATCGCCGTCGAAAACCAGCCTGTTCCCACAAACGGATGAATTGGACATTTTCCGAGTTGCCTCGGCGCGTCAGACTGTGTAATCTAGGTAGCCCACCAGTCGAACCAGAACAAAACCAACATCGTCCCGACCACCGGCCATGACCATTTCTGACAAGACTGTCGTATTGCCCCCGATTCCCGCGAAGCGTTACTTCACCATTGGTGAGGTCAGCGATCTTTGCGGCGTCAAGCCCCATGTCCTCCGTTACTGGGAGCAGGAGTTCACGCAACTCAAGCCCGTCAAGCGGCGCGGCAACCGACGCTATTACCAGCACCACGAAGTCCTGCTGATTCGCAAGATTCGTGAATTGCTCTATGAACAGGGCTTTACGATCAGCGGCGCGCGCAACCGCCTTGGCGACACGCGTGAAGCGCCTCAGGATCCGGATGCCGCCGTCCGCTTGACCGCAACCGAGCTTCAGTCGCTTCGCGCTGAGTTGAATAACGTGAGCGACATGCTTTCCGCGGCCCTGGATGCAGGCACCTCGCGCGCGCAACTGGAACTTCGGTAGGTCCTTGTCAGGGCGCTCAATTTTGTACTGCGCTCATTGTTTTAGAGGGCCGCCCGTGCAGGAGCAAAGGATCGCAAGCTCTGATATACTTGCGGTCTTCGGGGCGTAGCGCAGCCTGGTAGCGCACTTGCATGGGGTGCAAGGGGTCG
>CAITPF010000109.1 GCA_903894155.1 uncultured beta proteobacterium | reverse complement strand
GGCGTTTGAGGCCACGTCAAGTGTTGCTTGCGTCTGAATATCTAACTGGGAGCTACATCATGCAGAATTCTGTCGACCGGCGCAGTTTCCTGAAAGCGGCTGGAGCCCTGACCGCGGGCGTTTCTTTGGCGGGTTGGAGCGGTGCACACAGTTGGGCCGGCGAGGCCGCCAAGGGGTGCCCGAACGCCGAGAAACTCGGTTGGCGACTCGGCTGCCAAGCCTACAGCTTCAACCACTACACGTTTTACGAAGCCATCGACAAAAACGCATCTTTGGGCCTGCGTTGGATCGAGGCCTACCCGGGTCAGAGTATCAGCGCCGAGAAAAAGGACGCGAAGATCGGCGAGGGGCTGTCCGCCGCCGACCGTAAAGAGGTCAAGCAGCGACTGGCCGACGCCGGTGTCAAGTTGGTCAACTATGGCGTGTGCGGCCTATCGGCCAATCGCGATGCCAGCCGCAAGACGTTCGAGTTCGCCAAAGACATGGGCATCGAGACGATCGTGTCGGAACCCGGCGAGGACGCCTTCGATACGCTGGACAAGCTCTGCGAAGAGTACCAGCTGAACGTCGCGTTGCACAATCACCCGAAGCCCTCGCACTACTGGAACTCCGAGACCGTGCTGAAGGTCTGCCAGGGCCGTAGTAAGCGGATCGGCGCCTGTGCGGATACGGGCCACTGGATGCGTTCGGACTTAAACCCTGTCGAACAACTCAAAAAGCTCGAAGGTCATATCGTCAGCTTCCACTTTAAGGATCTGAACAAGTTCGGCGGCGGCGCCCACGACGTGCCCTGGGGCACGGGCGAAGGCAACGTCAAGGCCGTGCTGACGGAGATCCACCGGCAGGGCATCAAAGCCGTGTTTTCGATCGAGTACGAGCATAACTGGACCACGTCGGTGCCTGAGATTGCCCTGTGCGTGGCCTACTTCGACAAGATCGCTGCGGAGTTGGCCAAGGCCTGACACGGCCCGGATGAGGTCTTGCACGTGTAGGGTGCATCGAGCCAGCGGTTTCGCCTTGGTGCATCGGTGCTCGTCAAGCGTTGGCGAAGGTGACACGCAGCGCATCGTCGCTTGCCGCTGGCGACGATGCACCAAGGGCTTGTAGGGTGCATCGAGCCTGCGGTTTCGCCTGGTACATCGGCGCTGCGCTTGATGTACCCTACCTGAAGAATGCCGGCCAAGCCCTTCAGCCCGTTGGCCGGAGCAGGATTCTTTCCTGAGCAGCAGCCCCCGAACCTGCCGTGGGGCTGGCTGCGGCGAAGTGTGGCCTCGGCAGCGTCGGCCCGGCCGGCGTGTGGCCAGCGTGCGTCTGGATTCGGGGCGCGACTTGCTGCTGGCCGACGCTGGCCTCGGCAGCGACGCCCAGCGTGCCGGACCACATTTCAAACGGCCGGCCACCGCGCTCATCGCCTTCGAAGAACGACAGGTAGGTCATGTTCTCGGCGGGAATGAATTCGTGCTCGGCCGGCGCCCACTGGGTTTGCTGATAGACCCGCCGCCAGGTCCCGCAATTGAAGTACATCTGGTTCAGCACCACGCCGTCCGCGTAACTGGCATCCAGCGGTACCGACTCTGGCTGATGG
>CAITPF010000108.1 GCA_903894155.1 uncultured beta proteobacterium | reverse complement strand
TGGGAACCGGCGCTTTTTGGAATGCCGCGCCCGGACCTGCGGTTCGCGCTGCTTCAATCCCAGGGCCTGACCGAAAGCGCGCCGATTCAGGATGCACGGCGCGCCCGGCGGCTGTTGGGATGGCTGGCCTGCGCGCCCTCGTTCCAGACGCAAGTCGTGTTGCCAGCGCAGGCATTGAAAACCGGCGAGGCCTCCGTATGAGCACAACTGATCGCAGGCTATTCCTGAAATCGGCGGTCGCCGGCCTTTCGATCGCGGGCCTGGATCTCGCAGGGATCCGGGGTATGGCCCTGGCCGCAACAGGCCAGCCACAAATCACCTCCGGTGCATGCCCGCTGGTCGTCGTCTTTCAGCGCGGCGCGGCCGACGGCCTTTCCATCCTGTCGCCGCTGGACGATCCGGATTTTCTTGCTGCGCGCCCGCCCGGCATGCGCACTGCAACCTCAGAGGCCACGACCGCACTGGGCAGCACGCGGTTTTACTGGCATCCGGAAGCCGCACCGATTGCGCAGCTCTATCGCGACCGTCGCCTCGCGGCCTGGCAGGCGGTTGGGCTCAAGGACGAAACACGATCGCACTTCGAGGCGCAGGAAATGGTCGAGCGCGGCGTGCAATCGCTCAATCACCTGCCGGACCAGCTCGGCTGGCTGACTCGGCAGTTCGGTGCGGCTTCGCATCCGGTGCCGGGCACTGCCGCACCGCTCGCGCTTTTTGCCGGATCGACCAATCTGCCGCGTGCAATGCAAGGCGCGCCCGGTGCGCTGGCATCCCGGGACCTGCAGTCGGGGCTTGATGTCGGCGGCGGCGCGGCGGGCTTCGCCGCGCTGCAATCACTATGCGCGGCTGACCGCTTGGACCACAATGCCGCCAGCATGCTCGCGCATCTGGAGGGGATGAAACGCCTAAACGCCGTGCTGCCGCAGGCGGGCGACAAGGTGCTCCCCTACGAGACCGCCGGTGCGACGCCCTACCCCGAATCGGATCCCGGCGTCGGCCTGCGATCGGTGGCGCGCGTCATCCACGGCGGGCTGGGGGTTCGCGCGGCCTGGGTCGACCAGGGCGGGTGGGACACGCACGAGGGCCAGCCCCGCCGGCTGGACACGCAACTGCGCAACCTGTCGCTGGCGTTGCTGGCGTTCGACCAGGACATGCGGGCGCGCCGCCAGGACTACGTGCTGATCGTACTCACGGAATTCGGTCGCCGCCTGCGCAGCAACCGCAGCAACGGCACGGATCACGGCCACGGCAGCCTTGCGCTGCTGATGGGCGATCGAATCGATGGGGGCAAGATGATGGGGCGCTGGCCTGGCCTGTCGACGAGCCAGCTCGACCGCGGCGTGGATCTCGCCGCCACGACCGACACCCTCGAGGTGCTGAGCCAAGCCGTGCGCCTGTCGAGCTGAGCGCCATTTGATCCGTGGGGCGACGAGCCTCGCCAGAGCGGGGAGGATTTGAAGGCGCGTTATTTCGACAACTGGAGCGCCTTGATGACGGCGGCCCATTTGGCAAGATCCTCGCGCATGAACGCGCCGAACGCCTCGGGCCCCAGATCGAAGATCTCGGCACCAAGGCCTGAAACCTGCTTGCGGAAAGCAGGCGTCGCGAGGATCGCCTCCAGATGCCCGCGCAGCGTCGCCACGATCGGCGCCGGTGTGCCGGCTGGCGCAAGCACGCCATACCAGATCACCGCCGAGTAATTCGGATAACCAAACTCGGTGACCGACGGGATATCCGGCACGGATTCCGAGCGCTTCGAGGTGGTGATCGCGATCGCGTTGAGACGCCCGGCCTGCACGAGTGGCAACCCGGTGGATATGCCCGAAAAATACATGTCGATTTCGCCCGACATGACACCGTTCATCGCCTGCCCGCCTCCCCGGTAGGGCACGTGCAGCAAGTCGATGCCCGCCTCGCTCTTGAGCAACTCGCCGGCAAGATGGGTCGGGCTGCCCGTACCCGCCGACGCGAAGGTCAGCTTGCCCGGCTGGGCCTTTGCCCGCGCGATCAGATCCGCCATGCCGGTAATGCCGGACTTGGGCGACACCAACAGGATCATCGGGTTCATCGCCACGGCTGAAACCGGCACCAGATCGCGGATCGGGTCGTACGGCAGCGTATCGCTCAGGCTCGGGCTGACCGCAAGCGCGCCGCTTGAACCGAACAGCAACGTATATCCGTCAGGCGCGGCTTGCGCCTCCTGGGCCGCGGCAAGCTCGCCATTGGACCCCGATTTGTTTTCGATCACGACCGGTTGCCTGAGCCTTTCGGACAGCCGGGCGCCAAGCAGCCTTGCAAGCTGGTCGTTGGGCCCGCCCGGCGGAAACCCCACCAGGAGCCTGACCGGCCGATCCGGATAGTTGCCCACCACAGCGCTTGCCTGATCCTGCGCCGCCCACGCCGCGCCCACCGGGATACCCGCCATACACACCGCCAGCGTGATGCCCGCCGCGCACAGCGACCTCAGCCTTACGGCTGCAATACTGCCCAATGATCTGCCGAACACCATCTTTCGTCTCCACCCAGCGGGGCGCGGGCCGCTCTGCCGGCTGCTCGCGCGCACCCTTGACTCAATCTCAGAACGTATCCAGCGAGAGCACCCCTTCCGTGGGGTCGAGCCCGTCGAGGATCCGCTTGGCGATAAGATCCTTGAGCGTTTCGGTCGCGCCGCCGCCCAGCGTGCCGTAGCGCGCGCCGCGATAGAACCGCGATACGGGATACTCGTCGGTGAATCCGTACCCGCCATGCACCTGGATGGCGTCGGTCGTGACCCGCAGCGCCATCTCGTTGCAGGTGATCTTCGCGACGGCGGCCAGCAGCGGATCGGGAAACGGATTGGCCGATGCACAGGCGCGATAGAGGATGCTGCGTGCTGCCTCGATCTCGCGATACATGTCCGCAAGCTTCCAGCGCAACCCCTGAAAATCCGTCAGCGTCTTGCCGAATATCCCGCGCTGGCGCGTGTAATTGACCGCTTCCTCGAACGCCCCTTCGGCCAGGCCGAGCGAGATGCT
Organism: uncultured beta proteobacterium; assembly: GCA_903894155.1. GTDB lineage: Bacteria > Pseudomonadota > Gammaproteobacteria > Burkholderiales > Burkholderiaceae_B > Zwartia. The sequence continues at coordinate 4,407 of CAITPF010000108.1, read as the reverse complement.
GGGGTTCAGGCAGCGCTGGGTATTGAAGGCGTTCATCAGCTTTCGAAAACCGCCCTCCTTGAGCACGACGTTTTCAAGCGGCACTTCGACGTTGTCGAAACGCACCTCGTGCAGGAACTCGCCGCCCATGGTGTGGTAGCTCGCCGTCACCTCCAGACCGGGGGTGCCTTGCTCGATCAGGACGCAACCGATCCCGTCGCGGCCCGGCTGATCATCCACCCGCGTGAAGACGACGAACATCGCGGCTTCCTTGGCGCGGCTGATCAGTGTCTTGACCCCGTTGACCCGCGCATGCGTCATGCCAAGGCGCGTATTGGTGCGGTAGTTGGCCACGTCGGTGCCCGCGTGGGGCTCGGTCATGCAGATCGCCAGGATCGCATCGCCTGACACCACCCTGGGCAGGATGCGCTCGCGGATCGATCGTGGCGCGTAGGTTTCGATGATTCGCGTCTGCACGCCCGCCTCGCCAAGCACCGCCATCGCAGTCGGATAGCAGACCTTGGCGATTTCTTCGAGGATGAGCGCGGTTTCGAAGATCGGCAGGCCCAATCCGCCGAACTCTTCGGACACGGTCATGCCCAGCACGCCGATCTCGGCGAGCTGCTTCATGTTTTCCCAGGGAAACGTGCCATCCATGTACGAAAGCGCGCGCGGCTTGAAGTCCTTCTGCGCCAGGGCGCGGACTGCATCCACATATTCGCGCTGGCTGTCGGTAAGCTTGAATTCCATGTTGCGATTTTCCTTGCGTTGAATCTTGTCGTCGATGATCTGTGCGATGGCCCGGGCGTTCAGGTGGCAGCGATCAGCAGCGGATGCGCGAGAAGCGCTCCGATCAGGCCGTCGATGCTGTCAAACACGCCCGCGCCCGCCGCCTCGAGCGCACGCTTCTTTGCATCGAACGTACCCGCATCGCCATGCACCACTGCGCCCGCGTGGCCCATGACCACGCCCTCGCGCGCGCCATGGCCGGCGATGACCGCGAACACGGGCTTGGGGCCCGCGCAGGCCCGAAGTGCCTGCGCGAATTCTTCTTCCTCGTTGCCGCCGATTTCGCCGACCAGCACGATCGCGCGGGTCGCCGGATCGGCGTTGAAGAACGGCAACGCGTCGGCAAATCGGGTGCCCTTGACGGCATCCCCGCCCACGCCGATCCAGACGCTCTGGCCGAGTCCGCAGGCGACCAGCCGGTGATTTGTCTCGTACGACAGCGTTCCGCTCTTGGCCATCACGCCGATCGGGCCGGGGCGCAGGGAAACCGTCGGAATGAAACCGAGCTTGGCGCGCCCGGGAACAGCGACGCCCGGCGTGGACGCGCCGACCCATCGCGCGCCAGCCTGCCGCACGATGGCGCGGGCGCGCACGGCATCGGCCACCGGCATGCCTTCTGTCACGGTGACGACCAGCCGAATGCCCGCCTCGACGGCTTCGCGAATCGCCTCGAGCACATCGAACGGCGGCACCAGCGCCACGCTGGCCACGGCACCCGTCGCCTGCACGGCAGCCAGGCAGGATCGGAAGACGGGCAGCCCGTCGATTTCAGTGACGTCGGCCGACTTACCGCCGGAGGGCGCAGTGCCCCCGACGATGTCTGTGCCATAGGCGCGCATCAGACCGGCATGCTTGCGACCCATGCGACCGGTGATGCCCTGCACGATGGTGGGCAATGGCGCGGTCGGGTCGAACAGCAGCGCCAGGGGATCATCGGGCATCGGCGTGGCACGCGTCATGGTTGCTCTCCCGCCCGGGCCGTCGCGCCCGTCAACGACGGGACGGCGTGGACGATCGCCACGACCTGGTCGACCGCCTTCCCGAGGTCGGTTTCGATGACCAGCGAGGCGCCGGCATCGGCAAATGTCTTGCGCGCGGCCTCAAGACCATTGCCGATCAGCCGGATCACGATCGGAATGCGAAGGTCGCTCGTGCGTTCAAGCGCCACGAGTATCAGCCGCGAGAGCTCGGCGAGGTCTGTGACGCCTGCGAAAAAATTCATCAGGATGACCTTGACGTTCCTGCCCTCGCCGATCCAGCGCAACACCTGAATCAGGCGATCGGGCGAACCGCGGAACTGACCCGTGCGGATGTCGACGAAATTGAAGGGCCGGCAACCACGCCTGGCCAGCTCGTCCACCAATTGCATGCTCAGGCCGGCGCCGGTCGTCAACATTCCGACATCGCCATCGTCGTCCAGCCGCACGAAGTCAAAGCCGTGATCGATCTTCAGCGATGCTTCCGGGTACGCATGCGCGCGCTCCCTGAGCAGTTGCATCAGCGCGGGCTGGCGCTCGATCGCATTGTCGTCAGCCACCAGCTTGGCATCGCCCGCCACCCAGGCACCATTGGGGAGCACAAACAATGGATTGATCTCGGCAAGTGTGAGTTCAAGCGAAAAAAATGCGTCGGTCAGCTTGCCTGCCGCCTCGGCGAGCGCGCCTCGCGCGAAGGCCGGCAATTTTGCCACCATCGCAGTGGCAACCCGGCGGACAGCCCGAGGGTCAAAGGCGGCAGCATCCCGCAGCAGCATGTCGGCACCCGCGTGCTGCTCGATATCGACGCCACCCTGGGCGGACATGAGAACGATGACTTCGCCAGACTGCGCGTCGAGCATCAGGCTGATGTAGCACTCCTGGCCACGCGCGGGCTGCTCCAGCCGGCACTCGTGGACGCGATGCCCGCGGATGCGGGAGCCGACAAGGCGCCCGAGCGCCTCGCGCAACTCGGCCACGGATTCCACCCGAACGATCCCGCCGGCCTTGCCGCGGCCTCCCACCGGCACCTGCGCCTTGACGAAGCACGGGTAACTGACCGAAGACGCGTCAGCGGCGTCGGCAACTAGCACGCCCTCCGGCACCGGCACTCCAAACTGGCCAAGCAGCATCTTGGCGTCATGCTCTAGCAGCATCATGGCGGCTGCAATCTCCCCTGGATTTTCTTTCTTGTTATGGCGCGATCCCGTCGTCGCGAACGTCGCTAATTTTAGCGCCCCATGTGGAATAACTCGGGCAGGGCCAGCGTGAACCACGGCACGAACGCCACGATCAACAGGCCGATCACCAGGACGATCAGGTACGGGATCATCGCGCGACTGGCGCGCTCGATGGTCGTTTCGCACACTGCGCACGCGACATAGAACCCCACGCCAATGGGCGGCATGAACAGGCCGATGCCCATCGCAATCAGCAGCACGATGCCATAGTGCAGCGGATTGATGCCCACCTGCACCGCGATGGGCATCAGGATCGGCGCCAGGATCAGCAACGCGGGCAGCCCTTCCAGGATGGACCCCACGACGATCAGCAGCAGGATCGACCCCATCATGAAAAGCCAGCCGCTCTCGTGCACGCTGGCCAGCAGTTCGACCAGGCGCTGCGGCAGGTAGGCGACGGTCAGCACCCAGGAGAAACTTGAGGCGGCAGCAAGGATGAAAAGGATCATCCCCGAAATAGCGGAGCAATGCACGAGGCAGTCCACGAACTGCTTCCAGCCCAGTTCCCGGTAGATCAACCCGGCAAGGAACACGCCATACACAACCGCAAAGGAAGAGACTTCCGTCGGTGTTCCGATGCCCAGCAAAATGCCGAGAAAAAGGATCAGAGGCATCAGGAGGGGCAGGATCGCCCCCGCGCACGCAGACAGAATCTGGCGCCCGTTCGCGCGCGCGACGCGGGCCTCGCCTGAGCGCCGCGCCTGGACATAAATGAGCCCCATGAGGCAAAGCGCGATGACGGCCGCCGGAATGATTCCCGCGATGAACAGCGCCCCCACCGAGATAGTCGTCACCGACGCCAGCACCAGCATCGCGATGCTCGGCGGAACCGTCTCGCCCATGGCCGCCGATGCAGCAAGAACGGCGGCGCTGCGTTCCAGGCTGTAGCCTTCCTTGCGCAGCATATCGCGCATGACTGACCCGACAGCGGCGACGTCTGCGGTTTTCGCACCGGAAAGGCCCGATACGATATACATGCTGACAACCATGACGTGCAGCAACCCGCCCCGGAGATGGCCCACCAGAGACTGCACGAAGGCCACCAGCCGCAGGCTGATCCCCCCGGTCTCCATGATCATGCCCGCGAGGATGAAAAACGGCAGGGCTAGCAGGACGAAATTGCCGGTCCCGTCGACCATGTTTTGCGCCAGCGCAACCATCGGCACGGTGTCGGACGCGTAGAGAAATCCGAGCGCGCCCAGCAGCAGCGCAAAACCGACGGGCAGGCCGATGAACACGGTCACGAAGAACAGCCCCAGGGCAAGGACAAGCGCGGCGTCCCCTGCGAACCAGGGCAGCCACTGGTTGCGCGTGATCGCCAGCACGCCGACCAGCACGAGGTAAGCGCCCCCGACCTTCGCCACGAGCGAGCGCGGCGCGCCCAGCAGGCGCTCGATCGCGGTGATCGCCAGGACGATCATCGA
>CAITPF010000107.1 GCA_903894155.1 uncultured beta proteobacterium | reverse complement strand
TTCACCCCCTGGTTGCCGCCGCCGCGGCTGTTGGTGTCGTTTTGGTGAATATCCCCCTCGTCGGCCGCAGTGGCTCGCACCGTGCCATCAGGGAGAATATCCTGCTGCCGGACCACATAGGAGACAATGTTGGGATAGAAATCCGATTCACCGGGTTGCAGATAGGTGCGCACCAACGTTAAAATGTTGGTGTGCATATCGGGCGTGACAATGAAGGCGCGAATCGCGCCGGCGCTGGCCGCATTGGTCGCACCGGCGTCGCAGGCGGGGAAGGCGGTGTTGAAGACACTGACGCTGTAATAGATGGTGTCGCCGACATGCACGTCCGGCGCGCTCGTAAAGAGGCTGATGCCCAGACCGCTGCCGGCGCAACCCGGGGGCGTGCGATCGGCGTGGGCGGACGGCGCGGCTCCGAGCAGGAAAAGAACTCCCGCCAGCAGGCTCGCCAGTCGAGCGAAGAGAGGCGACGGGCGCCAAGCGGAGGTGGTCATTTCCCGCGGAGGCGCATCGGCGCAAGGCGGAACGTTGGCCTGAGGTTCGGAATGTGGCATGGCAGCTTTCATGGTGGGGTGGGGCTATGAGGTTGGGGTGGCTCCTGGGCGCTCGGCTACCGTCGGAGGCGGGCAGATATTTCACTATGGCAGACTCTTTCGCTTATCACGATCCTAGATTATGCCAGAAAACAATCCGGTCGCTATGGGGTAATCACCCCACATAAACTTCCTGATGCCATCATCTGTCTCGCGGGCGATCCTCAATCCGTGGCTCGAGTCGATTGGGTTGGGGATGCCTTCAGGTCCACCAACGCCTCAACAATGGCCTTTTGCACGGCTGGATTGGCCAGATTTCCCAGGTGGCCACCTTGTTCGAACACGGTCAATTGTTTGGGCGCAAAGGTGGCGCGGAGCCAGGTCAGATCCTCGTCCGCCAGCAGAAAATCGTTTCGATTCACGATGATACGGAGGTTCGGGTTGGCGCGCAGACCGGCTTCGTAGGTGCGCAAATCACCGGCTTTTTCCAACTCCTCGCCGGTGCGCGAAGGCAGGCCATGCGTTTGAAAATAGGGCACCGCCAATTTCTGAAAATAGTCCTGGTAGGAAAAGGCCAGAATCTCTTGATAGACCGGGTTACGTCGCAAGGCGTGAACGGAGTGCTGTAAAACGCCCTGATTATTGCGCCGCTGACTGCTGTAAATCATATCCCGCAGGATGTAGCGAAAGGTCAGTCCGATAAGAAACTTGGACTCGGTGGCACTGAAGGGCAAGGACGTGTGCGGGGTGAGGGTGCTCTTGCTCAAGGCGGCCACTTTCAAGAAAGTGTTTTCGATGTTGCCGGTTCGTTGTGCGGAGGGCCACTCCAGGGGTGCACGGTAGAACTCGTCGAGTTTGGCCACGCCATGCAGCAATCGCACCGGGGTATTGAGGGCGACGAAACGGTCAAACTGCAGCAAGTCATTTGTCGCGGCCGAGGCCGCGACGAACAACGTATGACAGGCGCCCATGGAATAACCCAGCAGCGCTTTCTGGCCCAACCGCGCCGGATACGACGCCCTCAAGCGCCGATCTATTGCC
>CAITPF010000106.1 GCA_903894155.1 uncultured beta proteobacterium | reverse complement strand
CGCCAGATCGCAGGGCCGACAGGCGTACGACAGGCCTCCTTTGGTGCGGCGCGGTGATGGTGATGCCGCACCGGTGGTCGATGCCCGCAGGCAAGTCGCGGTCGCGCCGCACCTGCACCATGCGGTTTGCCGTCGTGGCCCCGGTATTTTGTTTCGCGATGGGTGCGATGGTGCCCGTTGCCCTCGCCCAGCAGGGGGCGTCTGCGCCGACTGCCTCGTCCCCGGCACCCGCCGGATCCGCGATACCCACGCCAGTCGCCGATGTCCTGCTCAAGATACAGCTGGCTGCGCGTCGCCTCGATTACACGGGCGTCTTTACGTATCAGCAGCAAGAGTCGATCGAGTCCTCGCGCATCAGCCACGTGGTTGAAGGCAAGGACGAGCGCGAGCGCATCGAGGTGCTCGATGGCGATCCGCTCGAATATGTGCGGCTCAACGACGAAGTGCAATGCCTGATGCCCGGGCACCGGACCGTCCTGATCGAGCGGCAGCGTGCTGATCGATTCCCGGGGCTGCTCCTGTCGGATGCGCAGTCGATCGATGCCAACTACGCCATGAACGTGTTGCCAGACCCTTACCGCGTTGCGGGAAGGGAGTGCCGACAGATCGAGATTCGTCCGCGCGATGCGCACCGCTACGGGTATCGTCTTTGCGCCGATCGCGAGACCGATCTGTTGCTCAAGGCTCAGACCATCGCGAATGACGGCAATGTCCTTGAGCAGATATCGTTTACCCAGATCGATATCGGTGGCCCCGTCGCGGCAAGCCTTCTCGCCCCGGGGTACGCAACCAAAGACTGGACGCTCGTGCGTCCTGAGCAGAACCCCGTCAACCTCGCCGACCTGGGCTGGCGCATTCCTGCGCCGCCGGGTTATGTATCGACGCTGCAGGTTTCACGCGTGTTTTCGGAAGATCGGCCCGTCAATCAGCTCGTGCTCTCCGACGGCCTGTCGACAATTTCAATTTTTATTGAACCTTATCAAAATGCGCGGTCTGAATATCATGTTCCAGGCGCTGCGCGGATCGGTTCCGTCAACGTCTTCGGAATTAAAGTTGCAAATTTCTGGTTGACTGCTCTTGGGGAAGTACCGGCCGGTACTCTGGCGCAGTTGGCGCAATCCATACAGTATGTCCAGTCGTCAGGCACCAGGTAGCCCGTGACGGCGGGGCGCTCACAACGGAGTTCATGATGCGAGAAATCGTTCAGTCGTATGTCGTTCGGCCGGCCCTTGGCGCTCGTCGCGCACTCGTGGCCGTGGCGCTAGGCACGGCGGTGGTTGCCGGCGGGTTGCACACGCTGCAGGTGCATGCCCAGGCGCAGCCCCAGACACAGACGCCAGTCGTCGCTTTGCCCGACTTCACGTCGATCGTCGAGAAGGCAGAGTCGGCGGTGGTCAACATCCGCACGACCGCGACAGTCCCGACGCGCGGTGGCCGTGGCGGGCAGGACCCCTACGAAATGTTCCGTCACTTCTTCGGCCCTGACGCCGTGCCGCCAGGTTCCGGCAAACAGGCGCCAGGTCCGCGGGGCGGCAAGCGCGGCGGTGGCGATCCCGAGGAGCGCACCGTGCCGCGTGGCGTGGGTTCTGGATTCATCATCTCCTCCGATGGTTCGGTCCTGACCAACCACCACGTGGTGGCCGATGCAACCGATATCTTCGTCACGCTGTCCGACGGGCGCGAGTTCAAGGCCAAGGTTGTCGGCAGTGACGAGCGCACCGACGTCGCGCTGGTCAAGATCGACGCCAAGGATCTCACTGCCTTGCCGATTGGCGATCCCAAGCAACTCAAGAAGGGTCAGTGGGTGCTGGCTATCGGGTCTCCGTTCGGGCTGGAGTCGACCGTAACCTCGGGCATCGTGAGCGCGCTCGGTCGCGATACGGGCGATTACCTGCCGTTTATCCAGACCGATGTCGCAGTCAACCCCGGCAACTCGGGCGGGCCGCTGCTCAACCTCAAGGGCGAGGTCGTTGGCATCAACTCCCAGATCGTGTCGCGTAGCGGCGGCTATATGGGCATTTCGCTGGCAATCCCGATCAACGAGGCAATGACTGTTGTCGAGCAACTCAAGGTGTCGGGCAAGGTCAACCGTGGGCGTATCGGCGTTCAAATCGGCGAGGTCAGCAAGGAAGTCGCCGAGGCGATCGGCCTGCCCAAGGCTGAGGGCGCCCTGGTCAGCGGTGTCGAAGCCGATTCGCCAGCCGACAAAGCCGGCGTCCAGCCGGGTGACGTGATCACCAGGTTTGGCGACAAGAGCATTGGCAAGTGGACCGATCTGCCCCGCGTGGTTGGCGAAACCAAGCCTGGATCCTCCGTGCCAATGGAAGTCTGGCGCAAGGGCAAGTCGGTCAAGCTGAGCGCCAAGGTCGGCGAGATGAAGGCCGATGACAAGGTTGCCTCGGCCAAGCCTGACGCCAAGGCCGAAAAGGCCTCAACGAAGGTGCTGGGCATGGAGGTCGTGAGCGTGGATGCCGATACCCTTAAGGAATTGAAGATCAAGGGTGGCGTTCAGATCCAGTCGGCCGAAGGTGCCGCGAGCACTGCCGGCATTACCGAGGGCGACATCATCCTGGTCGTGAACGACACGGACGTCACCAGCCCGGAGCAGTTCGCCAAGGTGATTGCCGGGCTGGACAAGTCGCGGCCGGTCGGATTGATGATCCGCCGCGGCGAGCAGACCCAGTGGGTGGCTGTCAAGCCAGCCAAGTAGTTCAAGACCGGCTAGAATAGCGGTTTGCCGCAAGAAGGGGGCGCACGGCGCCCCCTTTTCATGCAAGGTCCCTCCGCACGCGTTATGCAGCACATCCGTAATTTCTCCATCATTGCCCATATCGACCACGGCAAGTCCACCCTCGCGGATCGACTGATCCAGCGTTGCGGGGGTCTGGCTGATCGCGAAATGTCCGCGCAGGTTCTCGACTCCATGGATATCGAGCGCGAGCGCGGGATCACGATCAAGGCACAGACGGCTGCGCTTCAGTACAAATCCCAAAGTGGCCAGGTCTACGCGCTCAACCTGATCGATACCCCCGGTCACGTGGATTTCTCCTATGAGGTCAGCCGCTCGCTCTCGGCCTGCGAGGGCGCGCTGCTCGTCGTGGACGCCTCTCAGGGTGTCGAGGCGCAAACGGTCGCCAACTGCTACACCGCGATCGAACTCGGCGTCGAGGTCGTGCCGGTGCTCAATAAAATGGATCTGCCGCAGGCCGATCCCGAGGGAGCACGCACGGAGATCGAGGATGTCATCGGTATCGACGCCTCGCAGGCCATCCTGGCCAGCGCGAAGACCGGCATGGGCATCGACGAGATCCTGGAAGCGGTCGTTGCACGCATTCCGGCGCCCAAGGGCGATCCCGCCATGCCCCTGCAAGGGCTGATCATCGACTCCTGGTTCGACAATTATGTCGGCGTGGTGATGCTGGTGCGTATCGTCAACGGTGTGCTCAAGCCCAAGGACAAGATCGGTTTCATGGCGACGGGCGCGGCCCACCTGTGCGAGCAGGTCGGCGTGTTCACGCCGAAATCCGAGCCGCGCCTGCACCTTTCTGCGGGCGAGGTCGGTTTCGTCATCGCCGGCATCAAGGAGCTCAAGGACGCCAAGGTCGGAGACACGATCACGCTGGTGAAGAAGCCTGCGGCCGAGGCCTTGCCCGGCTTCAAGGAAGTCAAGCCCCAGGTGTTCGCCGGGCTTTATCCGGTCGAGAGCAGCGAATACGACCAGCTGCGCGATTCGCTTGAAAAGCTCAAGCTCAACGATTCTTCGCTGATGTACGAGCCTGAGGTCTCCGAGGCGCTTGGCTTTGGCTTCCGTTGCGGGTTTCTCGGGCTGTTGCACATGGAAATCGTGCAGGAGCGGCTCGAGCGCGAATTCGATATGGACATCATCACCACCGCGCCGACGGTGGTGTATCAAGTCGTCCTGCGCGACGGCTCGCTCATCCACATTGAAAGCCCGTCGCGCCTGCCCGATGTCGGCAAGTTCATCGAAGTGCGCGAGCCCATCGTGACGGTGACACTCTTCATGCCGCAGGAGTACGTCGGCCCGGTCATGACCCTGTGCAACAACAAGCGCGGGAACCAGCTCGACATGAGCTACCACGGGCGCCAGGTGCACCTGCATTACGAGATCCCGCTTGCCGAGATCGTGCTGGATTTCTTTGACAAACTGAAGTCCGTGTCCCGCGGCTATGCTTCCATGGATTACGAGTTCAAGGAATATCGCACCGCCGATGTGGTCAAGGTCGACCTGCTGATCAACAGCGACCGGGTCGATGCGTTGTCGATCATCTGCCACCGCTCGAATGCGCGTCACCGGGCACGGGATGTTGTCTCGCGCATGCGCGAACTGATTCCGCGCCAGATGTACGACGTCGCCATCCAGGCCGCCATTGGTGCGGAAATCATCGCTCGCGAAAACGTCAAGGCACTGCGCAAGAACGTCCTGGCCAAGTGCTATGGCGGCGACATTTCCCGCAAGAAAAAGCTGCTCGAAAAGCAGAAGGCCGGCAAGAAACGCATGAAACAGGTTGGTAGCGTCGAGATCCCGCAGGAAGCGTTCCTCGCCATCCTGCAGGTCGACGACAAGTAAGAAACTCTCTCACCAGGCTGACGACATGAGCTGGAATTTTGCCCTGATACTGTTTGTCCTGATGCTGGTTACCGGCGTCATCTGGGTGGCCGATCGCTACCGGTTCAAGCCGGCGCGCGATGCCCGGGTCGCCGAGGCGCTTTTGCGCGCGAGGCCGAGCTGGGCCGGCATGTCCCCTGCGGACGTCGCCGTGCGCGAGGAGGAAGTGCGCGCCGAGGCCGGCAAGGTGCCCTGGTGGATCGAGTACGCGGTCAGTTTCTTCCCGGTGATCCTGTTCGTCTTTATGCTGCGCTCGTTCCTGGTCGAGCCGTTTCGGATTCCTTCGGGCTCGATGCTGCCCACCTTGCAATCTGGCGATCTTATCCTGGTGAACAAATTCACCTATGGCATCCGTCTGCCGGTGATCGACGCAAAGATCATCCCGGTGAGCTCGCCGCAACGTGGTGACGTGATGGTGTTTCGCTATCCGGTGGACCCTAGTACCGATTACATCAAGCGCGTCGTCGGCCTGCCCGGCGATCAGATTGAATACCGCGACCAGCGCCTCTTTATCAATGGCAAGGAGGTTCCGCGCAAACCTGATGGCCAGTATTTCGAGCCCGATCGTGTGGCGTATACGGCACAGTACACCGAGCAACTTGGCGATATGGAGCATCAAATCCTGCTGGATGAGCGACGTTCGCAGATGTTGGCACCAATTTGGAGGTTTCCACATAGTGAAAACTGCAATTATCTCGGCAATGGCATCCGTTGCACCGTCCCGCAGGGCGTTTACTTTATGATGGGAGACAACCGGGACAACAGTCTGGACAGCCGCTATTGGGGATTTGTGCCAGATGCGAACGTCGTCGGGAAGGCTTTTTTCATCTGGATGAATTTCGGTAACCTCGGCCGTATTGGTCGTTTCAACTAATGTCACTGGCTGCACTCGAGAACTCGCTCGGCTACAAGTTCAACAAGCCTGCCTTGCTTGAGCAGGCGTTGACGCATCGAAGCCATGGCGCGCGTCACAACGAGCGCCTTGAGTTTCTGGGCGACGCTGTGCTGAACGTCTCCGTCGCCACGTTGCTGTTCCATCATTACGGCACGCTCGACGAGGGCGATCTCTCGCGTGTCAGGGCAAACCTCGTCAAGCAGGCATCGCTTGCCGATATCGCCCAGAAGCTCGAGCTCTCGCTCTTTCTCAGGCTCGGCGAGGGCGAACTCAAGAGTGGCGGCTTCCGGCGCCCGTCGATCCTGGCGGATACGTTCGAGGCCGTGCTCGCCGCGGTTTTCCTCGATGGCGGCTTTGACGCCGCACAGCAACTCGTCGAGCGTCTCTATTTGCCGATACTGGCAAGCGTTGATCCGCTGACGCTTGGCAAAGATGCCAAGACGCTGCTCCAGGAGTTCCTCCAGAGCCGCAAGCTCGCCCTGCCGATCTATGCCGTCGTGGCCACGCACGGCGCGGCGCATAGCCAGCAGTTTGAAGTCGAGTGCTCGGTTCCCACTCTGGAAATCAAGGTCATTGCGGCGGGTTCGAGCCGGCGCGCGGCAGAGCAGTCGGCTGCCAAGCTGGTGCTCGTCGAGGCTGAGGCCGCCAATCCGGCGCCTGCCCGCAAGCGGTCGACGCGGCCGAGGAAGACTGCGCAACTTACGCTGCCGGTCGCGGTGGCCCAGGAACTCAAATGAATACGCCCGTGCATCGCTGCGGCACCATCGCGGTTGTAGGGCGTCCCAATGTAGGCAAATCCACGCTGACCAACGCACTGATCGGAACCAAGATTTCGATCGTGTCGCGCAAGGCCCAGACGACGCGCCACCGTATCCTGGGCGTACTGACGCGCGAGAACGAGCAGTTTGTTTTCGTCGACACCCCCGGGTTCCAGACCCGGCACGGCGGCACGATGAACCGCATGATGAACCGTGTCGTGACCCAGGCGCTGGTTGACGTGGATGTCGTGCTGTTTGTCGTCGAGGCGGGCAAGTGGTCGCCAGGCGATGCCAAGCTGCTCGCCCTGTTGGGCGAACCCGAGCGCACCATCCTGGTCATCAGCAAGATCGACCAGATCAAGGATCGCGATAGTCTGTATCCCTTCGTGCAGTCGATCGTCGCGCAGTATCCGTTCGCCGCGATCGTGCCGGTCAGTTCCACTAAGCGACATCAGCTTGATCAGTTGCTGGACGAGATTGCCAGGCGCCTGCCCGAAAACGAACCTTTCTACGACGCCGACACGCTGACGGACAGGCCGGTGCGCTTCATTGCCGCCGAGCTGATCCGCGAAAAGATCTTCCGGCTGGTCGGCGACGAGCTTCCCTACGGTTGCACGGTCGTCATCGAGCAGTGGGAAGAAAACCCGAAGGGTGTGACGATCGCGGCCTGCGTCATCGTGGAGCGCGATAGCCACCGGCCGATTCTGCTCGGGGCAGGCGGTCAGCACATGAAGCGCATTGCCACCGAGGCCCGGCTCGACATCGCCAAGTTGCTCGACAAGCCTGTGCACCTCGAGGTTTACATCAAGGTGCGCAAGGGGTGGGCAGAGAAGGAAGGAAGCCTGCGCGAACTGGGATATGAGTAGACGCAGTCTGCGTGTTCACGAAACCCCGGGTTATGTCCTGCACGCGTCGCCCTGGCGCGAAACATCCCTGATCGTTCAGTCTTTCACCCGCGACCACGGCTGGGTCAGCATGGTGGCCAAGGGGGCCAAGCGTCCGCATTCCATTTTGCGTGGAGCGCTGTCGGTTTTCCAGCCGTTGCTGCTGTCCTGGACAGGTGCGGGCGAGATCAAAACCCTCACGCGTGCCGAGTGTGCCGGGGTGCATCCGATTCCCGGAACAGCCATGATGTCCTGCTGGTATATGAACGAGCTGCTTTTTCGGCTCTTGCCGCGCGAGGATCCCCATGCCGGATTGTTCGATGCCTACGTCATGGCATTGCAGCGCCTTGCGTCAGGGAGCAAGGCGGCAGGCGCCTTGAGGCGCTTCGAGTGGGTGTTGCTGCAGGAAACCGGCTACGGTCTGGATGCGCCCGAGCCGAATTTTGACGATACTACGCAGGAGCCCGCCTTGCGGGCCGCGTTGCGCGGGCGCTTGTCCGAACATCTGGCCGACAAACCGCTTGCCACGCGGCAGGTGTTGCTGGCGCTGCAGCAGTTTCAGCCACAGCGGTAGCGACGAAGAGCCCGCAGCATCTGCGACCAGAGCGCCGCGCGGTAGCGGCCCTCAGGGGAACGCTAAGGCGAACGCTTAACCGAACGCAAAGACGAACCTTAAGACGAGCGTTAAGACGAACGTTAAGACGAACCTTAAGAGGAACGTTAAGACGAACGTTAGGACGAACGTTAGGACGAACGTTAGGACGAACGTTAGGACGAACGCTAAGACGAACGTTAAGACGAACGTTAGGACGAACGCTCAGACGAGCGTTAGGACGAACGCTCAGCAGAGCGCCCGCCCCGACCGCCCGCTTCAGGCGGTGAGCACCGCCCGGCCCGTGACCTTGCCTGCCCTGAGCGACATCAGCACGCTGTCGGCTTCGGCCAGCGCGTGCTTGCGCACCTGGATCGGCTTGACTTTCCCATCCTTGACCAACTGCATGAGCTGGCGCATCTCCTCAAGCGACCCGGTGTAGCTGCCCAGGATGCTCAGCGCCTTCATCGGGATGAACGCAATCGGCCATGGCGCTGCGCCGCCGAACAAGCCGACGATGACCAGCTTGCCGCCCTTGATCAGCGCATCGAAAGCGATCGACGTTGTCGACGGGGCGCCCACCAGGTCTACGACGGACTGAATTGGCACGCCGCCGTTGGCCGCGATGATCTGCTTGGCGGCATCCGGGGCGTTGCCGTCGATGGCTGCGATTGCGCCGGCATCAAGCGCAGCCTGGCGCTTGGCCGGGTCGATATCCACTACGATGGCGCCCTTGCCGCCCATGGCCTTGACCAATTCAAGGCACATGAGTCCGAGGCCCCCTGCGCCCATGATCACGACGTTGTGCTTCTGGAAGGTGTGCGCGCCAATCTTGTTGAGCGCGCTGAAGGTCGTGATGCCCGAGCAGGCGTAGGGTGCGATCTGCGCCGGATCCAGGTCACCGATATCAAACAGGTACCGGCCGTCGGGCACCAGGATGTGGGTGGCGTAGCCGCCGGCCTTGTACACGCCGAGGTATTGGGGTGCCGAGCAGTAGTTTTCGAGTCCGTCCTGGCAAGCCGTGCATTTGCCGCAACCGATCCAGGGGAAAACCACATAGTTTTTCCCCTTGGTCACGCCCGAAGCCTGTGGGCCCATGGCGACGACCGTGCCTGCGGTTTCGTGGCCCATCGTGAGCGGCAGGGCAATCCCGCGATCCTTGAGCGACAGCGTGCGGCCGTTGCCGAGGTCATAGCCGCCTTCCCAGATGTGCAGATCGCTGTGGCACACGCCTGCGGCGCGCACTTCGAGCAGTACCTCGGTGCCTTTGGGTTCGGGCGTCGGGAGATCCTGCATCAGCAGTGTCTCGCGAAAATTCGCAACGCAATAACATTTCATGAATCGATTTCCTTGGACTTCTTAGATTTCTCGGGCTTCTTGGATTTCTTGGATTTATCGGATTTATCGGATTTATCGGATTTATCGGATTTATCGGATTTCCGTCGGGTCACATGACCAGTTCGATCAGGCGCGGGCCACGTTCACGTGCGGCGATGCGCAGTGCGTCGGCCAGGCCTTCAAGCGAATCCACCTGGCTGCCCGCCATCCCGTGTCCCTTCGCGATCGCGACAAAGTCAAGGTACGGGCGGTCGAGATCCAGCATGCGGCGCGCGTTTTCTCCCGGCGCGGGGCCGCCCATGTTGGCGAGTTCGCCGCGCAGGATGCGGTAGGAGCGGTTGGCAAAAATGACGACCGTCACGTCGAGTTGCTCGCGCGCCATCGTCCAGAGCGACTGGATCGTGTACATGGCGCTACCGTCGCCGATGAAGGCGAAAACTTTTCGATCTGGACAGGCCACCGCTGCACCCACTGCGGCAGGCAAGCCAAAACCGATCGAGCCGCCGGTGATGTCGATGCAGTCATGCGGTGCAGCCAGCGTCATGGCCGTGGCAAACTGGCGCCCGGAGGTCACGGCTTCATCGATCATGATGGCGTTTTCCGGCAAGGTGGCCGCGATCACGTAGCCGAGCGTATCTGCCGTGGCCGCCCCGGTGGGCAGCGCTTCGCCGTTCGGGCCTGAGCCGACCTGCACGGGCGCGGTATCGGACGCACCGACCGCCTCGCACAACTCGCGCAGCGTGCCGAGGATATCGTGCCCGAGCGTCGCAAGGGTATGCACCGCGCAATCCAGCTGCTGGATCTTTCTGGGCTTGTCCGGATAGGCGAAGAAGGCGACGGGCGGTGCGGCACCAATCAGCACCAGATCCTTCGTTCCCTTGAGCATTGCCACTGCACCGTCGACCGGGAAGGGCAGGGGCATGATGTTCACCCGTCCCGCGCCGCGCTCCATGCGCGGATTGCGTGGCTCGCAGGCAAGCTTGCACCCGGTGCGCGCGGCGATGCGCCCGGCGAACTCTGCCGCCTTCGCGCGCAGCGCAGGGCCGCCAAGCAGCAAGGTGGTTTGGGCAGCGCGCGCGGGATCGAGCAGCAGCGCGGCCATGGCCTTGATCGAGTCGGCCAGGGGGGCCGCTGCAACTTGCGCGGGCGCAGTCGAATACTTGCCAGGATCGGATGATTCCCAGGCGCAGTTCGCGGGCAGGATGAGCGAGGCGATGCGCCCCGGGGTGCTCGACGCTTGCGACACGGCCTCGGCAGTGTCCATGGGCGCCGCGACCGAAGAGCGCGTCGTCTTGACCCAGTGCGACACCGGGCGCGCGATGGCTTCGATATCCGAATTCAGCGGGGCGTCGTTGTGGATGTGATCCAGGCCGTGCTGGCCAATGATATTGACCATACCCGAGTTGCCGCGTTTGGCGTTGTGGATGTTGGCCAGGCCGTTGCCCAGCCCCGGGCCCAGGTGCAGCAGGGTCGCCGCCGGGCGCTCGGCCATGCGGTAGTAGCCATCCGCCGCTCCGGTGACTACACCCTCGAACAACCCGAGTACGCATCGCATGCCGGGTGCACGGTCGAGCGCCGAGACAAAGTGCATCTCCGATGTTCCCGGGTTGGCAAAGCAGACATCTACGTTGCCCGTGAGCAGCGTGTGGACCATCGCTTCCGAACCGTTCATTGATTTTCTCCCGTTCTTGTTTTGATTGTTTCGCGCGCGATCACCACCTGTTGCACTTCGGTGGCGCCTTCGTAGATGCGCAACGCCCTGATTTCACGATACAACATTTCCAGCGGATGCCCCACCCGCACGCCCAGCCCGCCATGCAGTTGCAGGCTGCGGTCGATGACGCGCTGCGCGGCCTCGGTGGCGAAGAGCTTTGCCATGGCCGCGGAGCGGGTCGTGCGCTGTTTGCGGACATCGCGTTCCCACGCCGCCCGATAGACGAGCAGCGCACTTGCGTCGATTTCGGTGCTCATGTCGCCAATGGCGGCTTGCGTCATTTGCAGGTCGAGCAGCGTTGCGCCAAACATGCTGCGCGAAGCGCTGCGATCGATGGCAAGATCAAGTGCGGCCTCGGCGAAGCCAAGCGCCGCGGCACCGACCGAGGCGCGAAATACGTCGAGATTTTGCAGTGCGACTTTGAAACCCTGGCCGGGGTTCGCGAGCCGCTGGGTCGCGGGGATTTCACAATCCGTAAATGTCAGCGTCCCGATAGGGTGGGGCGCACAGACGTCGAAGCGCTCGCTGACCGACAGGCCGGGCGCGTTCGCATCAACCACGAACGCGCCAAAGCCTTCAACCTCATCGCCTTCCAGGCGCGCGAACACTGTGTAGAAATCGGCAATCCCCGCGTTGGAGATCCAAGTCTTGACGCCGTTGAGCCTGTACGCCGCGCCGCGGCGGGTGGCGCGCGTGGTCATCGCTGCGGCATCGGATCCTGCATCGGGCTCCGAGAGCGCAAAGGCGGCAATGGCTTCGCCGGTCGCCACCTTCGGCAAATAGCTGCGCTTCAGGGCATCAGAGCCAAAGAGAGCGATCGGGCCGCTTCCCAGTCCCTGCATCGCAAAGGCGAAATCGGCAAGGCCGTCGTAATAGCCCAGCGTCTGGCGTGCCACGCAGAGGCTGCGCGAATCAAGCTCAGGCAATGCGCCGCCGAACGCTTCGGGCACGGTATAGCGCAGCCAGCCTGCCTGACCCAGGTCGCGCACGATGCCCTGACACAACGCGTCGACATCGCCCACGTGCGTGCGATGCGCAAAACGGGGTCGTGCCCACGCGTGCAGGCCATCGTGCAACGTGCGATGCCCTTCATTGAAAAAAGGGAGTTCCAGGATTTCCGGATTGAACATTTCAGGAGGACTCCATCATGTCGAACTTGATTTGCACGTAGCGAGTCGGGATTTCGAGCCGTGCGAAATACACCACCCGATCGCCGATGCACGCATAACGACGGACTTCAGCCACCGGGGTCGACAGCGGCAGATGCAGCACTTCGGCCGAATCGGCGCCTGCCTCCACGATCGTGAGCAACTGCCCTGCATGCGACAGCTCCTTGCCATGTGTCTGGTCGAGCAGGGGGGCGACGGGCGAGCTTCGATAGCGTGCCGGATGCTCCCGGTAGATGTCCTGATCCAGGAAGACCTCAGAAAAGCAGAACGGCCCGGTGTCGGTATTGTGTACCCGGCGCAGGTACTGGTAGCGGCCGTCGCTGCGGTACGGGCATTCCATGCCGAGCGAATGCGGCATCGGTTCATCGCCCCTGCCTTCCAGCATGATGGTGTCGCCGAGGATACGCGAAACCGCCACGCTCTCGGCCCAGGTCTTGGGCAGCGTCAGCGTGAGCATGCGCGGAAGATCCTGGCTGACGAAGGTGCCTGATCCGCGGGACCGGTGGATCAGCCCCTCGCGCTCAAGCAATCCGAAGGCCTGGCGTACCGTTGCGCGCGACACGCCGAGCGTTTCGACCAGCGTGTCCAGCGGCGGCACCTGCTCGCCGCGCGGCCAGAGTTCAAGCTGGATATTGCGCCGGAAAATCGCCGCGACTTGCAGATAAAGGGGCTGCGGGCTGCGGGCGAAGATCTGGTCGGTCGTCGCGCTCATGGAAGGTTTGCCATCAGTGCGTCGGCGATTTCGCGCAAGCGGGTTTTCTGGACCTTGTTCGAATTGGCGCTCATGACCACCGGGAATTCGGCAATGCATTCAAAGCGCACCGGTACCTTGAAGCCTGCCATGATGCGCTTGCAATAGGCCGCCCAACCGAGCGGGTCTGCGATCGCACCGGGCCGAAGGATCACGAAGGCGACTGGCACGATCCGACCCGCGTGCGTGGCCCCGACGACCTGGCAAGCCTGGATCCCATCGCAGGCCTCCACCGTATGCTCGATCTCCGCCGGGTTGACCAGAAAGCCGGAAAGGCGCAGCGAATCGCCCATGCGGGTCTGGAAGACAAACTGCCGGTCGCTGACCGAATAGCCGAGATCGCCTGTCCTGAAAAAGCCATCCGCCGTGATCGCCCGGGCGGTTGCCTGGCGGTCATCCAGATAGCCTGTCATCAGCGAGGGCGACGAGATCTCGAGCTCGCCCGATTCGCCGTGCGGCAGCAGCGCGCCGGATTGCGGATCGCGCGCACGCACGCGCGCCCCGGCATGGATGAGCGTGCCGCCCGCGAGGTAGCGCACGCTGGTGTCGCCGTCCTCGTCCCGGCGCGGCTGCGCGGCCGTGAGGGCTTGCAACTCGCTCGATCCGTACAGCCCGGTCAACTCCAGGCCGTTCTGCTTTGCCCGCTCAAGGAGATCTCCCGAGGCAGGCGAAAAGTTCGCGAAGCCGAACAGCCTGCAGGTGCGGAAGTCTTCCGGCGAATCGGATGATTCCAGCAGGCGCAGGATCGACTCGTTATTGGCGTAGGTATGCGTGATCCCGTGGCGGCGTATCTGGTCGAGCGTGCTCGCGGTGTCGCTCACCGGTTCGCAGACGACCGTGGTGCCGCTTGCCAACCCGCCCAGCAGGGTGGAAAAGCCGAAGGCTCCGCAGAACGGCGTGCTGGCAAGAATGCGACAGTCCCTGTCGTATCCGTAGGCCTGTTGCATGATGTCGCCGTGGTGCAGCAGCGTGCGCTGGTCGTGCAGCACGAACTTGGGCAGCGAGGTCGTGCCGGATGTCGTGTAGCAGAGTACGCCGGCGTTGCCGTGCGGCGCGGGCGCAGGGGTGGTCTCCTGAAGCATCGGCGCATAGTCGTGCACCGGAATTCCGCATGCGGCGATGGCTCGCGCGGCGCGATCGTCTCCCGCCTCGTCGATGGTGACGATGCCCCGCAAGTGGCCAAGCGCCTCGGGCGGCACGTCGACCAGGATGTCGCCAAACGCGATGCCCTTGAAATCGGGCCACATGAGGAGCCAATCCGCACGGCCGCGTCCGATGATCGTGGCGAGCTCCTGGCTGCGAAACCGGGTATTGATCGCAAGGACGACTGCGCCGAGATGCGCGCAGGCCAGGAAGGATTCGACCCAGGCCAGGCAGTTCGGCAGCCAGATGGCGACGCGATCGCCCGCCGTAACGCCCAGGCGCGAAAATGCCGCGGCGAGACGATCCACGCGCGCATGCAGCGTGGAAAAGGTGATGGGCGTGTTTCGGTCGATCAGCGCGGCGTGCTGGGCATGCGTGCCGGCAAGCACGGCCATTCGTTCGGCGAAGGTCATGGAGCCTGAAGAGATTTGTTGCTATATTCCTGCGGGTGCGCGAAATATTACTATAGTCATAATTTCCGTACTACTTGTATCGTGCAAGTCCTCAGGCAGGAAGACAAAAAAATGAAAAAACGTGATTTTCTCAGAGGTATGTGCGCCCTGGGAGTCGTGACGGGCAGCATGTTGCTCGCTGCGGGCGGCGCGCAGGCGCAGGCGTTTCCGGCGCGCGCGGTGACGGTCGTGGTGCCCTATCCCGCAGCGGGCGCTGCCGATATCTTCGGACGTGCGATTGCCCAGGCGATGGAGCAACCCCTCGGGCAATCCGTCGTTGTCGAGAATCGGCCTGGCGCCGGGGGCAATGTCGGCATGACGTATGTCGCGCGCAGCAAGCCGGATGGCTATGTGGTCGGCCTGGGGACAATCGGCACGCAAACGATCAACCAGTTCATCTACCCCGAGATGCAATTCGATCCCGCCCGCGACCTGGTGCCCATCGCGTTGGTAGCGACCACGCCCAACGTGCTGTCGGTTTCCGTGAATTCGCCCTGGAAGACGCTGCAGGACGTCATCGGCGCGGCACGTGCGGCAGGCGACAGAAAGCTGACCTACGGCACACCGGGAATAGGCTCTTCGGTGCACCTGACAGCGGCCTATTTTGAATCCGTGACCGGCATCGAACTTCTGCACGTTCCGTTCAAGGGGCTGTCGGCGTCGCTTCCCGCCCTGGTCGGGGGCAATATCGACCTGCTGTTCGATAACCTCTCCGGATCGATTGGCCCGATCAACGAGGGGTCGCGTTTGCGCGGAATCGCAGTCACTTCGGCGCAACGCAGTCCCTTGGCACCGAATCTGCCGACGTTCGCTGAATCCGGGGTGCCTGGCTTTGACGTGACGGCCTGGTTTGCGCTCTACGTGTCAAAGGGAACGCCGCAACCGGTCGTGGACGCGCTCATCGCCGCAGCCCGTACTGGCTTGCAGTCAGAAAAGCTCAAGCAGTCTTATGTCAGGCTCGCCGCAAGCCCGGGGAACCTGTTTGGCCCGGACCTTGGCGCATTTGAGCAACTCGAGCGTGCCAAGTGGGGAAAACTCGTCAAGGAAAGGGGGATCAAGGCAGAATGAAAGGCGCAACAATACTGGTAACAGGTGCCAGCCGCGGTATTGGTCGCGGCATCTGCGAGCGGGCGATTGCCGATGGCTACAAGGTGCTGAATTTCAGCCGGCGGCCCCCGGATAAGTTGATGCCGGGCGAAACGTTCGAGTCGGTTGACCTGAGTGACGCCGCGCGCACGCGCGAGGCGATCGCGCACTGGACGGCAAAAACGGAGATCCTGCATCTGGTGAACAACGCCGGGATGATCGAAGTCGCCAAGATCGAGGATGTGTCGCTCGACCAGATGAACAACATGGTCGCGCTCAACATGATCGCGCCGCTGATATTGACCCAAGGGGTGCTGCCTGCCATGCGTGCCCGAAAGTTTGGCCGCATCGTCAACATCAGCAGTCGCGCCATGCTGGGCAAATCGGGCCGCACGGGATACGGCGGCACCAAGGCGGGGATCGTCGGCATGACGCGCACCTGGGCGCTCGAGGTCGCATCGCAGGGCATTACCGTCAATGCGGTGGCACCGGGGCCGGTTGCGACCGAGCTTTTCATCAACTCAAATCCGCCCGATGCGCCGCAGACGATCAGAATTCGTCAGTCGGTGCCGGTCGAACGCTTTGGGTCGCCCGAGGAAATCGCCCACGCCGTGGCAATGTTCCTGGATGCGCGCGCAGGATTCATCACGGGGCAGTTGCTGTATGCGTGCGGCGGAATGTCGGTGGGCCTGGTCGGGTAGTTCGGGTTACCAGGCCCGCGCGGGATCAGTGCGAGGCGGTTTTTGAGAACACGTTGATGACGAGGACGCCGGCGACGATGAGACCCATGCCGATCAGGGCAGGGGCGTCGAGCGACTGCTTGAACACGATCCATCCGAGCAGGGATATCAGCACGATGCCGACGCCGGACCAGATCGCGTATGAAATGCCCATCGGTATGGTCTTGAGCGTGAGCGACAGAAAATAAAAGGCCACGCCATAGCCGATCACCACGATCGTCGACGGCAGCGGCCGGGTGAATCCTTCTGATGCCTTGAGCGCTGTCGTGCCGATCACCTCGCCGACGATGGCGATCAGAAGAAGTATCCAAGGATGCAATTGATGGCCCCTGTTCGCGGTGTGCTGGATGGCTTGCTGAGCCCTGTGCCCTGTGCCCTGAGCCCTGTACCCTGTACCCTGTACCCTGTACCCTGTACCCTGAGCCCCGTGCCCCGTGCCCCGTGCCCCGTGCCCCATCGTAGCGGGAAATCGAGGTGGTCCGGTGTCCGTCTGGACGGCGTCGCCGCCTATTTTTGTCGAGCCGGGAAGAACGCGGCAATGGCGGCCTGCGCCTCGCGCGAGGCCAGACGCTGTGCGAAGTGCTGCACTTCGTAATCCAGCGTATCGTGAATCTGCTGCCGCTCTGCGTGGTGGAGCATGCGTTTTGTGAGACGCAGCGCTTCGGGCGGCAACGCAGCCATCTCCGCAGCCACCTGCACCGCGTGCGCGAGCGCCTGCCCCGGATCCGTCGTGGCGTTCAGGAACCCCGCGTCGAGCGCCTCGGCGGCGGTAAAGGCCCGACCCCGTAGCAACCAGTCGTTTGCCTTGCGCTGACCGACCATCCTGGCAAGCAGCAGGCTTGATGCACCTTCAGGGCAAAGGCCCAGGGCGACGAACGGAATGCGAAAGCGGGCGTTCGTTGCGGCAAAGACGAAGTCGCAGTGTTGAAGCAGGGTGACACCGATCCCGATCGCATTGCCTTCGATGGCCGCCACGACAGGCAGGTCGCTGTCGACGAGACTGCGAATGAAGGTCATGCCGGCACTATCGCCCATGGGCCGCGCCGCCTGGAAATCCTTGAGGTCGTTTCCCGCGGTGAAGTGGTCGCCCGCGCCCGTCAGGACAATCGCCCTGACGCGCGTGTCGGTACCGGCGTCGCGGATCGCCTCGGCAAGCCCGAGGTAGGTTGCGACATCGAGCGCGTTGCGTCGCTCGGGGCGGTTGATGGTCAGTGTCAGTACGCCGTTTTCGATCCGGCGCAATACGGGATTGGACAATTGGGCTCCCCCCAGAAAAAAGCCAGTTCCGGAGAACTGGCTTGATGACCGGAACCGCGCGCGAGGTCAGTCGCGGCTGCCGCCAAAGATGCCGAGCAAGGCCAGCAGGTTCGAGAACACGTTGTAGACATCCAGGTAGATTGCCAGGGTGGCCACGACATAGTTGGTTTCGCCGCCGTTGACGACACGCTGCAGGTCGATCAGCATGAAGGCGGAGAAGATCACGATTGCCAGGACCGAGACTGTCAGCATCAGGGCGGGCAACTGCAGGAAGATGTTGGCAAGCGACGCAACGATCAGGATGACCACGCCGATGAACATGAACTTGGCCATTCCCGACAGGTCGCGCTTGATGGTGCTCGCGAGCGTGGCCATGGTGCCGAACACGATCGCCGTGCCGCCGAAGGCGGTCATGACGAGTTGCGTGCCATTGGACATCCCCATGACGAACCCGAGCAGACGGGAGAGCATCACACCCATGAAGAAGGTAAACAGCAGCAGCAAGCCTACGCCCACCGAACTGTCTGTGTTCTTGTCAATGGCAAACATCAGGCCGAAGGCGCCGACCAGGAAAATGATGGCCGACATGCCCGGGCTGCCAGCCATGAGCTGGTTGATGCCGCTCATCATGCCTACGGCCGCGCCGAGCACGGTCGGTACCATGGAAATCGCGAGTAACCAGTATGTGTTGCGCAGGACATTGTTGCGGACGACCTCCGCGCTGCCAGCACCATACGGGCTGCGGGAAAGGGTGGGGCGATAGTCGCTCATTTACAGGCTCCTTGATTGATTGGCTGGTGGGCGTAAATCGTGGCTCACCGGTACTGTGACCGAAAGCATACCTGACAGTTCCCTGAATGGGTGTCGATTCATCAAAAATTTATGGGCAAATAATTAACGATTACTTTGTATTTTGGGAAATAATTAAAAATTACTTTGTGTTCATGGTGTGCGAGTGAACTTCGTGTCCCGCTGCCTGATAAGCCTTCCAGCGCGCCCGCGCAAGGGCTTTGTCCTCTTCATCGACGGAGACGATCTCCAGTATGCGAACGACGCGCTCCAGCGACGGCGGGCAGTCATCATCGAGATTGAGCAGCCAGATGGGTTCCTGCCGTTGCGCAAGCGCGGCTTGAAGTGCGTCGGCCACCATGATCACGGGCGTCACCGGCGCGAGCGGATCGGTGGCCATCACATGGGGGACAAACGCGGCGTCATCGACAGACCAGAGTTGCTCGTCGAAGGCGCGCAGGCGCCGGGGATTGGTGCAGTACACCGTGAGCTGCCGGCCCGCCAGAAACTGGCGCAGCGTCGTGTGGCATGCCTGGCGGACACGCTCGGGGGCACCGATAGCGAAATCCACGCGCACCATGGATCGCGTCACCCCGCCTTGCGGTTCAACAGGAACTGCAACAGCAGGGGCACAGGCCGACCCGTTGATCCCTTTTCTTTGCCGCCCCGCCATGCGGTGCCGGCGATATCCAGGTGCGCCCAGCGGTACGCCTTGGCAAAGCGTGACAGGAAGCAGGCTGCCGTCACGGAGCCTGCTTGCGGGCCGCCGATATTGGCCATATCGGCGAAATTGGACTTCAGCTGATCCTGATAGGCGTCGTCCATCGGCATGCGCCACGCGGGATCCAGCGCCTGGCGACCCGCGGCCAGAATCTCGTCGGCGAGCGCGTCGTCCTTGGAGAACAGCCCGGAGTTGACGCTGCCAAGCGCCACCACGCAGGCACCGGTCAGGGTGGCGATGTCGATGACCACCGCTGGCTTGAAGCGCTCGGCGTAGGTCAGCGCATCGCAAAGGATCAGCCTGCCTTCCGCATCGGTATTGAGTATCTCGATGGTCTGGCCAGACATGCTGGTGACCACATCGCCGGGCTTGTTGGCGCGACCGCTCAGCATGTTTTCGCAGGTAGGGATCAGGCCGATGACTTCGCCCGGCAATTCGAGTTGTGCGACAGCGCGCAGCGTGCCGATGACGCTTGCGGCACCGCACATGTCGAATTTCATTTCGTCCATGGTTCCTGCGGGCTTGATCGAGACACCACCGGAGTCGAAGGTGATGCCTTTTCCGACCAGCACGACCGGCCCGTCGGCGACCTGCGACCCGGCTTTTGCGGCGCGGCGCGCCGACTGGGGACCCCGGTAGTGCATGACGATGAACCGGGGCATTTCATCCGAGCCTTTGGCCACGGACAGGAATGAGCCCATTTTCAGCGCTTCGATCTGCTTGCGGTCGAGCACCGACACCTTGATCGACTTGAATGTGCGCCCGAGCGCTTTCGCAGTGTCTCCCAGGTGGGTGGGGGTGCAGATGTTGCCAGGCAGATTGCCCAGCGTGCGCGCAAGTGACATTCCTTCGCCGAGCGCTTCGCCTTCATGCAGCCCGTGTTGCGCTTTCGACACATCGCCGCGCTCCACCAGCATGGCGAACTTGCGCAGCTTGGGCCGTGTTTGCGGATCCGGTTTGCCCAGCGTCGCATCATAGTGATAGGTGGCCTCGCCCACCGCCGAGGCGCCTGCGCGCGCACGGTCGCGCAAATCGGTGCCGGGGCATGCGATCGAGGCGAGGGCGGATATGGCCTCGCCCACGCGCGCATGAACGCAGGCGTTGGCAAAGGCGAGCTCCGCGCGGGCGTAGATGCGCAGGCCATAGTCGGATTGCTTGCCCAGGCCGACCAGCACGATGCGCTGCGCGGCGACGGCTGGCAGGTTGCGCAGCACCAGCGTGGCCCCCGCGCGAGCGCTGAATTCGGACTTGAGGACGGCACGGATCGCACCGTTGCTGGCGCGATCGATCACGTCGGCCGATGGGCTCAGGATGCCGTCAGTGAAAATGCCAACCGCCAGTGCAGCGGTCTTGACCTTTGCGGCGGATACCTGGGTATGGGTGCTGAATTCCATGATGCGACCTGCTTGCGACGAATTGGGTGACGCAGATTATCCCGCATTTATTGCCTGCCCGGCGGATTCGCGAACTGACCGGTTCGATCGCGGGCGAGGTCCGCGGCGGGATCAGGATTTTCCTGCAAGCGGGCGCTGACCGGTTCTCTGACGGTGCGCCTCGTGCGGCGCATCAGTCCTTGTTGTCGAGAAACAGGGGAAAGTAATCCGCGTCCGCCATGAGCAGGTGCTGCGCCACCACCTTGTTGGCCAGGAACTCCACCAGATCGCCGATCGACGCCTGCCCGCGATCGACACTGGCCTTGAGTTCCAGTGCGCGCCCAATCAGGGCCGCATGGGCTCTTCGGTGGGTTTCAAGGCGCTCGTAGCCCTGCTCGGCGAGGATCTTCTCCTCATGCTCAAAGTGCTGTGCGATATGCGCGAGCAATCGGTCGAGCGCCGGTGCAAGATGCCCTGACTCCCCGATCGGGTCAAACGATGCGTCGAAGGCCTCGTTGGCAAGCTCGAAAAGCCGGCGATGCTCCTCGTCGATCTGCGGCTGCCCACACTCGTAGGCTTCGCGCCAGACAAGTCTGACAATCGGTGCCGTTCCCAGGCCCTCCCAAAGATCCGAGTTGCCTCTCGGGTCAACCTGAACCCGGTTGCGCCCCTCAAGCTTGGCCCGGTAGAGCGCGGCGTCGACCCGCTCGAACCATTCGGAAGCAGACTCCGCGCAACGGTGCTCTGCGACGCCGATGCTGACGGTGATCGGCCCTGCGCCAGCGAAATCCGTTTGCGCGACGCGTTTGCGCAGCTTTTCCGCGAGGATGCCCGCCTTGCGGTAGCTGGTGGACGTCACGAGCACCGCGAATTCCTCGCCGCCCCAGCGGTAGAGTCCGTCGATCATGCGGATGCCGGCCGTAATGATGGACGCCAGTTCTTTCAAGACCAGATCGCCCGCTTTGTGGCCGAGCGTATCGTTGACCTTCTTGAAATGATCGATATCGACGAGCAGCAACGACAAGGGCTGCTTGTATCGCACACTGCGGTCGAGCTCCAGGGCGACCGCGCGATCAAACTGGCCCCTGTTCCATACGCCGGTCAGCGGATCCGTGGCCCGCAGCCTTTCGAGCTCAATGTTGCTGGCCTGCAACTCGTCGACCTTCGCACGTAACGACTCGATGGTCCTGAGTAGCTCATCGTGCGAGGCCTGAGTAGACGTATTCAAAGTTGTTTTGGTCATGTCGCTGTACCAACGGGCAATGCTTTAGTATAAATCTACTGACTGAGTCGGTTTGCCGATTGCCTGCTGGCACCAAAAATTATCAACGAGCCCCCTCATGCCGGCCAAGATCAGTGCATTCTCTATTGGCGCAAAGGCCGTGTGCGCCATGCTCGGGTGGGTGATCGGCTCGCTGACACTGGTCGATGCCATGGCTCAGCAGGTGAGCGCCCGGGCAAGGGCCTGGGCAGGATTTTCAGGACGGCTATTTGCCTTCGTACCACGACCGTGAGTGATTGACGATATAGACCACCAGCAACATGACCGGAACCTCGATGAGCACGCCCACCACGGTCGCGAGCGCGGCGCCGGACTGAAATCCAAACAGGCTGATCGCGGCAGCGACGGCAAGCTCAAAGAAGTTCGATGCGCCGATCAGGGCCGAAGGGCAGGCAATATTGTGCTTTTCGCCCAGGGTGCGGTTCAGCCAGTACGCGAGCGCGGAATTGAACAGCACCTGGATGAGGATCGGCACGGCGAGTAGTGCGATCACGAGCGGTTGCTCGATGATGGCCTTGCCCTGAAACGCAAAGAGCAAGACGAGCGTTGCGAGCAGTGCGGCTATTGACCAGGGGCCAATTCGGCTCATGGCGGCGTCAAAAGCCGCCTGCCCGCGTTGCATGAGCAATTTGCGCCAGATCTGCGCCAGGATGACCGGGATCACGATGTACAGGCCGACCGACGTCAGCAACGTATCCCAGGGTACGACAATCGCCGAAATCCCCAGCAGGAAGGCCACGAGCGGGGCAAAGGCAATCACCATGATCGTGTCGTTGAGCGCCACTTGCGACAGGGTGAACAACGGATCACCGCCTGTCAACCGGCTCCAGACGAACACCATGGCCGTGCACGGGGCGGCTGCAAGCAGGATGAGACCGGCGATATAGCTATCGAGCTGGTCTGCCGGCAGCAGGGGTGCAAACAGTTGGCGGATAAACAGCCAGCCCAGAAATGCCATTGAGAACGGCTTGACCAGCCAGTTCACAAAGAGCGTCACGCCGATACCCCGGACATGCTGGCTGACTTCATGCAGAGCGGTGAAATCGACCTTGACCAGCATGGGAATGATCATGATCCAGATCAGCAACCCGACGGGCAGGTTGACGTTCGCGAATTCCATGCGGCCGATGGCCTCAAACAGTCCTGGGAGCAGTTGCCCAAGCGCGATTCCCGCAACGATGCAAAGGAATACCCACACGGTAAGATAGCGCTCAAACACGCTCATTGATGCGTTGACTGGCTGCTTTTCCGTCATTCTTGCCTGGGAGTTTGCGGGGGAAACTGCATGCGACTTGAGAAAATCGGAAAGTCGCGTCAGCGGGAATCTTACAACGAGCACTGTGTCACCAAGAATTAGCCTGCGGAGCCATTGCAATGAGCAAAGACAAGCGCATTGAACACTTCGAGGTCAAGCCCGGATCGTCGCTGCGGCTTGATCGCATCGATACGGGCTATCAGGGCGGCTATCCTTCCGAGGCCTCCGCGGCCGCGGACACGGCGCACCACCTTTTGCGCATCACTTCCTGTGGCGCGTCGAACCGCATGCGCCGGCGTTGTATGTCAGCCTGATCCAAACCATGAACCCGTTACTTGAACAGTTTGCATCCGAAATCGATCTTTCGGGCCCAGGCAATGCGCGGCTCAGGCTCGTCTTTGGCCATGCGTGCGTGGCGCGCATTCAGCATTTGCTGGAAGAGCCGGAAGTCATCGAATGCCTGGCCGTGCTCGGCAAATTCGTGCAAGGCGAGGCCGACAATGCGGCTCTGGAAGTCGCGCGCGCCGATGCCGACCGACTTGCCAATCAGCATCGCGGCTCAAAATCGATCGACGGATGCGGGCACGCGGCGGTTTCCGCGAGCTATGCGGTCGCCAACGCGATCAACGGCAGGGCGCTTCAGGCAGCGAGCTACGCCGCGTACGCGCTTGTGTACGCCGACGGCGGTTACGGGGCTGTCGCGCAACCCGCGGCGTTCGAGCCTGAATTCGCCTGGCAGTTGCGCACGTTAAAGCAACTGGCCGCGGACCGCCCGGCAACCTGACCGGGTGTGCGGAAACCCCAGCCTTCAGGCCGGAAATGACATCGAGTCGCGGCCCGGAACCGGGTTACGGTTTGGCTTGAGCGGTGAGGTCCTCGGCGACCATATCACGCGACATCGGAATATGCGTGATGGCTTTTGCGTTGAAATCGATTTTTCCGAGATCAACCTTGCGGATGTTCAGGTTTCCGTAGGTGCGAAAATAGGCAACCCGGTTTTTCAGGTCATACACGGTGACCCATTGCGTCTGCTCATAGACGAGCGTGGGTTTGCCTCCATCCCTGGCGGGAACCTTTTCTGCAACCGCGCCGATCGGGATGTCGACGGCATTCAGAATGTGAAATGCCAGGTTGGCGCCATCTGCGGCTGTCGCGACGGGCGCGCTGGCGAAGGCCAGCGCGGTTGCGCGCAGAAACCTGGCGGGTGGCGAGTAGTCGCCGGGCAACCCGATCAGACCTGTGCCTTGACCCAGCGGCTCGATCGTCGTGGACCCCAGCTTCAGGCCATCCACGTTGACATTGGTCAGGTTGATATGCGTTCGCAGGTTGGTCATGTGCCAGTCGAAATTCGGTGAGTTGGTCAGCACGCTAACCGGATTGTCGTCGATCGTTAACCGCCCCCTGATGTATTCAACGACGATGGATCCGCCTTTCGCATCGCGTATCGCCCAGTGCAACGGCTGCACGCCGGCCGTGGGGACATCCAGCGCAAAGACGGTGACTTTGGGTAACGCTTCGCGAACCTGCTCAACCGTCTCGAATTGGCTTAAAACCCAGTTGACGAGGTCGGTATTGGCGATGGCGTTCTTCCCGTCGGCAGGATAGGGCTGATATTCGAAAAACCCCGGGATGTACAGCGCGTGCGCGCTCAGGCCCACTTCGTTCATGCCATCGGTCGCAACGTCGTACCCCAGGGCGTTGACGCCGAGGAAACCGAATTTCGCGGTCCACTCCATTCCGGGCTTCATGCCGGGCAGTGTCGCCGTGAGCGCAAACTGGCGGGGCACGATCATCAGCCTGCTGTCGAGTTGCAGCCCAAGCTCCATGGATCGCCCGATGATCCAGGCGCCATCCTGTGACTGCAAGCGAAAGGTCGTGCAGGCCAGGCTCGGCGCGGCGACAATCACCGAGAGCCCCAGGCAAAGAAGTCGCGAGAATATTTTCTTCAGTGCAGGCTTTCTCATGATTTTCAACCCAAAGTTGAGCGATAGCGACAGTGACAGCGACAGCGACAGCGGCTTCGGTGCCGGGACTGCGCGGCAAGACCCTTCTGCGGGAATGTTAATCCTCGGGGGATTTCCTGTGGCGTCGGTTTTAATGCACTTTACGTGGCGAGTTGACGCAAATCAGGCTGGTGCGCCGAGCGAAGCGCAACTGGCATGTCGGTGACAGGACACCAGATGATCGTTCACCATGCCAGAGGCTTGCATGAACGCATAGCAGATCGTGGATCCGACGAACTTGAAACCTGCCCTGGAGAGCGCCTTGCTCATCGCGTCGGACTCAGGTGTCTTCGCGGGTACCTCAGTCGGAACGCCGCGCTGGTTGTGGATCGGTTGGTGATTGACGAACTGCCAGAGAAAATCGCTGAAAGAATCCCCATCCTGGGTCAGTGCCAGGAACGCCTTGGCATTGGTGAGCGTTGCGGCGATTTTGAGGTTGTTCCGGACAATGCCGGGGTCGCTGAGCAGCGAGCGTATTTTCTTGTCGTCGTAACGGGCAATTGCCTGTGGGTCGAAATGATCAAATACCTGGCGGTAGTGTTCGCGCTTTTTGAGGATCGTGGACCAGGATAGCCCGGCCTGTGCGCCTTCGAGGATCAGGAGCTCAAAGAGCGCCCGATCATCCCGCAGCGGGACGCCCCACTCGGTATCGTGGTAATCACGATACAGGTCGAATCCCTCGCACCAGGGGCAGCGATCGATATGCGCTCCTTGAATGGCCTTCATGCCGGATTTTCTGCCGACTCACTACGCGACGACGCTGGCGAGGCAATCCCGGCTGATGCGAAGACCAGTTTCTCAAGGGCATCGGCCGTCATCGGCCGATAATAGAAGTATCCCTGCACGTAGTCGCAACCGATACTGGCAAGCCACTCGCTCTGGCTTTGGGTTTCCACGCCTTCCGCAACCACCTTGATGCCGAGTTTGTGTGCCAGCAAGATAATGCTTTCGCATAAAACGGCTTCCCTGGCGTTGGATCGAAGCAATTTGGCCACGAAGGCCTGGTCGATCTTGAGGTAGGTGGCCGGAAATCTTGCAATATAGGATAGCGAGGAGTAGCCAGTGCCAAAGTCGTCGAGCGAGAGCTCGATTCCTGATTCGTGTACCTTCATCACGTTGGCCATCGTGCCTGGCGTGTCGTCCATCAGGACGCGCTCGGTAATCTCCACCACGATGCTGCTGCCCAGGCCCTGGCACGTTTCGACGGTTTTCCGGATGTCGTCTGCGGAATGAAACTCGATGGCTGATTTGTTCACCGATATTTGAAAATCTTTGCGCAGGCTTTCAGGCCAGGATCCCAGGAGTGTGGCGACTTGCGTCAATACCCACTGATCGATTTGTTGAATCCGTCCGCTTTCCTTGGCATACGAAATGAATTCCGCCGGAAGCAGCAGCCCAAGCACCGGATGCTGCCAGCGGACCAGGGCTTCGGCCTTACAGACGCGTCCTGTGGATAAGTCAACAATAGGCTGATAGTGAACAATCAGCTGATTTTCCACAATCGCGCGGTGAAGGTCATTGGTCAACTGCATGCGCTTTGAGGTCGTTTCCTGCATCGCGCTCGAGAAGAACGTGTAGCGATTTCGGCCGCGATGCTTCGAGACATACATTGCCTGATCGGCGCTCTTGAGCATTGTTTCGCCGTCGAGCCCATCGTCGGGGTAGATGGCAACGCCAATGCTGGTGGTGACGTGCAGTACCTTATCCCCAACGTAGATGGGAGCTGCTAGTTCGGTCAGGATCTTCTTGCAGACAAGCTCGGCATCATGGGCGTGGGATAGTTCGCTCAATATGATCGTGAATTCGTCTCCGCCCATTCTTGCGATCGAGTCGACCTGCCGCAAGGATTTTCTCAGTCTGGATGAAACCGCGACCAGCAATGCGTCACCAGCCGAATGGCCCAACGTATCGTTGATGTTCTTGAAGTGATCAATGTCCAGAAACAGCAGGGCAATGTTTGTGCCGGTGCGCTCGGCTCTTGCGATTTCATGGTCAAGCTGATCCAGGAATGCGCGTCGATTCGGCAGGCCGGTGAGAACGTCGATATTGGCGTGTTGCCAGGCTTCTTTCCGGTGCGCGCGTTCGACAGCCCAGCGGAAAATGAAATACATGCTCGCGGCGACGAAAATCGTCGCGAGCAGCCCTAAGGCCAGCACAAGCCGCGTGAACGATTCATGGGGCGCGAGGGCGTAGTCAAGTGACTCGCCGACCAGGACAGTCAGGCCATGGCCGGGCAAGCGCGTAAAGCCATAAATTCGCTCGACCCCATCAACGGTCGTGAGGGTGCTGAATGTGCCGGATTTTGGTGCATTCGGGGCAAAAATAGGCAGGGAGCCCGAAAGTGTTTGGCCGTAGAGTTTCTCGTCGATCGGAAAGCGTGCCATGCGTTCACCCGTATCGCGCACGACCGAAGCGACGCCGTCAGGGCCAAGTTCCAGATCCTGGCCAAACGCGCCGAATTGCCTGGGATCCACCGACACGACCAGGACACCGTCGAAACGGTTGTCCTTGTAGATGGGGCGAGTGAACTGGATTGCCCACTGCCTGGACACTTTGCCAACGACTGGCCGACTGATGAAGAGGTGCTCCGGGCCCTGGGATTCAAGGTGTACGCGATAGTGCTCTCTTGCGGAAAGGTCAACTTTATCGACCATTGCCGCGATGTTGGAATACACCAGGATGCCGTTGCGGTCGATGATTCCAATCTGGAAGGCGATGTCATTAATTAAAGACGTTTGCTGTTCGATGAAGCGGCCGAAGTCGCTCCAGTTATGCTCCAGCACCAAACGCGCCTCGAGCACAATCTGGTCGACGCGCTTGATGGTTGACAAGGTGTATTGGGCGAAGATTTGCGATTTGCCCAGGACACGCTGTTCCGCCAATTTGATCGATTCGGAATGATTGCGGTCAATGACGACGAAGGCGACGAGCCACACCGCAGCCAGCATCAGGATCGTGCCGGCGGCGATTTTGATCGTTAGAGAGGTAGACGCGGTAGCCGCTTTCATGTCAGGTCTGTTAGAAAAAGAAAAGGGAAAACAGTTTCCAAATTAGTCAGAGTCGCCATCTTAGCCTCGAAGCGTGCAGTTTGTGTTTTTCAGCGAACCCCGGATGTGCAGATGTTCCGCCTCGCAGATTCTGCGGCCCGGAGCCGGCCCCAGGCCAATCCTCGCTACACTGGTGCCTGGTCGACTCCACCGTCCGTAAAACACGACTCCCAGCATGAGCTCCGACGCCTGGACTTTGCCCACCGCCCAGATCGCCATTGAGGCTGCGGCTATTCTTGCGTTCGCCGTCTCCGGCCTGATTGAGGCGGCGCGCAAGAAGCTCGACCCCGTCGGCGTGTGCATCGTGGTCGGCCTGAGCGCCTTTGGCGGCGGGACGCTGCGCGATATATTGCTCGACCGGCGCCCCTTCTTTTGGGTCGAGCATTCGTGGTGGCTCTGGATGCTGCTTGGCCTGTCGGTTCTGGCCATGTTTTTCCTGCAGGCCCGGCATTTCGCGCCGACCGAACGCGCGGTGCAATGGCCCGATGCCGTGGGACTAGGGCTTTTCACCGCGGGCGGCACGGAACTCGCCATGGCCACCGGCATGCCGGCCATCGTCGCTGTGCTGATGGGCATGATGACGGCCGTGTTTGGTGGCGTCCTGCGCGACATCGTGTGCAACGAAATCCCGTACGCGTTTCGCGATCACCGGCCTTACGCCGTCTGTTCCTTTGCCGGCGGTTGGGTGGTCATCGCGGCCGACTGGCTCGGCCTGGCTGGCTGGGTCGGTCTGCTGGCCGGAGCAACGCTTGCGACGGCCTTGCGTGCAATGGCGCTGGTATTTGATTGGCGGCTACCGCGATGGCGAACAGATTGATAGAGGACGCATTTGCTTGCATCGCAAATGCAATCTCCGCAAGTCAGGTTCAGCGATGAGGTGAGATTACAACGCGGCTGTAATGATGATTTCCACGCGTATTTCAGGTCCGGCAAGTTTGGCTTCGCACGTCGCGCGGGTCGGCACCGCGTCGCCAGGAATCCACGCTTCCCAGGCGGCGTTCAGGCCGGCAAAATCCCGGACAATGTCCTGCAGCCAGATCTGCGCTGACAGGATGCGCGATTTGTTGCTTCCCACGCTGGCCAGTAAGCCGTCGAGCTTGGCCAGGATGTCGGCGGTCTGGGCCTGCGCGTCGCCACTGCGATCGGTGGCCGTGATGCCCGCTACGTAGACCACGGAGTTATGAACCACCAGGCGCGAAAGGCGCGCGGTGGATTGGTAACGTTGGATGTCGCTCATGGAATGTCCCCATTTCAAGTGAGTAGGCTGCGACAGTTGCAGCGGGAAGGGCGTGCGGCGGCATGGCGCGGGTACCCCGCGTTGTGCCGACCACACACGGTAAGGCGATAGTATGAATCAATCCGGCAGCTGGATAGTCAGTTTGGGAAACCGTGCTCACATCGGCAAAATCGCTAGAAGTTTCAGAAAGAAGCTAATAACCAAAAGTTAGTTATATATATTTCTTTATTACTTATAATGCAGGTTCCGTTGGAGTGCATATGAACCTGCAGCAATTCCGCTTCGTGCGCGAAACGATCCGTCGCGATTTCAACCTGACCGAAGCCGCGCGATCTCTCTTCACCTCGCAGCCCGGCGTTTCGAAGGCGATCCTCGAGTTTGAGGATGAACTCGGGGTCCAGATCTTCGAGCGACACGGCAAGCGCATCAAGGGGTTGACCAAACCCGGCCACGCGGTCGCCCAGGTCGTCGACCGCATCATGCGCGAAATCGACAACCTCAAGAAGGTGAGCGACGAGTACGCGCGTCGTGACGAAGGCAGCCTCGTGATTGCGTGCACCCACACGCAGGCGCGGTATGTGCTCCCGCGCGTGATCCCGGAGTTCCGCAAACTCTTCCCGCGCGTGCATCTGCTGCTGGCCGAGGGCAGCCCGGCCCGCCTGGCCGATATGGTGCTGCATGAGCAGGCGGATCTGGCGATCGCCACCGAATCACTCGCGGCGACCCCGGGTCTGGCAACGCTGCCTTGCTACACGTGGGAGCACACGGTCGTCGTGCGCCCGGATCATCCGCTTGTCGCGGTTTCCCGCCAGGCCGGGTTCGTGCTCTCGCTCGACCATCTGGCGGCCTATCCGATCGTGACCTACGAGCGCGCCTTTACCGGACGCCGATCGGTCGATCTGGCGTTTGAGAAGGCCGGTCTGCGCCCCGACATCGTACTGGAGGCGGTTGACGCCGACGTCATCAAGACCTACGTGGATGTGGGGCTCGGGATCGGCATCATCGCAGGCGTTGCCTACGAGCCGGCCCGCGACACGCACCTGGTCAGCTTGCCTGCGGGGCACCTGTTCGGTACGCAGACGACGCGGATCGCCATCAAGTCGGGCGTGTTTCTGCGCGACTACGTCTACACCTTCATTTCCATGCTGGCGCCGGAGCTCGACGAAGACAGGGTCAGGGAAGCGGTCGAAGAATAATGAGAATAAATATTATTCCACTTGCTATTTGAATGTGAATCATTATCATTAAGCCTGTTTGAAACACAGGAGCAGTCATGATTCCACCGTTTACCAACGCCGTCATCGTCGGCGCCGACCGCCTTGGCAATATCCCCGATGTGCTGCGCGCGCACCGGATCGCCATCACGCACCATATCAGCGGGCGAGACCCGTCACACCAGAAACGGGCGCTCGCGCTCCCGTCGGGAACCGAAATCCTCATCCTGCTGACGGATTTTCTGGGCCATAACGTGATGAAAACCTTCCGCACGGCTGCGCAGAAAAGCGGAATCCGTGTCGTCGCGTGCAGACGCTCGGTCTGCTCG
>CAITPF010000105.1 GCA_903894155.1 uncultured beta proteobacterium | reverse complement strand
GGCGCTTCGGCGCCTGAGCCGGAAATCTTCGAGGCGAGTTGCTCGAGCAGGTCATGACGTCGTGCGGTGATCGCGATCCGGGCGCCTTCTGCAGCCAGCACCTGGGCGATGCCGCTCCCGATGCCCGCGCTGGCCCCGGAAACCAGTGCCGTACGTCCTTTGAGGCTTAATTCCATGTTGTTTTCATCCGAATAGTAGGTGGGGCGACCAGAACGCCGTGGCGTTGGATTAGTTTAGCGCCATGGACATATCCACCAGCAACTTGACCGCGCTCGTCAACATGCGCTTGCACCCGGGAGACGTGTGCTGGAATCCGACTTCCTGTACGATTGCCCTGGTGCCGGCACCCTGAGCCGCCGGGCAGACACGGTCGCGTGCGGATTTAAAGGCTCGATCTGCACGCTTGACGTGTTCAAGGCGAAACCGGATGTCGCGCAAGTGCGAAAGCAAACTGGATGTCGCGCAAGTGCGAAAGGAGTAGGATTTGTGCTCAGGATTCGCCCCCGGAAAGCCATGACCGTATCACGCCTTCGCTCATTGTTCCTGATCGCGTCGTTTGCGTTTTTTTGCGTCAGCGCACAGGGGGCGAAGACGGCTGCGGCCGCAACCACGCCTGCCGCCACCGAAACCACGCCCGATGCCCAAACCACGCCCGCTGCCCAAAGCGCGCCCGCCGCGACGATCGCAGACACCCTCACGCAGGCCATTGCAAGCGAAGATTTTCAGCGCATGGCACTTGCGCGTCTGGAGCGTCTTGAGAAGTGGCAAGAATTATCCCGGCGACTTACTGCGCTTGAGGACGACTTCGACAAACTCGCGGCTGGCGTATTGCGCAACCCTGAGTCGGTCAATTCCATTGAACTCGACCGTTACCTGAGAGAGTTGCATTTCGAGGCTGACGCCATCGTTGACGATATTGCAGTCATCGTGCGCGGTCTTGAGCAAGATGGGAGCCTGCTCGAGACGACCGAACGCGCATGGCAGGAGCGCACGGCGTTCCTTGAGAGGCAGGCCGTCCCCGCAGAGGTGCTTGAACGCACACGGCTGATCAGGACAAAGCTTCAACAGGTCAGCGTTCGCGTACGTGTTTATCGTGACAAGGCATTGCTTGCTCTGAATCACGCGGTTTCCCTGCAAACACGCATTGGAGATGCGCGGGCACTCATTGCTGCCCGGCAAGCGCATCTCGACGCAGTTCGGATGACGCTGGAGCGGGCCCCGATCTGGCGCCTGGGTGATGTGGCAGAGCAAGCCGGGCAGGTCGTTGCGGAGCTCAGCTCGATATGGCAGCTGCAGCGCCATTACTTCGTCAATCATGGCGCTCGACTCGCTGGTATCTTTTTCTGCATATTTGCAGTTTCGGGCTGGCTCTTCACCAGGCGTGCAGGCGTGTCGGAGCAATCAGCGCAATGCGGATTTGGGCGTCCTTTCACCGCCGCGCTGTTGGTCGCGCTGGTGTCTCTTGGCTGGTTGGCTCCCAATCCGCCCAGGCTGTTCTTTGAGGCGCTTTTCCTGTTGGCTCCCGTGCCGGCTGCGATGGTGGCGCTGCGCGCGACCAACGCACCGATCGCGCTGACCCTCTACGGGATTGCCTGCTCTACGATTCTGTTTTCGTTGCGCGGCTTGCTCGAGGCGAGTCCGGTCGCAAATCGGTTGATTATTCTCCTGCAAGCCATCGTTGTCGCGGTTCCAATCGCCATCGATTTGCGCCATGGCCACTTGCAGCAGGCATTGCGGTGGGTGAGGCCGGGTACGGTTCGCGCAGCAGCATCGATCGTGATCGCCGTTTCCGTCTTGGCTGGTGTGCAAGCCATTTTTGGATTTTTACCGCAAGCGTCATTCATGCGCTCCGGCTTGGGGAGCGTGCTGGACTCGGGGGTGGTTTTTGTCACGACAGGCGTGTTGCTCTACGGTGCGGCGCGGGCACTCCTTGCGACGCCCCTGGGGCAGTGGTTCAACAGCGCACGTACCGAGGATCCTGCACTGTTGACGGCGCTGCGCCTGACGATCGGCGCACTCACCGTCTTCAGCATCCTGGTGGTCTCGATGGGCAGTCTCGGGCTCATATTTGCGGCTAATACAGCGGTCGATTCGTTGATGCAAGCCACGGTCGAAGTGGGTTCGTTGTCGATTGCGTTCAAGTCCGTTGCCTTGGCGATCGCAATTGTTGTCGTGACTTTTGTTCTGACCGGTATTGTCGGATTCATCCTCTCCCGTGAAATCGTGCCGAGGCTGCCGTTGCGCTCGGGCTCGGGCTATGCCATCGTGACGTTCACGCGCTGGGCCATGATCATTCTCGGTGCAGTGTTCGCGCTGTCGGCGCTTGGCATTGACATGGCAAAGATCACGTTGCTTGCTGGCGCGTTGAGCGTTGGAATCGGTTTCGGGTTGCAGAATGTCGTGAACAACTTCGTGTCCGGTCTGATTCTTATTGTGGAGCGACCGATCAACATAGGCGATGTGATCGAGTGGGGCGGAATGTCGGGCACGGTCACGCGAATCGGTATTCGATCATCGACGGTGCGCACCGGCCAGGGGGCGGAAATCCTCGTGCCCAATGGTGACCTGGTGTCCAAGGAAGTGGTCAACTGGACTCGCTCTGACCGGCGGCGCCGCTACGACGTTGACGTCGGGGTTGGCCTGGATTCCAATCCGGAAGAGGTCATGGCATTGCTGATGGCAGCCGCTGCAGAGGTGCGGGAGATCATGCAGAATCCGCCGCCGCGCGTCGTGTTCAAGGGCGTGAGTGACACAGCGATGACTTTCACGCTGCTTGCGTGGGTGTCGACCGTTGACATCGGGATGCAGGCTCAGAACGCCGTGCGTGTTGCGATGATCAAGAAGCTCGAGGGCGCCGGGATTGCTCCGTTTTCATCGCGTCCCGTCGATATTCAACCGGCTGAAGATCAGGCGCCGAAAGTGTGAAGTCAGGCCTGGTGTATTCGAACCTATGCTGGCGATTTGGCGGAATCAGACCGCCTCAATCACACTGAAGCCTTCGGCAAGCGAGATGATACGCGTCGTTGCGAAGCCGGATTGCTTCAGCATGGCCGTAAATTCGGCGCGCGAGCGTTCGCGCCCACCACGGCCCACAAGCATATTCAGATCTGACCGGAGCGCCGCCTGTTGGAGAACGGATCCGTCGATCTTGTCCGGCGATACACGTTCAATCACCAATAGCCTGGAATTGGCGGGCATATTTCGGCGAAGCGTCGCCAATATCATCGCGCAGCGATCGTCATCCCAATTGTGCAGTACCGCCTTCAGCAAATAGAGATCGCCATCGTCCGGCACGCCAACGAAGAAGTCGCCTTCGATCGACTCAGTCCTGTTGCCCAGCCCGGCACCCGCCAGATGGCGGCGCGCGCCTTCGATCGCGTGTTCAAGGTCCACCAGCACGCCGTGGGCTTGCGGATTGGCCAGGAGAATTGGAATGAGCAGTTCGCCATGCCCGCCGCCAATATCAATTATTCGGGCAGACTGAAGAAAATCGTATTTGCTGACCAGGGCTAAGGCGACGACCCGGGTAAGCTCGCACATCGCGCGGTTGAACAACTGTGCAGCCTGCGGCGTATTTTCGAAGTCCACATAGCCCTCAACGCCGCTTCTGCGCTGGCGCGCGCTGACCCCAGTCCTGACGCTCTCGGTCAGGTCACCCCACAAGGACCACGAGTGCAGGCCAAACCATTGGGCCTGTGCATTCAGACTGTCCGGCGCGTCGGCGCGCAGTCGGCTCCCGAGCGGGGTCATGGCATATTCACCGTCATTTCCAACGGTGACGATGCCCAGGCTCGTCAGCGCGCGCAGCAGTCGATCGAGGGCTTGAGGGTTGCACTTCGCCGACTTCGCCAGCTGTTGAAGCGTTTGCTCTCCTGCGGACAGCAATTCCGCAAGGCCCAGCTCAGCTGCGGTGCAGATGACCTGGGATGTCCATCCACCATGAATGAGTTGCAGCAGGGGATCCACGTGATCCGGCAAAATGTCATCGTTTGTCATTCGGGCTACTCGGGTTTGAAGTTGGTTTCGCGTACAAATTGCGCCCAGATTCTTTCGCCGTCCCGGATGTTCTCCGTGGTCTGCGCCGGGGTCAGGTATTGCGCGGGAATATAGAGTCGCGCGTACTCCGCGCGCAGGGAGGGTTCGTTCGCGGCACGCTGTAACGCCGCAGCCAGGCGTGACTTGACGTCTTCGGGCAGTTTGGCCGGTGCAAGCAGCAGATGGTAGGCATAGAAAGCCGTGATAGGCACATTCGCTTGTGCGAGGGTCGGGGTATCGGGCAACCCCGACAGCCTCTCGGTGGCGTCGCATGCAAGTAGCTTGAGCTTCCCGGCCTGCGCATACGTCGCGCCGGAGCCTGCGGGCATAAAGGCGGCCTGTACCCTCCCTTCGAGTAAGTCCGGCATCATTTGCACGCTGCCCTTGTAGGGAATCTGCCCCATCCGAATCCCTGTCAATTTGATCAGATTCGCCATCGCGAGATATTCGCCTGGTGCGCTGGCGCCATAGCTCAACTTGTCTGGATTAGCCTTTGCATAATTGACAAATTCCGTCGCCGTCGCGGCCGGCAGGCTTGGGTGAATAAACAGGCAAACCTGGTTTCCGCCCACGGCGCCAAGCGGCGCGAATTCGGTGAGCGAAGCGTATGGCGGAGATTTGACGAGCACAGGCAAGCCCGACATCGAACTCGGCGCAAAGAGCAGGGTTCGACCATCCGGGGCTGCAAGTGATACGGTTTGTGCGGCGATTGCGCCCGAGGCCCCGGGCTTGTTCTCCACGATCACATCCTGGCCGAGTGCTTTCGCCAGCTCCTTGGCCAGAAGGCGGGCTGCCTGATCTGAGGGGCCACCAGGCGATAGCGGCACGACAAGATGGATCGGCGCAGCGCCTGATTGCGCTGTCGTCACCGTCGGCAGCGCAATCGCGCAGACCAGTACAGCGCCAGACAGGAGACCTAGTTTCATTTTCTGATCCTCACAGTGGGGTGATTGAAGTGTAGGAACTCAACCCGCGGATGGGAATACCTGTTTTTAGCGATGCAGCCTCAACCGTTGGTTGAGGACTCAAGGCATAATCAGCGCAAACGGAGGCGAGTCATGGACAGGTTGCGTGCCTTAGAGTATTTCGTGACGGCCGCGGAAATCGGCAGCTTTTCCGCTGCGGCCCGTGCGCTTGGCGTGAGTCTCGCCGCCGTCGCCAAGCTGGTGACCGCCCTTGAGAAGGACTTGGGCACCGTTCTCTTTGATCGAAATTCTCGTGGCCTCGAGCTGACGGTGGATGGGCATGTGTACCTTGCCGCCTGCCGCCCGGCCCTTGAGCAAATCGTTTCCGCAGGGGAACTGGTGCGGTTCGCCAAGGGGCGCCCACGGGGGACTGTCGTCGTCGGGGCGCCACCTCAACTCATCAGAAATTGCCTCATACCGGCCTTGCCTGAGCTTCATGCGCGCTATCCGGAAATCGAAATTGAGCTTCGACAGATCGGACGGCTCACTGAGGCTGCCGCGCAGGGTGTTGAAGTATTTGTCCTGTTAGGCTGGCAAGAGCCGCATGACCTCGTGACACGACGGCTGGCAACCCCGCGGAGCATGATTTGCGGCTCGCCTTCGTACTGGGAGAAGCACGGGGTTCCCGAAGTACCCCGGGATCTCGAACGCCACATTGCGTTTCCTTATCGAAATCCGGATGGCGTGCTGCTCGACCACTGGCGCTTTTCAAAGAAGGATCAGACGCAAGAGGTGACCGTTCATGGCTGGCTTTCGGGCAACGTACGCGATTCCCTGCTCGACGCAGTCCTGGCTGGCGCCGGCGTGATGCGCCTGCCCGACGTATCGATTCTTGACTTACTGGCTGAAGGCCGCCTTGTCCCGGTGCTCACCGATTGGGATGTGCTGGATACCCCCCCGATCAATCTCTTGTATCGACAGAACCACAGGCGCATCCCGCGCCTGCGCACATTTGTCGATTTCGTGATTGAGGTGTTTTCGAACTTGCAGACGACTGCGGACGGCGGCGAGATGCGCGCCCGCCCTGATGCCGCACCCCGTTGGTATCGTCGCAGCGCCGTCCGAGCCTCGACGATGTTCGGGCGGTCGCGCTAGCTTGCTTGCGCGCAGTTCAATCCGTGCAATCCCAGCCAAGGCTAGCGTGGTGACTCGATCCCCGGGACCATCCGTGCCAGCGTGTTGTCGCGGATCACGTAGTGATGAAACAATGCCGCTGCAGCATGCGCGCCGATCAGGAAGTAGCCAGCCGTGGCGCCGAACTCGTGCACATTTTTTAACCACTTTGCGAGTGATGCGTTCGCACCAATCAAGGGCGGGAGGTCATAACCCCAAAATGGAATCGCCTGGCCCTTTGCGCTCAGGATGAGCCAGCCCAGGACCGGCAACCCGATCATGAGCACGTACAGCGCGACATGCATCGATTTCGCGGAAAGCTTTTGCCATCTTGGCGGATCCGGCACGACCTGCGGTGCCCGGGTAACCCGGTTCACCAGGATCCGGGCCAACACTAACGCAAGCGCGGAGAGCCCCAGCATGTAGTGCAGTTGCGCCATGGCCGCTCTCGCATCGGATCCCTTCGGAAATATGCCCTTGAGTTCCATGGTGGCATAGATCGCCACCATCAGGAGCAACATGACCCAGTGCATTCCGATGGTGATGGGCGCATATCGCTTTGCTTTGCTACTGCTGTTCATTTAATTTCTCCTGGCCTTTCGGTAATTTTGACGCTTCGACCCGATGGGGATCACGTCAGGTGATACACCAGCGCGGTTTGGGGGTCTGGCGAATCGCCCGGATGATGGCCGAGCGATAGCGGGATGCTTAGGAACGCAATGCTCGCCACCAGCGCAAGCGCCGGGACAACAGCACCAGCAACGGAAAGAACGAACTGTTTGAGATCGTGGTTCATGAGGCGCTTCCTTATGGTCAGTTTCGGTCTCTATTCAAGACCATGACGCCATGGTGCACTATCGGGTATGAATGAATACTGAATCTTCTGTTCATCCTGCGTTCAGAAACTGGCGCATAGAATGCACGCATGTCCTGGCCTTCGGCCGTATCGAGTCTGACCCGTGCTCCCCGTGACCCACACCGCATTTCATCGGATTTCATCTGCGCTGCTGGCGCTGCTGTTCGCGCTGGTGTGCGCGGGCGCCAACGCAGACGGTGTCGTTGATCATGACGCCGCACGAAAGGCCCTTGAGGCCGGGGATATCCTGCCGCTTCGAACAATTCTCGATCGGGCCGAGACAGCGTACCCGGGCCGGGTGCTGGAAGTCGAACTTGAGCGCAAGGGCGGCGACTGGATTTACGAGATCAAGATCCTGCAGGCCGATGGTTTGGTCGTTAAACTGAATTTCGATGCAAAAGACGGCAGCTTGATCAAGACCAAGTTGAAATAGATTTTTGTAATCGGGTAATCGGGTAATCGGGTAATTGGGTAATTGGGTAATCGGGTAATTGGGTAATTGGGTAAT
>CAITPF010000104.1 GCA_903894155.1 uncultured beta proteobacterium | reverse complement strand
GGCCGCAGAAGGGCGGCGTGTTCCGCTGGGTGGGCGAGGCGTTCGGCCCGCGCTGGGGGTTCGTGGCGATCTTCCTGCTGTGGCTGGAGTCGACGATCTGGTTTCCGACGGCGCTCACCTTTGCCGCCGTGTCGCTCGCCTTCATCGGGCCGGACCAGACCTGGGACCAGGGGCTCGCGGGCAACAAGATGTACACCATCGTGATGGTGCTCATCGTGTTCTGGGGAGCCACCTTCGCCACACTGCGCGGCATCAAGTCGGCCTCGACGCTCTCGAAGTGGGGAGGCATGGTGGGCACCATCATCCCGGCAGCCATCCTGATCATCCTGGGCATCCTCTACGTCAGCAGCGGCAGGCCGCTGCAGATCCAGTTCGCCTGGAAGGACATGATTCCGGATTTCAGTAACTTCAACAATCTGGTGCTGGCTGCCGGCATTTTCCTGTTCTACGCGGGCATGGAGATGAACGCCATTCACGTCAAGGATATCGACAACCCAACGCGCAACTATCCGCTGGCGATCGCCATCTCCTCGGTCGTGACGGTGGTGATCTTCGTGCTCGGCACGCTGGCAGTCGGCGTGGTGATTCCGTCCAAGCAGATCAACCTGACGCAGAGCCTGCTGGTGGGGTATGACGACCTGTTCCGTGCCTTCGGGATGTCGTGGGCGGCGCCGCTCATGGCGGTGGCACTTGCCTTTGGCGTGCTGGGCG
This sequence comes from uncultured beta proteobacterium, assembly GCA_903894155.1. GTDB lineage: Bacteria > Pseudomonadota > Gammaproteobacteria > Burkholderiales > Burkholderiaceae_B > Zwartia. The sequence goes on along the minus strand of CAITPF010000104.1, from coordinate 14,194 downwards.
GGGTGACGGTGTGGGTGGCGGGCCCCTCGGCCGGTATCGCCACGGTAGGCCGCGCGGGCTACCTGCCGCCGTTCTTCCAGAAGATGAACAAGAACGGGATGGCAACCCACATCCTGATCCTGCAGGGGCTGATCGTCACTTTCCTGGCGATCATGTTCGTGATCCTGCCCTCGGTGCAGGCGGCCTACCAGATCCTGAGTCAGCTGACGGTGACGCTGTACCTGATCATGTATTTGCTGATGTTCTCTGCGGCGATCCACCTGCGCTTCTCCCAGCCGAATACGCCGCGCCCGTACAAGGTGCCGTTCGGCAGCGCGGGGATGTGGATCTTTGGCGGGGGCGGGCTGGTCGGGTCGCTGATCGCCTTCGTGCTGAGCTTCGTGCCCCCGGCACAGATCTCGGTGGGCAGCCCCACGGCGTACGTGGCGATCCTGATCGGGGGCAACGTGCTGTTCGTGATCGTGCCGCTGGTGATCTACGCGATCCGCAAGCCGCACTGGCAGACGGCGGAAGGCACGGCGGATTTCGAGCCCTTCACGTGGCAGAAGGAAGGGCGCCATCCAGGCACGGAGCAGGGCACGACGCCTGCGCCTGCGGTCAGCGCTGCCGCCGCAACCCCTGCGGTCAAGGGCAGCCAGTAGTCTGCGAAGGTGGTGACGGAAATGGATACGACAAGCAACAGCAAGACCCCGGCGACGCGCTCGTCGGCGGTGCGATCGGCAACCATCGGCGTGATGGCGCTCGCGATCATGAACGTGACCGCGGTGGTGAGCCTGCGCGGGTTGCCGTCCGAGGCGGTGTACGGCCTCAGTTCAGTGTTCTATTACCTGTTCGCAGCGGTGTTCTTCCTGATCCCGGTGTCGATCGTGGCGGCCGAACTCGCGACCGCCTGGCCCCAGAGGGGCGGGGTGTTTCGCTGGGTGGGCGAGGCCTTTGGCCCGCGTTGGGGCTTCGTCGCCATTTTTCTTTTGTGGGTGGAGTCGACGATCTGGTTTCCGACCGCGCTGACCTTCGCCTCGGTATCGCTCGCGTTCGTCGGCCCCGACCAGAAGTGGGACGAGGCGGTCGCGGCCAACCGGGTCTACACGCTCGTCCTGGTGCTGCTGGTGTACTGGATTGCGACGTTCGCGACGCTGCGAGGCCTGAAATCGGCGGCACGCCTGGCCAAGTGGGGCGGGATGGTCGGCACCATCATCCCGGCCGGGATCCTGATCGCGCTCGGCGTCGCCTACATGATGAGCGGCAAGCCCCTGCAGATGGACTTCGCCTGGAAGGACCTGGTGCCGAACTTTTCAAATTTCAATAATCTGGTGCTGGCCGCCGGAATCTTCCTTGCGTTTGCGGGCATGGAGATGAACGCCATTCACGTCAACGAGCTCGACGATCCGACCCGCAACTACCCGCTTGCCATCGGAATGGCTTCGATCCTGACGGTGGCGATGTCGGTCTTTGGGACACTGGCGATTGGAGTGATCATCCCCGCTGCGAAGATCGACGTCACGCAAAGCCTGTTGCTGGGCTTTGACGATCTCTTCGCGGTGTTTGGCCTGGCCTGGGCGTCGCCGATTATGGCGATCGCGCTAGCCTTCGGGGTGCTGGGCGGTGTGACGGTTTGGGTGGCGGGCCCCTCGGCCGGTATCGCCACGGTGGGCCGCGCGGGTTACCTGCCGCCCTTCTTCCAGAAGATGAACAAGAACGGGATGGCGATCAATATCCTGATCGTCCAGGGGCTGCTGGTCACCTTCCTCTCCGTCATGTTCGTGGTGTTGCCCTCGGTGCAGGCGGCCTACCAGATCCTGAGCCAATTGACGGTGACGCTGTACCTGATCATGTACGTCATGATGTTCTCGGCGGCGATCTTCCTGCGCTTCTCCCAGCCGAACACGCCGCGTCCGTACAAGGTGCCGTTTGGCAAGGCAGGGATGTGGATCTTCGGCGGGGTCGGGTTGATCGGCTCGCTCATCGCCTTCGTGCTGAGCTTCGTGCCGCCGTCGCAGATCGCGGTGGGCAGCCCGACCGCCTACATTGCGTTTCTGATTGGCGGCAATATCTTCTTTTTGGCGATTCCGCTGGTGATCTACGCAATACGCAAGCCCTACTGGCGAACAGTGGAAGGGACGGAACTGTTTGAACCTTTCACCTGGGAGAAGGAGGGCCGCCATCCGGGCACAGAGCAGGGCACGCAGCCCGCGGCTGCGGCGGCTGTTGCTGCGTCGGCGGCACTTCCGACTCAGGGCGTCGCAGCGACACCCGTCGCTGCGGCAAACAAACCGTAACGATCAGACGGGAGCCCGTCCCTGGCTAACAGCGAGATTCACTGGAGAACGAAATGGCACTGACCGATGACGCAATCAAGGCTGCAGTCGAGGCCGGCTACGCGGCGGCGCTCAAGACCACGGGCGGTGCGAATGCGGATTACATCCCCTATCTCGCGAAAGTACCGAGCACGCTGTGTGCGGTTTGCGCGGTGACCCCGGACGGCAAGGTGTTTGCAGCGGGCGACAGTACCTACGGCTTTGCGTTCGAATCGATCTCCAAGGTCGTGACGATGGCGCTGGCGATGGAGCAATCGGGCGCGGAAATCGTGCGCAGCAAGATCGGCGCGCGCCCGACGGGCCTACCGTTCAATTCGGTCATGGCGCTGGAGCTTCATGGCGATGCGCCACTGTCGCCCCTGGTGAATGCCGGTGCCATTGCGTCTGCGAGCCTTCTCAAGGCCAAGAATGTCGAAGATCGCTGGAGCCAGATCCTGGCCTTCCAGAGCAAATTCGCCGGTAGTGCGGTGTCCTTGTCCGACGAGGTCAATCAGTCCGAGCAGACGACCAACCTGCACAACCGCGCGATCGCGTGGCTGCTGGCAAGCGCGGGCAATATCTTCTGCGATCCCATGGAAGCGCTCGACGTCTACACGCGGCAGTGCTCGACGCTCGTGACCTGCGTCCAACTGGCCACGGTGGCCGCGACGCTCGCCAACCGGGGGGTGAACCCGATCACGAAAGAGCGGGTGGTGAGCGCGGAAAACGTTGGGCACATCCTCGCGGAGATGACGATGGAAGGGCTCTATGACGCCTCGGGCGACTGGGCCTACGAGGTCGGACTGCCTGGCAAGAGCGGCGTGGGCGGCGGGATCCTTTCGGTCGCGCCCGGGCGCCTTGGCATCGCGGCGTTTGCACCCCCGCTTGATGAGGTGGGCAACAGCGTGCGCGCGCAGGCGGCGCTCACCCTGATTTCGAAGCAACTTGGGTTGAGTCTGTACGCGGTCTGACCGGCAGGACACCATGCCAGGACCGCACGCGTTGCTTCGACCTGCCCTGAATGCGCTCGCATGCGGCCTGCTGGCGGGCTGCAGCCAGGCGCCGACCATCGCGATGTTTGGCGCCTATTTCCCCGGCTGGCTCTTTTGCATCGCCGGGGGCATCGTTCTGGCCCTGATCGCGCAGGCGCTGCTGGCGCGCCGGCCGTCGCTCTGGCTACCGCCGTTACCGACTTTCCTCACACTAGCCACGCTGTTTTCGTGCGTGTTCTGGCTGTTATTTTTCAAGCCCTGATTCGCCTGGATATCAACCAAATGCCCGCGACCCCAAGCTCCACTGGCAAGCCCGCGCGCTGGTTGCTGCTGTTCCTGGTGCTTCTGACGATCGGAGTCGGTTATTACGTGCTGCGTATGAATACGTTGCGGCCCAATACGAACGACGCCTATGTTTTTGCCGAGTCGGTTCGCGTGATCCCCGAGGTGAAAGGCAGCATCACCACACTCAACGTGACCGAGAACCAGCGCGTCAAGGCAGGCGACACCCTGTTCGTGGTCGACCCGACGCCCTACCGCCTTGAACTCGCCCGCGCGCAAGGCGCGCTCGCGGCGCTGGATAAGGAGATCATGCTGGCCAGTCGCGGCATTGAAGCGCAGCGGTTCGGGGCGGAAGCTGCCAAACAGGGCGTCGTGCGTGCGGTCGCGTCTGCGAAACAGGCCGAAGATACGTACAACCGCATGCGGCCAATGCTTGGCAAGGGTTTCGTGTCGGCCGAAGCGCTGGATCTTGCGCGCACGGCAATGGTCAATGCCCAGGCCATGCTGGTAGCGGCACGCCTTGAGGCGCAGCGCGCCGAAGCCGCGGTGACCGGCGTGGATGCACTGGTGGCCAGGCGCAAAGTCGTCGAGGCTGAAATCGAGCTTGCACAGTTCGCGCTGGACCATACGGTCGTCAGGGCGCCTTTTGACGGAATCGTCGCTGGCCTCAAGGTACAGGCGGGCCAGGTTGTCGGTAACCTGCTGCCGACCATGACACTGATCGATTCCCGCAGATGGTTCGTGGTCGCGCAGTTCCGCGAAACCGAACTCGGCAACATCCGTTCGGGAGATCCCGCACGCGTCTACTTGCTGGGTAATTCGAAGCGGTTCGACGGCAAAGTCGAATCGGTCGGTGCCGGTGTCATGGTCGATTTCGGATCGGAAATTATCCCAGGTCTACCCATCGTCGCGCGCACCATCAACTGGGTTCGCGTCGAGCAGCGATTCCCGGTCAGGATCCTGGTCGACAAGCCCGACGCCGATCTCTTCCGGGTTGGCGCCTCGGCCGTCGCGACCATCAATCCGTAGCATGAGCCCGCAAACCACCATCGGTTCACCGCGGCGTTTACCTGCCGGGAATCCAGCGGGTGCGGCACGTTTTGCCGGGCATGCGTGGCGGTACCTGCGCACCGAGCTTGCCCCGACGCCTGGGCGTTTTGACGCCATGGTGCGCACGCTGCTGGCGTCGGTCATCACCACCGTGGTGTCGATGGCCCTGGAGGTGCCGCTGCTGTCGCTGTCGCTGTTCGTGATCTTCATGGTCAACCAGGAAAATGTCGTGCGCGCGCGCATGGTGGCGATCGGAATCGTCGTGACGGCGACGGTGGGCGCGGCGCTGGCGATCCTGATCTTGCGCTACACGATTGACGACGCCCCGGTACGCATCGTGGTGTGCGCCCTGGTCGTGTTTGCCTGCGCGTACTTCCAGCGCGTGTGCAAGCTTGGAATCCTGTTCAGCCTGATTTCGCTGGTTGTGGTGTTCGGTCAGGCCGCGGCAGACGATATCCACAGCGGCGAGGTGATCGTCAGGCTTTGCCTGTGGGCCTGGGTCTCGGTCGTGTATCCCACCATGGTCGCACTCGTCATCAACCTCTGGGTGCTGCCCGCGAGGCCCGAGCGGCAGTTTGCCGATGAAGCCTGCCGGCAGCTTGCCGGCGTCGGGCAATACCTTGCGCACCTGGCGGTTGGCGTTGGTGGGCAGCCCGGGACGGCCTTCGAGGGTGGTCCCCAAGCCTCCATGAAGCTCTTGCAACTGCAGCAAGCGTGCGCATTGCAGGATAAGTGCTCGCTTTGGGCCGGCAAGACGGGGATGCTGCTGATTGGCGCGATCGACCAGTTGACTGCGGCGGCGGCGACGCAAGACAGCCATCCCGTCACGCTTACCGATGCGCAGCGCGGGTTGGTCGAGCGGATCCGGTCGCAGGTCGAAGCCGTCGCGATCGCAGTGCAGGGGCAGCATGCGCCCGCTCAGACCGAGGCGTGGGCAAGCGAGGATATCCCGCCAGACACGCCCGGAGCGATCCGGGAGTTGGTCTGCGCGCTGCAGCTGCTGTTTGATACCGATGTCCTGCACGAACCTGCAGTCCTGCTGAAAGACGACCCGATGTTCGTGCCTGATGCCTGGGTCAATCCGTCTTATATGCACATCGGGCTCAAGACGATGCTGTCGACCTACATCTGTTACACGATTTATACGGGACTGAGTTGGCCGGGCATTCACACCAGCATGCTGACCTGCATCATCGTCGCTGTTCCGGGCCTTGGCGCGTCGACACTCAAGGGTGCGTTGCGCATCGGCGGCTGCGTGACCGGTAGCCTCGTCGCGCTGGTGGCGACGGTGTTTGTGATCCCGCATCTCGACTCGCTGACCGGCTTGCTGCTCATGGTCGTGCCGATCGTCGCCTTCAGCGCCTGGGTGACGGCGGGATCCGAGCGGATCAGCTACGCAGGCTTGCAAGTGGTGTTTGCATTTGCGCTTTCGGTGCTTGATCACTTTGGCCCCACGACCAACCTCACCGAGATGCGGGATCGCCTGGTCGGTGTCCTGCTGGGCGTGACGGTCAGCGCCATCGTCAACGTGTATTTCTGGCCTGACAGCAACCATGCGCCACTCATCCGGCAGGCGAGGCAGTTGATGGATGCGATCAACGATCTGGCGCGCAAGCCGCAAGTCGCGCAGCCTGCGGATGTCCTTGCGGCCCAGCGGCTCAGGATCTGGATGTTGATCGCGCAGTGCGAGCAGGGATTGTCCGAGCGGTTGCTGGAGCCCGGCCAGCAGATCGCGGATCGCCACGCGCTGCTGGAGCTGACGAAGCAGTGGACGGCAAACGCATTCGGGATCGTGCAGCGAATCACCCGCGCGCGCTGGAGTCACGTCAGTGTCGATGAGAGCACCGAGTCGGGGCTCGCCGAGCTCAATGCGCAGATGGCCATCATGACGAACTGGACAGACGCGCGGAGGGCTGCGTGATGCGAGGCTTGCGCGCCATCCTGATGCTGCTGATGGCTGCCCTGCTATCGGCATGTGCGCTGACCGAGTCCGACCGCAAAACGGTTGCGATGCTCAAGCCGCAGGATGTGCACGTACCGGACGATGTCCGGCTGCCGGTGGGCAAGTGGCCGGCAAGCAACTGGTGGAGCCAGTACAACGACGCCCAGCTTGATACCCTGATCCAGGCTGCGCTCGCCGGGAACCCGACGATCCAGGCAGCCCAGGCGCGCATCGCGATGGCCGACAGTCAGGTGCGCCTGGCCCGCGCGGCCAGCGGCCCCCAGATCGGCCTGATTGGCCTGATCGATCGCCAAAGCGTCTCGTCCAACGGATTCCTGGGCCCGTACGCGATGGACATCCCCGAACTCGGGATCAGCGGTCCCTGGTACACCTCGGGGCTCGTCGGCCTCACGGCGGGAATGAACCTGGACGTGTGGGGCCGGGACCGGGCGGTCATCGAATCCGCCGTCGGCGCGGGCAACGCCCGGCAGGCCGAGCTGGAAATGGTCCGGCTCGACGTGTCGACCCGGGTTGCCCAACTGTATTTCGAATTGCAAAAGACGCGCGGCGTGATCGAAATCGTGATGCGTTTGCGGGATATTCAGGCCAATATGTTGTTGGCCCACCAGACGCGGCATGCCGCGGGGCTGGAATCCGAGACGGCGGCTCAGCTCGCCTCGGCCCAGAAGCTGATGGCCGATGCCGCGCTGAACATCGAGCAGGCGCGGGCGAAATTCGTGCGCGAGGCGTTGCGCGCCCTGGTCGGCCCGGGGGGCGACGCGGTGCAGCAACAACTCAAGACCATGCCCTTGCCGGCGGCCGGGCCCGCGATGCCCGCGAACCTTGATTTCGAGTTGCTTGCCCGCAGGCCTGACCTGCAGGCGCTGAGCTGGTACATCTTGGCGTCGCTCAGCCAGATCGACGCGGCCCAGGCGGAGTTTTTCCCGAGCTTCGACATCAAGGCGTTTTTCGGGCTCTATACGATTCATATTTCGGATCTTTTCAGCACACCGGCGAGCCGGCAGATCAACCTGATCCCGGGATTGCGCCTGCCGATTTTCGACAGCGGATTGCTCAATGCAAATCTCGACGCGCGCTACGCGGGATCGAACCTGGTCGTCGCACTGTATAACCAGGCGGTGCTTGATGCCGTGCGTGATGTCGCTCAGATCGGTTCGACGCTGCAAGGCCTGCAGGGGCGCATCGGGATCGAGCAGGAGCGCCTGGGCAACCTGACGTTCGCAGCCGATGGTGCGCAAGGCGCAGCGGCACGCGGCCTGATCAGCCAGACCGAGGCGCAGGAGTCGCAGTTGCCGGCCCTGATTCAGCAGGCGATCCTGCTTGATCTTCAGGGCCAGCAATTGTTCGGCGAGCTCGGCCTGATCCGCGCATTGGGCGGTGGAGCCGAGCCGCAGTGTGACGCTGCGACGCAGGGCTGCCTGCAAGCTCGAGCGCAGCAGAAGGATCCAACGCGGTTATGATCGAGGTATCGCCAATCGGCTCAGGTAGATCGGTGCAGTCCATGTCAAATTTTGCCTCGCAGTTAAAAGCGGAAATCTCCCGGATCGCCAAGCGCGAATCCCGTCAGGAAACCGCATCACTTAAAAAATCAGCGTCTCAGGCCCGGTCGGATATCGCCGCGCTCAAGCGGCGCATCGGCGAGCTCGAGGCGCTGGTCAGGCGTCTTGCAAAGACGGCCCCTGCGTCCGCGGCAGCCTCGTCGGCCGATTCGCAAAAGACCCTGCGTTTCAGAGCAGGCGGCTTTGCAGCCTTGCGCACGCGACTCGATTTGTCCGCGGCGCAGATGGCCCAACTCCTGGGCGTTTCAGCACAATCGGTCTATCACTGGGAGTCCGGAAAATCCCGCCCCCGCGCAAGCCAGCTCGGGCAGATTGCGAATCTTCGCAAGCTCGGCAAGAAGCAGGTGCAGGCAAGGCTCTCCGAGTAATCCGGTTTTGAAGTTCATTGGAGATGATCGACATGATCAAGGCGATCTGGCTTGAACAGGAAGAAAAAGTCACCAGGGCGTCGCTGCGCGAAATCTCCGAGGATGCGCTGGATGCAGGCGACACGACGGTGCGTGTCGAGTGGTCCACACTGAACTTCAAGGACGCGCTGGCCATCACCGGGCGCTCTCCCATTGCGCGCAAGTTTCCGATGATTCCGGGTATCGATTTCGCCGGCACGGTCGAGCGCTGCGACACCGGCCAGTGGCAACCTGGCGACAAGGTGTTGTTGACCGGATGGGGCTATGGCGAAAGCATGTTCGGCGGGCTTGCGCAGAAGGCGCGCGTCCGGGGCGACAAGCTTGTGCGCATACCCGACAATTTTGACGCGCGCGCGGCGATGGCGGTCGGCACAGCCGGGTTCACCGCGATGCTGTGTGTGCTGGCAGTCGAGGGGCACGGCGTGGCGCCGGGTGCCGAGGTGCTGGTCACCGGAGCCGGGGGTGGCGTCGGCGGATGCGCCGTCGCCTTGCTCGCACGACGCGGATACAAAGTTGCTGCGGTGACCGGACGCCCTGCCGAGGCGGCGCGCCTGCTTAGCCTCGGTGCAACCGAAATCCTGGAGCGCGCGGCTTTTTCCGCACCGGGCAAGCCGCTCGTGAAGGAGCGCTGGGCTGCGGTGGTCGATAGCGTGGGCAGCCATACGCTGGTCAACGCGTGCGCGAGCACCCGTTACGGGGGAATCGTGGCGGCCTGCGGGCTTGCGCAGGGGATGGATTTTCCGGCCACGGTTGCGCCCTTCATTCTGCGTGGCATCACGCTTGCCGGGATCGACAGCGTTTCCTACCCGATGCCGCGGCGCCAGGAGATCTGGCAGCGTATCGCCGATGACTTGCCGGCGAGCGTGCTCGCAGACCTCGTCTCGGAAATCGGCCTGGAGGAGGTCATTGCTACCGCGAGCCGTTTGCTGGACGGCCAGGTCAGCGGGCGCGTCGTCGTCAGGATGTCAGCCTAGCGTGGTAGATTGAACCCGTGATGGTGGGCGGCCGCCCCGGTCGCCCTGCGTAGTAGCGGAGAGCATCGTGGCGACACAATCCCCCAAAACACTTCGCACCGTTCGTGCCGCGGCACCCGGGCGTAACAAGACGGCAAGCGCCCCCGGAGTTGACGCGGCAGCCTTGGCGGATCCCGGCTTCATCGCCGATTACATGATTGATGCCTGTCAGCGCACGATCCTGTTCTGGGATGTCATCCGCCGGCGCGGCGACCAGTATGTCGATCAACAGGCCAAGGCGGTCCCCAACGTACTGCAGTTTCAGGTCGAACTCGTCGTCGACGGTCGCACGCTGGCGCGTCCGGTGAACTACGGGCTGGTGCGCGTCATTGCGCCGCCCGGGGTCGCTATCGATCCGGCCAGGCGTCCCTTCGTGGTGATCGATCCGCGCGCCGGCCACGGGCCGGGAATCGGCGGCTTCAAGAGCGACAGCGAGATTGGCGTGGCGATGCGCGCGGGCCATCCCTGTTACTTCATCGGCTTCACGCCGCAGCCACAGCCTGGCCAGACGCTGGAAGACATCATGCACGCCGAAGCGATCTTTATGGAAAAGGTCGTCGCGCTGCACCCGAATACGCAAGGCAAGCCCTGTGTGATCGGCAACTGCCAGGCTGGCTGGGCGGCAATGATGGTCGCAGCCACGCGCCCCGAGCTTTTCGGGCCGGTGATCCTGGCGGGTTCGCCGCTTTCCTATTGGGCCGGGCGTGAGGGCGCCAACCCGATGCGGTACACGGGCGGCATCGCGGGCGGCAGCTGGATGACTGCGCTGGCAGGCGATCTGGGCAAGGGTACGTTCGACGGTGGCCACCTGGTGAGCAATTTCGAGAACCTGAACCCGGCCAATACGAACTGGACCAAGGATTACAACCTGTGGTCGAAGGTCGACACGGAGGGCGAGCGCTTTCTCGAGTTCGAGAAGTGGTGGGGTGCCCACGTGAACCTCAACGCCGAGGAGATCCAGTGGATCGTCGATCAGCTCTTCATCGGCAACAAGCTGGCCACAGCTGAAATCGTCACGAGCGACGGCGTGCGCATCGACCTGCGCAATATCCGCTCGCCCATCATCTGCTTTTGCTCCAAAGGCGACAACATCACGCCGCCCGAGCAAGCGCTCGGATGGATCGTGGATCTCTATGCAAGCGATGACGAGATCCTGGCCTGCGCGCAGACCATCGTCTACGCGATTCATGAGAGCGTTGGGCATCTGGGGATTTTTGTTTCGGGCGGCGTCGCGCGCAAGGAGCATCAGGAGTTTGCCAGCAACATCGATCTGATCGACGTGCTGCCGCCCGGAATCTACGAAGCCGTCATGACGCCGAAAACGGTGGACATGGCGAATGCCGAGTTGGTGGCCGGAGACTGGCTGGTGCGCTTCGAGCGACGCACCCTGGAGAACGTGCGCGCGATCGTGCGCCCGAATGCCGAAAGCGACCGCCGGTTTGCGACGGTGCGCCAGATATCGGAAGTCAATCTCGCGATGTACCGCCTGTTGCTGCAGCCGCTCGTGCGCTCGTGCGTGACGGACGAATATGCGAAGTGGTTGCGCGTGATGAATCCGTCGCGGGAGAACTATGAAGTGCTCTCCAGTCACAACCCCGCGATGGAGCAGGTTGCCGCGCTGGCAGAGACTGTGCGCGAGCAGCGACGCCCCGTGTCGCCGGACAATCCGCTGGTGCAGATGCAGGGCGCGGTATCGGACGGCATCATCGCGGCCTGGGATGCGTGGCGCGACTGGCGCGACAGCAATATCGAGACGGTGTTCAACGCGATCTACGGATCGCCCGTCCTGCAGGCGGTGGTCGGAATCCAGCCCGATGGCGAGACGCCGCGAAGAAAGCCCGGCGTCGAGCGCGAGAGGATGGAATTTATTCAACGGCGCGTGCGCGAGCTCAAGGCCAAAATTCCGGAGGGTGGCCCGCGTGAGGCGGCCATCCGCGGGCTGGCATACGTTGGCATGGGCGGGACCGGTGTGGATGAGCGCGCGTTCAATGAGTTGCGATCATTGCGCGACAGCAACAAAGGCATGACGCTCGTGCAGTTCAAACAGGTGCTGCGCGAGCAGTTCTTCATGCTGCTGCTTGACGAGGACGCCGCGCTTGCGGCGATCCCCGCGATGCTGCAACGGGGCGGTGACGAGGCAGAGCGCCTGCTCGTCGCCCTGCAGAAGACCATCCATGCGGTGGGCACTCCGGAGGGCGCGAAGGCGCAGCGACTCGCAAGGGTCGAACAACTGTTTGCGCGCGGGCAGGAACCGAAGAACAGGAAGGGCGCAAAGGACGTCAGCCCGGGGCGCAAGCGCAGCGCTTCCTGAGAGGCGCACAGGCTCCCTTTGAGGAGTACAAGCTTCCTGTGAGGCGTACAATAAATCCAAGGGTCGCTTAAACGGCCGCGAAGCGGGTTTCATCGTGCGATCAGCGTTCAAATCTTCGGTCATGGCCCTGGCCTTCGTCGTCGGTTTGTCTGCCCAACAGACGGCGTGGTCTTTCGGTCAGTCCTGGCAGGACATCGTCCAGCCTGTCGGAGTATTGCAAGTCAATCCCCCGCAGTCCGCAGGTGAGGTCAACCGCTACCTCATGAGCCTGGATCCGAACATCACTCCCGCGACCGCACCGTTCGACACGCGTACAGACGTCACGCGCATCGTCACCACCCAGAACCTGTATTTCACGCGCATCTTCGACCCACCGACCGGCTCGAACGCAGTCGGCAGCTGGCTCGTGCGTCCGGCGGAATTGCGCGGCATGTCCGCGCAGCAGATCCGCAACGTGCTGGCCCTGCCAGCGATGCCACGGTTTTCGGCATTCGTCATCGTGCCGGCCGGCATCACGATGCTGACCGGTATCGCCGGGCCGATCGCCGGCTGGGGTGAGGGCGGCGCGAACCAATCCAAGCTGATCGGCCCGCCCTTCGTGCCAATCGGCAACTACTTCAACCTGCAGGCGCTTGGCGATTGCTTCCTTTGCTACCGCGTGCTGGCGCCGGACGGCAATGCCAACCGCGTCGGCGCGGCGCTTGACCGGGCGATCGCGCCCGCCTATTCCAGCCTTGAGACCCTCTACAACAATCTGGACATGATGTATTACGGACCCGCCGCGCAACGGTTTCGGGATGCATTGTTGTCACTGTCGGGCGAGGGCGCAACCGGCTCGCAGACGGTCGCGTTTGCCAACAGTGCGACTTTCATCGACGGCATTCGCCAACAGGCAACGAACTGGGTCGGGCGCAGCGCCTCCGGTGTCGGGCTTTGGGGAAATCTTTCGGGCGCTTCGTCCAGCCTGCGGGGCGATAACGGGTCGGCCACGCTCAACGCCACGGGCGCAACCGTCCAGGTCGGCCTGGGCCACGCCATCGATCCGGATGTCGTCGTGGGCGCCGCGATCGGTGGCTCCAACTCCGGATATTCGGTGGCCGACAGGTTCACCACGGGTACCTATAACGCGGTTTCCCTTGCGCTCTATGGCGTGGCGCGCAAGGAGAATTTCTACGCCGCCGGCACGCTGTCCTACTCGCATGGTGATACCGGCATGACGCGTCAGGTGACGGTCAATGAACTGTTCAACAAGCAACAGGGCAACTTCAGCACGGATGTGGTGGGTGCGCGCATCGAGCTTGGCTTGCGCGGCGCAGCAGGCAACCTGAGCGTCACGCCTTTCGCGGCTTTTCAGCCAACCTGGTTGCGGCAGGGCGCGTTCAGCGAGGGGCTCACAGGGGCTTCCAACAGCCTGGTCAATATGGGCCTGAACTACCAGAGCCAGTCTGTGACATCGCTGCCCGCCTCCCTGGGGCTACAGGTCGACGGGCAGATCCCGCTCGAGGGCGGCTGGACCTTAAGCCCGAGCCTGCGCGCTGCCTGGATTTATGAGTTCCAGACCGATCGCAGTTTGCAGGCGGCGCTGGCGATGCTGCCGGGGCAGTCGTTCACCGTCTATGGCGCCAGCGCCCCGCGCAACACCGCCCAGGTTCAACTGGGGCTGACCGCCTTTGATGGTGATCGCGTCACCGGATACCTGACGCTGGGGGCTGATTTGTCGGATCGCGGGCAGGCGCTACAGGCTCGCGCAGGGCTGAATATTGCCTTCTGACCGCCACTGCCTCGCCCACGCGGCTTGTTGTGATACAAACCAACTGGTTTTAGCCTCGGGTGAAGCGATGCGTCTGCTGTCAGGCGCCGTCCATCCAGTTGTCACTTTGCCTTTCACCGATGGGTTGCCGTGAAATTGTTTCGATCGCTCGTGGGGGTTTTGCGCGCGTGGAGCCTGCCGCGCTATGTCGCCGCCGGCGCACGCGTGAGTGCGTCAGCGCGTTTGGGGCGAAGCCTGCTGCTGTGCGCCGCGATGGCGGGCGCTGTCGGTGCGGCGTCGGCTCAGCCCACGGGGCAGGCTCAGGTTCAGCCCCAGGGTCGCGGGGAAAACCCACTGCAGGAGCAAGCCCGGAGTCAGGCACAGGATCAGGCGCAGGGTAAGCCACAGGATAAGCCACAGGATAAGCCACAGGATAAGCCACAGGATAAGCCACAGGATCAGGCACTGGATCAGGCACTGGATCAGGCACAGGCACAGGCACAGGCACAGGCACAGGCACAGGCACAGGCACAGGCACAGGCACAGGCACAGGCACAGGCACAGGCCCCGTCG
>CAITPF010000103.1 GCA_903894155.1 uncultured beta proteobacterium | reverse complement strand
CCGAATGATCATTTCCAGGAGACGATCAAGGCAGGTGCTTTGCGCAGGGCCTTGTCGATCGAGTCGCTGGCCGAGCAGTTTCACCTTGACTCATCGACGCTGCGCCAGACGTTTGACGACTACAACCAAAATGCGCACGCGCGGCTTGACCCCTTCGGGCGTGAAACGTTTGGGCATCGGCTCTTGCCGCCCTTTTATGGCGCGGTGATCACGGGCGCGCTCGCGCACACGCAGGGCGGTCTGGAGGTAGACATCCATGCGCGCGTCCTCAGGCCTGACGGATCCGTGATCGGCAACTTGTATGCCGGGGGCGGCACGGCGGCGGGAATCTCCGGGGACGGCCCGGATGGGTATCTTTCGGGTAACGGACTGCTATCCGCCCTCGGGTTGGGGCTGATCGCCGGCGAACACGCGGCGATGTCGCTTCGGGGCGCTGGCGGCCAGGCCTGACAGGCTGAGGCCGAATTCAATTGCCCAGGGTGATGTTGCCAGCGCGTAGCACCCGCGCCCACTTCCCGACTTCGCTTTGAAGGAAGGCCCGGTATTGCTCGCTGCTGCCGGCGTCCGGGGTCACTGCAAGATTCATCAGCCGAAGTCGCAGATCCGGGTTGGCCAATGCCTTGGCCGCGGCCTGGTTCAAGGTCAGGATGACGTCGGGTGGTGTGCCGGCCGGGGCCATCAACCCGAGCCATCCGCTGGCCTCGTAGCCCGGTACGCCTGCCTCGTTGAGCGTGGGGACATCCGGCAGCCCGTCAAAGCGCTGTGCGCTCGTGACACCAAGCGCGCGAAGCTTGCCGGACTGGATGTGCGGAACGACCGCAGCCACGTCGATGAAGGCAAGCTCGACCTGGCCACCGATCAGATCGTTCACGACAGGGGAGGCTCCTTTATACGGGATGTCGCTGATGGACACCCCTGCCATCTGGCGAAACATTTCACCGGCCACAAGCGATGCTGGCGTCATGACGCCGAAGTTGAGCGTTCCCGGTTTTGCGCGCGCGAGCACGATCAGTTCCTTGAGCGACGTGACCGGCAGCGCCGGGTTGGCGACCAGAACATTCTGGTTGCGCACGAGCAGCACGATTGGTTGCAGGTCTTTCAGGAAGTCATAGTCGAGTTTGAGATGGCCAAGCGATGCCGCGGCAGCATTGATGCCGTTGGAGGCGGTCGAAAGATAAATGGTGTAGCCATCCGGGGCGCTTTTCGCGACGGCGAGCGCCGCGATATTGCCCCCGGCGCCCGCGCGGTTCTCGACGATCACGGGCTGGCCAAGCTCCTGGCTCATGCCTGCCGCCACTTGCCGCGCGACGACATCCGAACCGCCGCCCGCGGGGAACCCGACCAGGATGTGGATCGGCTTTGTCGGGAAGCTCGCGGCCGAGGCGATGCCGACGGACAAGGCGCAGGTGAGAAATAAATGCAAAAACCTGCTTGTGAACGACATGATCACGCCCTCGAAAAAGCTTGTTTAGGCCAACGGCCTCGCGTATTACTTGCCGCCGGGGATTTCGGGTCGCCCGTGCAAGCGGCGAGCATGTTCAACCATCTCGCGGGGCGGCCTTGCATGCGTGTATCCGCGGCGGGTGACGCTGATCCCGAATCGTTTGAAATCGGCCATCGCCTCGGCCATCTTCAGGGTCGACACCAGCCCGTCGATGATCGGCACTTCATCGATGCGTGTGACGCCGGCCCGCGCGATCGCCTCGCTCAAATACAGCTGCCCGGGGATAATTGCCTCGGCGCCCCGCTCGATCGCTTCGCGCGCGGTGGCGATGAACCGATCAACGAGCGCATCGGGATGGCTTTGCGCATTGCAGACATCGTTGAAGGTGGCATCCATCAAGACAGTGGGCAGCGCGCGCTCGGCGAGCCCGAGTTGGCGAATGCGCAGATCCATCATCTGATCGAATCCCGCCTGAAAGGCGAGAACGACAAACTTGCTCCCGAGCGTGCAGGCAAAGTGCATCGCCGCCTCGCCGTAGCTGACGACGGGAATATCCAGTAACGATCGAACTTCGGTCAGGCCCGGATCCTGCACCGAGCCAACGGCGAAGACATCGTAGCCTTCGGCCTGCGCGCGCAGGGCATTGTCTAGAATGAATTGAATGTGCAGTGACATCATGTACGGGTAGATCACGACCTCTGCGGGGGCGTGGGTTCCGTAGACGCCTTCCGGCATGCTCGCGAAGGTGACTTCGACGCCGGGACGGGCGATCAGGCGTGCGCGCTCTGCCAAACCTTCGAAATAAGATGGAACGCGACCGCCTTCCACCAGACTCTGATACCAGATGCGCATTGCAAATCCCTTCACCCGCGCCGGGCCGGATGCGATAAATTGG
>CAITPF010000102.1 GCA_903894155.1 uncultured beta proteobacterium | reverse complement strand
TGGCTGGCATCTCGACTTCCTGCTGCCCGGCTGGCTGACGACCGAACTCATGCCGCTCTTGAAGTCGCTGAAGCTGCCCTTTTCCATGGCGCACATGGGCATGAACCTGGCAAAGGACGGCGTGAATGCGCCTGGCTTCCAGGCACTGCTCGACCTGGTCAACCATGGCGATCGCAACGCCTATGTCAAGCTGACCGGCATCTACCGGATGTCGAAAGTTCCGCACTTTACCGACTCCGATCCGCTGGCGCGTGCCTTGATCGAAGCCGCGCCCGATCGCCTGATCTGGGGAAGCGACTACCCGCACCTTTCGTTCGGCGACAAGAGCTCGGTCGAGCTGTTCAACCTGCTGTCGCGTTGGACAGACGACGAAAATGTTCGCAAAATGATCCTGACCGAGAACCCGGCCCGACTCTTCGGATTCTGACAAGCGAACGTTTCAACGCGTATTTCAACGCCCGACACCATGTCCAACAACGAAATCACCCTGCGCGACAGCGTCGAAGCCGACGTGCCGGCCATTCAGGCCATCTACGCCTATCACGTCCTGAACGGCACGGCGTCGTTCGAGATCGAACCACCGACTGTCGAGGATATGCGGGGCCGCCGCGCGGACGTGCTGTCCAAGGGTCTACCGCACATCGTTGCCGAACGCGACGGCGCCGTGGCCGGATACGCCTACGCAACGCTGTACCGGGCCCGGCCGGCGTACCGCTTCACCTGCGAAGACTCGGTCTACGTTCATGAGGCCATGGCGAGGCAGGGTGTTGGCGGCAAGCTTCTCGCGGAAATCATCCGGCGCTGCACCGCCGCAGGCTGGCGCCAGATGATCGCCGTCATTGGCGACAACAACGCGGCTTCGATGGCCGTGCATGCCAGTCAGGGTTTCTTCCTGGCCGGCACAATGCACAACGTCGGGTTCAAGTTCAATGCGTGGCGCGATACGGCGATGATGCAGCGCGCATTGGGCGATGGCGCCGATACCCCGGCACCGGACGACGGCCGCTAGTCGTGACTCGGTAGCCGGTAATCGGTAATCGGTAATCGGTAATCGGTAATCGGTAATCGGTAACCGGTAACCGGTAACCGGTAACCGTTAGCCGTTTTGCAGGTTGCCGGTTCCCGGTTAATCGCTAGTCGCGCCACCGTGCTCCCCGGGGCACACCTGGCTACGCGGCGGTCGCCAGGCTCCCGCAGATATCAGCAAACGACGGGCGCGCGGCCGGATCCGGCTGCAGGCACGCGTCGCGCAGCTCCTTGAGCGCGTTCCGGGTCGGCCCGGCGGTTTGCGGCTCGACACGATCCACAAGCTCCTCCAGCAGGCACCCGAACGCCCTCACGTCCAGCGACTCAAAGCGCTGGCCTTGACCGTTGTCGGGATCGCAAAACGTTGCCGCCCCGAAATCCCCCAGCAAGGCATCCCCGTGCCGGTTATGCAAAATGTTGTGGGCATAAAGATCCCCGTGCAGGATGCCGCGCGCGTGCAACTGGGCAGCTGCGCCGGCGACACTCGACGCAATGCGCAGGGCGGCCTCGGGCGGCAGTCGCAAGCCGGCATCGTACACATCGCGCGTGCAGCTCTGCATGCTCGGGGGCCCCGCCAGCACGGTGTAGGAGGCATCCACGAGCGGCATCACCAGCCCCTCGGCATTGTCCGGGTGGCCAACGATCCGCCCGAGCACGCCGATCAGTCCGGTGTGGGTGCCGGCTGCCAGCCAGGCGACCATTTCGCTGTGCGGCAGGCCATCGCTGGTGAGCGCGCCCTTGAACACCTTGACGGCCACGTTGCGCGTCACACCACCCTCGCGCCAGATCGCGCGATGGATCACGCCGGATGCACCGGAGCCGAGCATTTCCCGGATTTCCAGCGCATCCCAGCGAACAACGGCCGCGTGCACCGACGCCTGCGCGCACCGCTCGCGCGCATCGCTGCACGGGTTTCCGGAAAAGCCCAGCCACGAGAGCCGCGGCAGTCGCAACAGCCACGCGGGCAGGGCTTCGAACCGGTTCGCGGACAAGCGCAGCAGCTCGAGCCGCCCGCACGCCTGCATCGAGGCCGGCAGCGCGCTCAGACGGTTGCCCGCCAGCATGAGCTTTTGCAATGCGTCGCACTGACCGAGCTGATCCGGCAGCGACTCGAGGCAATTGCCCGTCAGGATCAGCCAGCGCAGATTC
>CAITPF010000101.1 GCA_903894155.1 uncultured beta proteobacterium | reverse complement strand
ATCGGTTCAGGCTGGTCGGTTCTGCGTTACGATTTTCGTCACCAATGAACAACCCAAAAATCATCGACGCGCTGAACCTGGCCAGCAGCCTTGAGTTGTATCAGCTGTCCACGCTTGTGGATCGCATGATTGAAGATCCACGACGCATCGCGCAAATCCGGCTCAGTCTGCATCTGGGACAAACGGTCCGGTTCTGGTATGGCAGGGGCGCGCGGATGGTGACCGGGAAAATCGTCGCTATGAGTCCATCACAGGCGACCATTCACGGAATTGACGAGCGGTACGAATGGAAACTGCCCTACGCGGCCATTGAGCCGCCGGCGCCGGGCGAAGACGTCCTGAGCCGCCACCAGCAGGAGCGTGCGGCAACGCCCGCACGACCACGCAAAGAAGACTTCAAGTGCGGCGACAAGGTCTCCTTTGAGGATCGCTACGCGCAAACCCAAGTTGGCGTGATCACCCGGATCAACCAGAAAACAGCAACCATCGATACGGGCAACGGATCATCCTGGCGTGTGGGGTTCGGGTTGCTCAAGCCAGTGCTCGATATTTGACGCAGTGGAATTGACGGCGCAGGCTACAGACGCCATCGAACAACGCGCGCGGGTGCAATTCGCAAAATGATTACCGCTCGGTAATATTGTAGCTAAATGCTGTTTTCTAACCAAATTTATTACCGATCGGTAATATTTCATTGACATCGCTTGCTGAATTGTCAAAAATTACCGTACGGTAATCACAACGAACGAGGTTCCCATGAATCCGAGCATCGACAGTGGGATAGTCATCCGTTCCACCAAGGAAATTGGCAGCCTGATTCGTCTGGCAAGAAATGAACAGGACATCAATCAAGTGGTCCTGGCCGGCATTTTTGGTTCTGGAAACCGATTCATCAGCGAGGCCGAGAACGGGAAGAAAACCGTCCAGGCGCAAAAGCTCCTCGATTTGCTTGACATGGTTGGACTCGAAGTCGTAATCAGAAGGAAGCGGAGCCATGCGTAGCCTTTGCCCTTAGCAGTCCTCGTTTCGTAAAGGTCAAAATCGCCGTGTCTCCCACGCCTGATCCGCCCATTGCCGCAACACTCGTCACCGGGTTCCTCGGTAGCGGCAAAACCACACTTATCAACGCGGTGCTGCACAGCCCCGGGTTCGCCAATACGCTGGTCATCGTCAATGAGTTCGGCGAAATCGGCCTGGATCACCTGCTGATCGAGGGTAGTCAGGACCAGGTGATCCTGATGGATGCCGGATGCCTGTGCTGCCAGATCAACGGCTCCTTGCGCGACACCCTCATCGATGTGTTCATGCGACGAAGCGCCGCATCGATCCCCTCATTTGATCGCGTCATCATCGAAACCAGCGGGCTGGCAAACCCGATGCCGCTTCTGAGCATCCTGATCGCAGATTCCGCCGTATCGAAGCATTTTCGGCTTGACCTGGTCTTGACGCTGGTCGATTCGGTCAATGGACTTCACGTGCTTTCCACCTACGACGAGGCGGTTCGCCAGGTCGCCGTGGCCGATCGTGTCGTCGTCAGCAAGGTGGATCTTGGCGATCCGCACGCCGTCGCCGCCCTTGGCCAACGCCTGGCCGAGATCAACCAGACAGCGCAGCGCACCGAGTGGCAACAAGGACAAGATCCCCGGGACCCATTCGTGCCGATCAGCGCCGCAACGCATACCTATATAGAACCCGAAGCCAGGCCAGACACCGAAATTTCCCCCTCAACGCCACACCAGCGCACGGCGGGCTTGAATCATGGGCCGCTTTTCGGGAATATCCGGGGGTACGCCTTCCGGTTTGAGGACATGATCGATTGGCCGGCCTATGCCGCGTGGACCGCATGGATGACGAGGACGTTTCGCCACAAGCTACTGCGCTGCAAAGGCATACTCTCAATCGGTCGACCCGGGGAGCTTTGGGTGATTCAGGCTGTCCAGGGGCATTTTGTTGCACCCGTGCGCTTCAGGCCAGCGCTGCAGGGTGCGTCGGAGTCCACGCAGTCGAGCCTGCCGGTGGGGCAAGCGCCCAAGCCGTTTTTGCAATGCATCT
>CAITPF010000100.1 GCA_903894155.1 uncultured beta proteobacterium | reverse complement strand
CAGTCGTGGGCGCCGGAGCGGTGGGTGGCTGGATTGGCGGCAGAATGACCGAGGCCGGACCAAAAGTCACGCTGATCGATGCCTGGCCGGAGCACGTGAACGCCATGAAGACCCAAGGGCTCACCATCACCGAGGGTGGATCGCAGTCAACCATTGCCGTCGATGCGTTGCATGTCAGCCAGGCGCAGGCGCTGCGCAAGGCGCCGGTCGATATCGCGTTCATTTGCACAAAGCTATACGACACAGACTGGGCGACGGCGTTAATTGCACCCTATCTGGCGCCAGGCGGGTTCATCGTGACGCTGCAAAACGGGCTGGTCGAGGAACGCATCGCGGCACGGGTCGGCTGGGAGCGCACGGTCGGTTGCATCGGTGGCGGGCTTTACGTGGGCCTGCGCGGCCCGGGCCGGATCCAGCGATCGCGCAAACCAGGTGAAAGAAGCGGTGCCGCCTTCACGGTCGGGGAGGTTCACGGACGCATTACGCCGCGCATCGAGCGGGTGAAGGATTTGCTGATGGCTGCGGACCAGGCAAAGGTGACGACAAACTTATGGGGAGAAAGGTGGGACAAACTGGTCACCAATTGCATGATGTCTGTTCTGGGAGGCATCAGCGGCCTGCCGTTACGTGATTTACACGCTGACCCATCCGCGCGCTGCGTGATGACACATCTGGCGGCAGAAGCCATTGTGCTCGGCCAGCGCTGCGGCTTTCTCCCGGGGTCGGTTTACGGTCTCGCGGCTGGAAGCTGGGTCAGCGCAGCCCAGGGCGACAAAGGCGCGCAACAATCGACCGACACGGCATTTGACGCGATCCATTCCACGCTTGAGACAGGCGCGCGGTCTGGCACTGCGCAGGATCTCGCTGCGGATCGCCAGACCGAGATCGATTTCATGAATGCAGATATCGTCGAGCGAGCGCGGGCGGTCAACCTGGCCGTGCCGACGCATGAAGCGCTCGTCGATATTTTTCGTCGCATCGAGCGCGGGGAATCCCGCATCGGGCCCGAAGCGCTCGCCGAGTTAAGGGGACGCGTCGTCAATGGATAGCAGCCTCGTGAACCCATCACCTGTCGGATCGACACCGCCGGTACTCAACGACAGGCTCGCCGAATGGGTGGCCCACCTGCCCTACGAGGCAATACCTGCGCAAACCATTGCCTGCGCCAAGCGCCTCTTCATTGACGCACTTGCCGTCGCGTGGGCAGGCTCGCGCGCGGTTGGCCTGGAGCCCGTACACAGGCTCGTGGTCGACCAGGGCGGCACACCGGAAAGCCGGGTCTGGGTTTCGGGCGAGCTTCTGCCAGCCACGTCTGCCGCATTTATCAATGGCATGTATGCGTCCGCGCTCGATTTTGACAGCGTGCACGATACGGCAACGATCCACGCCGACATCATCGTGATCCCTGCGCTGTTGGCAATCGCCGATCGCAACCCGATGCATGGCAAGGAGTTCCTCGCGACCTACGTGGCGGCCACCGAAATGCTGGTTCGACTCGGGATGGGGGCCGGCCCAAACCCCGGGTGGTTCCTGACCTCGGCGCTGGGGGTTTTTGCGTCGGCCGCTTGTTGCGCGCGCGCCCTTGGGCTCGGTGAACAGGGTGTTCGCACCGCGATGGGCATCGCCCTGAGCCGTGCCAGCGGTACCCAGCAGACACTGATCGAAGGATCGTTTACCAAGCGCCTGCAGTCGGCGTTTGCAGCGCGCGATGGTGTCGAGGCAGCCTTGTTGGCCGGTTGTGGCGTGACGTCTCCCCGCAGGATGTTCGAGGGGGAACGCGGATTTGACAAACTCTACGTGGGCCTCGACGCCTCGGTGATCCTGCAGGACCTCGGCGCAAAATATGTGATCGAGTCTATCACCCTGAAGAACTACCCGAGCTGCTTCTGCAACCATGCGGCAATCGTTGCAACGCTCGACCTGGTGCGCAAGCACAAACTGACCGCAAGCCAGGTCAGTGACTGCTCAGTCGTCATTACGCCGTTCATGGCCTCGCTCGTGGGCTCCCCCTTTGATCCTTCGGATAGTCCGCAGGTCGCGGCGCAGTTCAGCGTTCAATACTCGGTTGCAAGTGTGTTGTTGCGTGGCGGCTTCCGGCTTGAAGACATCGACCCGGCCTCAGTGCTCGATGCGGAAGTCCTCTCGCTGGCAAGGCGAGTACGCGTCGAGGTCGATGCTTCGAAAACGGGAAAATTCGTGCCGGCGAGCGTACGGATCCGAACGCATTCGGGCGAAGCGTTTGAAGCCACTGCGAACCAGATCCCCGGCACGCCCGCGCTGCCTCTCCCGGATGCGGCCCTGCGCGAAAAGGCGTTGAACTGTCTGACGGGTGGCCCGCGCGCGTTGTCGCGAAGCCGGGCGGAAATCCTGATTGCAAAGATCGACGGCATCGAGATGCTTGAAAACGTGCAAGACTTGTGGCGCACCGATTAGGCAGGAATTTTTGCGTCATTCGGCGAATTGCCCGGACAACCTATTTTTGAAATGAACAAAACATGACGCATTGCATTGCACTAGTCACCGGCGGATCCAATGGGATCGGCGCCGCCATCTGCAGCCTGCTATTGGCACGCAACGCCACCGTGATCAACCTGGACATCGTGCCGCCCGCTGAGCCGCCGACGGGCGATTACCACTATTACGGGGTCGATCTCAGCAAGGCGGAAGAGACGCGGTCGATGGCCGCACGCGTGCTTGAGCGGTTCCGCATCAATTGCCTGGTCAACAATGCAGGCGTTGCCAGGCCGGCCGATCTCGGGAAGATCACCGATGACGAATTCGACTACGGTGTCAACCTGCACCTGCGTGCGGCGATCATCCTGTCGCAGGCTTTTCTGCCGGGGATGAAGGCGGAACACTTTGGCCGAATCGTCAATATTTCAACGCGTGCCATTCTGGGGAAGAAGGGCCGGAGTGTCTATGGCGGCACCAAGGCAGCCCTTGCCGGCATGACGCGCACGTGGGCTTTGGAGCTTGGCGAATTTGGCATCACCGTCAACGCCATCGCCCCGGGCCCGATCGTGACCGAGCTTTTCAAGAAGAGCAACACACCAGAACAGGCGAGCAAGCTGATACAGAGCACCTGTGTCGGAAGAGGCGGCACGCCGGAAGATGTGGCGAACGCGGTGGGATTTTTCCTGTCGGAGTCGAGCGGTTTCGTCACCGGCCAACTATTGCACGTCTGCGGCGGCGCGAGTTTGGGTGCAGTTTCGTTCTAGAACGTCTTCTTCCCTTTGGTGGTGATGACATGTGTCAGGCAATTCGCACGTTTGTTCGTTCCCTGGGCAGGATCATGGCAGCGGTTTCGCTCGCGGCGTCGGGCTCTGGTGGCGTCCTTGCGGCGGATACCTGGCCAACCCGCCCCATCACGGTCATCTGCCCATTTTCTGCCGGCACCACCAGCGATATCGTCGCGCGGATCGTTGCGCAGGGGCTGAGCCGGGAGCTTGGCGTACCGGTGATCGTGGAGGACCGGGTCGGTGCCAGCGGGAACATCGGCATGAGTCTGGTGGCCAAGGCGGCCCCGGACGGGTACACGCTAGGGATGGGCACGATTTCCACGCACGCGATCAATCAGGCATTGTTTGCAAAAATGCCTTATGAAATCGACGAATTCGTGCCGCTCGTCATCATCGGCATCACGCCCAACCTGCTGGTGGTGCCGGCAAGCTCAAGCATCATGACGGTGGGCGATCTCGTGGCGGCTGCGAAGGCGAATCCCGGGAAACTGACCTTCGCATCCTCAGGCAACGGTACCACCGGTCAACTGGCAGGTGAATTCCTCAAGATTCGCGCAGGGATCGATGTCGTCCACGCGCCGTACAAGGATGCGACGCGCGCGCTGACAGATCTTGCCGCCGGGCACGTCGACTTCATGTTCTATCATCCTGCTGCCGTCAATTCGCTGATCCAGGCAGGTCGCCTTCGCGCCATCGCCGTATCGAGTTCGGCCCCGAGCGCGGCGGCACCCGGTATCGTGCCCGTCGATCAGCAGGGGATCCCGGATTTCGACCTCGCGGCATGGTGGGCGATGTATGCGCCAGCGGGGATTTCCAGCGAGATGCGGGAAAAACTTCGCGATACCCTGGCCAAGGTCCTGAACGACCCCGCAATCAAGGAAAGTCTTATCGCCAGGGGGTTTGAGCCCAAGCCGCTGAAAGGCGAGGCCCTTGAGCAATACCTTCGGCAGGAACTCGTCAAGTGGCGCGAGATTGTCAGGATGGCCAATGCCAAGCTTGATTAGCGCGCACGCATGCGCACACCCGATGCAAATTGATCGAGGTCAACAATAGGGCGATAAGTGAGCGCCTAGAGATCTGCCGCAACAGCCTGTTCCGGTTTCGCCATGCTTCTCCCGCAAATAAGGTGAGTGTATTCTCCGCACTTTAGTGCGACACTGAAGCAATTGTGATCGAAAATCCTGTTGATCTCAGCGATAGGCGTATCCCGAGAATATTGGGATGAGAAGGTGTTCTGCAGATTGAAGATCTGTTCATGGAACCCGTGCTGGCATGCAGAAAATGACGAAAACAGCTCAATCGGATAGACGTAATCCGCGTCATCCGTCAGATCTGATCAACGTGCGTTCCAGCGTTTATGTTCCCCTGCTGGCGGTCAGCGCATTAGTTGTCATCGTCATCGTCGTTTTGACCGGCATTGCAATCATCCAGGGCAGAGCAGCCGCCCAGAGTGCGCTTTCTACCGCAACCACCAATTTAGCCAGCGTTCTCGTCCAGAACATCGATAACTCCGTGCACAGGATTGATCTTGGAATGCTCTCTATTCTTGACGAGCTGGCCAGGCAGAAAAAGGCCGGCCAAAGGGACGATCAATCCATCCTGGATCACATCGCCCGGGAAGACTCGCGACATCCTGATGCGCTAGGTTTCCGCATTTTCGGTCCTGACGGAAGACTGCTCTACGGCGTCAGTAATATCGTCAATCGCGATGGCGATATGTCGCAGCGCGAGGATTTCATTCAAATAAGAGATACGCCAAAGACTGAGCTGATTGTCACGCCGCCGGTTAAGGGTCCCGTATCGCAAGAATGGCTGATTGGCGTTGCGCGCAGGATCAATAATCCTGACGGGTCCTTTGGCGGTGCAATATATTCGGCACTTCCAATTCGGCACCTTCAGCAGATCTTTTCCGTACTCAACCTGGGGCCGGGGGGATCCGTGGCGCTCTATCACACCAGTTTCTTGCTGGCGGCCCGGTACCCGGAACTCCGGGTAGGCACTTCTACCATCTCGGATCAACTCCGAGCCATTATCGTTTCGGGAGTTCCGTCCGCCAATTTTCACAACGTGTCCCCGGTGGATGGCGTCGAGCGTACCGGACGTGTCCAAAAAGTGGGCGAGCTGCCCTATTACGTTTCTCTCGCGCTTGCGGACAAAGATTGGCTGGAGGAATGGAGGCAAAGCAGAACCCAGCTTATCCTTTTAAGCGCGGTCTTGATTGGAATCGTTCTGTTGGGGATGGCGATCATCCATCGCGTTCTATCGCATTGGAAGCGATCCATGGTGGCACTGGCTGAAAGCCAGGAGCATAGCCGGGCTCAAACCGCCCTGGAGGAGAAACTTCGGGAATTGTCTCGAACGGATTCCATGACGGGGTTACTAAACAGAATGGCCTTTATCGAGGCTGGTGAGTCCGAGTTTCTTCGCGGCAAGAGGTTTGGTTCAAGCGCTGCCCTGCTGATGCTCGACATCGATCACTTCAAGCAGGTCAACGATCAGTACGGACACGAAGCGGGGGATTGCGCTTTGGCCTCCTTTGCGAACGTCCTGAAGAAGATGGCTCGTACGATCGATGTGCCCGCAAGATTTGGAGGGGAGGAGTTTGTTGTTCTTCTGGTCGGTACGAATCTTTCGGGAGCCGCGGAAATGGCTGAGCGCATCCGGGAGGCGGTCTCTCAAATCGTGGTGATACATCGCGGGCGTGAATTTGGCTTTACCGTCAGTATCGGGGTGACGGCGTTTGAGAACGAAGATGAGAATTTTTCTGAGGTCATCCGCAGAGCGGACCAGGCCATGTATCGGGCCAAAGAATTGGGCCGCAACAGGGTCAGCCTGGTGGACGGAAAGTCACTTACCTAGCAACCGCAGTGCTGGCCCGCGCCAGGCGCAGGCCATTGCTAAAAATCACTAGGCTCGCCAAACCGCTCGATCCGCTTATAAGACTCGTCGAGCAGCGTCGCAAATCGCTCAAGTCGTTTTGCGGTCGTCTTTTTGGGCCACTCATAAAAGCCGCGGCCAGTCGTCACGCCGTGATGGCCCTTGTCGACCAAGTCGACCAACACCCTTCCCGGCTCCTGGCCGTTATGCAGGGTGGGAAGAAGCTGCCTGGCCGTCGCCAAATGCACCGGCAACCCGTGGATGTCGCGCGACATGACAGGGCCAATGATGTTGTACCTGAAGCCAAACCCAAACCGAACGGCGCAATCGATGTCATGTGGCGTGGCCACGCCCGAATCGATCAGGCTGTAGATCTCCCGGTACATCGCGTGCTGGATGCGATTGATCAGCATCCCCGGCACATCCCGGTTGATGAGCAGAGGAACCTTTCCCAGCTCCTTGGTCCATTGCGTCAGCTTCCTGATCGTGCTGTCCGACGTTTGTTCGCCCTTGGTGATTTCGGCGATAAGCATGACGTGCGCAGGAACAGAGAAATGAAACCCCGCGCCGCGCGCAGGTTTTTCCAACACACTCGTCACATCCGAGATGCGAAGGCTGGATGTGTTTGTAGCAATGATCGTCTTTGCGCCAACAAGCGGCTCGAGCCGCCGCAGGAGTTCGTGCTTGGCCTGCATATCCTCCGGAACCGCCTCGATCGCCAGGTCAGCGGCTCGCCCGTTGATCGCATCAAGTGAGGCATGCAGCTTCATGCTCCGACTGCGGGATTTGCGACGCAGGCGCGCCAGCTCCTTTGCCCAATAGGTGGTGGCCCGCTCGCGCACGCTGGCATCCGGTTCAACCACGTCACAGCGCCATCCCCCGATGGCAAACGCCAGTGCGATGTCGGCCCCCATGCGCCCCGCACCGAGGACAATCACATGTTTTTGTGCTTTGGCCGCGACGGTACCGCGCTTTTCAGATTCTTTCTTCATCATCAGTCGACCTTGATGTTTGCCTTTTTCACCACATCGATCCATTGGCCCACCATGGCGCGCAATTGGTCCGTATGTTGCGCAGGCGTATTGCCGATCGGGATGTACCCCAGATCCGTCATGCCCTTCAGCGCTGCGGGATCTTTCATCGCCTGCGCGAAGGCCTGGCTGATCTTCTCGACAATGGCTTTGGGCACGCCAACCGGTGCATAGATACCCCAATAGGTGCTCGCATCCACCATATCCAGGCCATATTCCGAAAATGTGGGTACATCCGGAACGGCGGCGTTGCGCTCGTTGCCGGTCAGGGCGATTCCGCGCACGCGCCCTGATTCGATAAAGGACCGGCCCGAACTGATGCCGCCGAACATCATCTGGACGTCGCCGCTGATCACTGCGTTCAGCCCGGGGCTGGTGCCGTTGTAAGGGACATGCACCATGTCGATATTCGCACGGATCCTGAGCAGTTCCCCTGTCAGGTGCGTGCCGGCGCCAATGCCACCAGAGCCATAGTTCAACTGCCCGGGCTTGGCCTTGGCGAGCGCGATGAGCTCCGTCAGGTTTTTTGCCGGGACCTGCGGGTTGAGGAGCAATACGACCGGTGATGTCGCCAGCATCGACACGCCCTGAAGATCCTTGAGCGTGTCGTAGGGAAGTTTATCCTTGTTGACGGCCGGGTTGATCAGGATCGTCGAATCGGCGGCAACCAGGGTATATCCATCCGGCGCCGACCGGATCACCTGGTTGGTGCCGAGCATGGTGGACCCGCCCGGCTTGTTATCGATGACGATGGATTGGCCAAGCAGTTGCCCAGCCTTTGGCGCGAGCAGCCGCAGGATGATGTCGGTCCCGCCGCCTGGAGCATAGGGCACGATCACCCTGATCGGATGATCCGGGAAAGCCTGTGACCATGAAATCGGGCTGAACGTGACCAGCACGCTGGCGACGAGGCAGGAAAATTTTCTGAATCTGGCGTTCATGGCGTTGCCTTTGCACAAGGTGCGGGTCCGCGCGGTATAAAGAGGACGCTTCGACGACAATACTGACTGCTAATAATAAGGCGGTACCCAGGTACCGTCCACCAACGGAGACTGACATGTTTGCATTCGCGCGCAACACGGCCTCAAGTTTTTCCCGCCGACGCTCGTCAAATAAGTGGCGAATCCTTTCCGCCTGTACCGCATCGATCCTGCTGGCCGCCACCGCGAGTCAGGCACAAACGGTGGCGTCCATCCCGGAGAGCGTCAAGGTCGTCGACAGTCACGTGGCGAAGCAGGGCTACTTCTATGTAGGCGGTCACTACGTGGGCGCGCCTGGCAAAGAAGTCATGATTGGCCAGATGTATGTCGAGGTATGGGCACCCGCAAAAGTCTTGCACCCCTACCCCCTGGTGTTGTTTCATGGCGCAAGTTCCACGGCGACCACCTGGATGCAAACGCCTGACGGACGTCCTGGCTGGGCGCACTACTTTGTCGATCAGGGCTATATCGTTTACATGGTGGATCAGCCTGCCCGTGGCCGGTCAGGCTACAACGCCCAGTTTCAGGGCAAACAAATCGTCACGACGGCGCCCGCGGCGCAGCGCAATACCACCGCGACCAGCACGCAGGGCAATTGGCCTCAGGCGAAGCTGTCGACACAATTCCCGGGCACCGGGCCTGATCGCGGCACCATGGGCAACGCCGTTTTCGATGCTGGCTACGCACGCTCGGTGGCCTATCTCGAAAGCAACGAAGAAACCCAAAAGCTGATTCAAAACGCGGGATCGGCACTCTTGGACAAGATTGGCCCGGCAATTTTATTGACCCATTCACAAGCAGGCCCGTTTGGCTGGATCCTGGCGGATGCGCGCCCCAAGCTTGTCAAAGGCATCGTTGCCGTCGAGCCTTCTGGCCCACCGTTCATGAATTCCACGCGATCGGTCGAACCCGCGCGCCCCTGGGGACCCACGGATATTGCGCTGACATACTCGCCCCCGATTTCAAGCCCACAGGAACTCACCGTTGAAACTCAGAAAGTTGCCGACGGCAAGGATCTGGAGCGTTGCACACTGCAAACGGGCACGCCCCACACGCTGCCCAATCTTGCGGGTATCCCGATCACGATTATTACTTCGCCCGCGTCCTACCATGCGCCCTACGACCACTGCACCTCGAAATACCTGACCCAGGCAGGCGTCACCAACGAGCACATTCACCTGGCCGATAAGGGCATCCCGGGTAACGGACACGTCATGCCGTCCGAACTAAATAACCTGGTCGTTGCACAGGTGATCGCAGATTGGCTCAATGCCGGCATCAAGTGAAAGGCACAGCAACCAGGATTTTTTCAATCGTCGAGGAATCTGGCGCATTACTCGGAAGCGGCGGAAACGGCATTGACCAGCAGCGTAAAAGGCCGGTCGGACACCAGCCCTTTTTCGGTGATTGCCCGAAGGGAGATCACATACGCACCGGGTCGAGGCGGAACAAAGGTGAAATACCAGTAAAGCCATTTATCGGTTTTGGTATCCGGGGTGTTTAATCTTGACCAGGTCTTGCCTCTGTCCATGGAGACCTCGATCGCGCTGATGGCTTGATCGAAACCGTCCGCATATCCCTCGAAGCGAAACGGCTTGCCTGCAGGAACGAGTTGACCGTCCTTGGTGCGAAAAATCGCAAGGTTGGGCTTGTTGAACCATTCTCCGTTTTCCTTTTTCCATCCGCGGTAGAGCTGCATTCGTTCAACAGGTTCACTGGATACCCTTATTTCCGATAGCTGCTTGACGAAGGCCTGGGCCCCCATTCCATCGACCCAAAGCTGAAGGGGATAACCGTGCACGGTGGAGAGGCGGTGGCCGTTGATCTCGTACACCAGATACGCGGCATGACCGCTCAGGTATTCGATGGTGGTCGGATAACTGTATCCACCGCTGTCGGAGGGAAATAGGGCCGTTGCGCCGGGTGCCACGCCACCCGCCTTGTTGAGGACGTATGAGAGGGGAATTCCACGAATGACGGCATTCTCGATGAGTCCTCCCCCGGGAGGGTTCATCGTGCAGTGCATCTTCATGATGGTCGTGACCGAAGCCCCTTCTGCGAGGAGATCCAATAGCCTTATGCGGTAGGGCTTTTCGACGTCCCCTGAAATGCTTAAGGTCCAATCGTTGAACGTCGCTTCCGGGAGTTCCTCTCCGCCATTGACGGACGCATAGCGCACGTAGTCCATTTCGTCGTAGAGCCAGTTCAGCGAATAGAGTTCGGCATCCGTTGTAATGACGTCCTGGCTGAAACTGAAGTCGCCCTTTACGTTGGGCACATCGACAATGCCGCGATATGCAGCGTACTTGACGTCGTCCCACAGCGCGAACTTACCGTCTTTTGCAGTCGATTCATGGCACGAAGCGCAATCCCCCTGAAACCCCTTGCTTTTCCGGTGCAGACCATGCATCAGCCTGCCGAACGCATAGGGCTCCTTGAGATGTCCCGGCGAATAGGTATGGCATCCAAGGCAATGACCAACCGTAAGGTCTATCCCGAACATGGGACCTAACTCCAGATGGACAGACGGCGTCATCTTGAGTGTTTCCCGCAGGTCATCATGACACGACCGGCATCCGCGGTTTTCCGCATCAAGGTAGTACGTGTTGTAGGCATCGGGATCGGCCGGGACCCGCTGAATTCTCGTGCCGTCCCTGAGCGTACGGATTGTTGGTGCATTGTCGCGGAGCAGCCGCTCTTTTCGGGCTTTCAGCTCACCGATCACGCGGGATTCAGGAGTGGACTCGGCCACAGTCCCTTGAACAGCGGCGGGCGAGCCGAAACGCTGCGCGGCGGGTAGCGCTGGGCTGCCGGCCTTTATCCCAGGCGATTGATTGCTTCGGTCGTCCGCCGTTGCCGGCAGGCAGAGTCCGAGTGAAATAATAACCACTGCGGCGACACACCGAAAAACAAGGTTCTTCTTTCTGTTCATTGTCTGTTTGTTCGTCACATCGTTCTCTTCGGAAAACAATAAATCGGAAAACGAAAGGAATTCAATTTATCCTGGTTGCGACGCCGAGGTCTTCCCCCTCATCCCGGTGGTTCAAGGGGCGCTTGAAGATGGCCAGGACCAAAGCGCTGACCACCGTGCCTGCCACGATGGCCACCAGGTAACCGCCCAGACCGGTGACCGCGTTAGGGATGGGCAGCACGAAGACACCTCCGTGGGGCACGCGCAGTTCGCAACCGAAAGCCAGCGACAGCGCCCCGGCCACAGCCGAACCCAGCATCAGCGCGGGAATCACGCGCAGGGGATCTTTGGCGGCAAACGGGATGGCACCCTCGGTGATAAAGGAAATTCCCAGCAAGGCCGTGGCCTTGCCGGCCTCGCGTTCGTCCGGGGAAAAGCGGCTCTTGAACAGCACCGTGGCCAGGGCCAGGGCCAGGGGTGGCGTCATGCCTGCTGCCATGACGGCCGCCATGGGCGCATAGACCTCGCTTGCGATCAGGCCAGTGGCAAAAACGTAGGCCGCCTTGTTGACCGGCCCCCCCAGGTCAAAGGCCATCATCGAGCCCAGCAACAGGCCCAGAAAAATTGCATTTGAGCCTTGCAGGCCCTTGAGCCAGGCTGTGATCGCGGCCAGCGTGGCGGAGACGGGGCCACCGACCACGTAGTACATCAGCAGGCCAACGATAGCGGTGCCCAGGAGCGGCAAAATCAGTACCGGCTTCAGGCCGTCCAGATTGCGTCCGAGCTGGATCCTGTCGTTGAGAAACCTGACGACATAACCGGCCATGAACCCGGCAACGATGCCGCCAAGGAAGCCGGCACCGACCGAAGCGGCAATCATCCCGCCGATCATGCCCGGTGCCAGGCCAGGACGATCGGCAATCGAGTGAGCAATAAACCCGGCCAGGACAGGCACCATCAGGGCAAAACCGCCCCTGGCACCAATCTCGAACAGGGTCCAGGCAAGCGTCCCTTTGTTGGCGGCCTCACCAACGTAAATACCGCCCAGCGCAATGCTCAGGGCAATCAACAGGCCCCCGGCCACCACAAAAGGGATCATGTTGGAAACGCCCGTCATCAGGTGCTTGTAGGCACCCGTGCGACTTTCACTTTGGCGGGCCTTGAGCGCGCTGACGTCATCGGCGCGGGACCCGTCTGCCCTGATGCTGGCTGTGTTGGCTTTGCTTGCCTGTTCCATGGCGATGCGCACCACCTGATGACCATCCTTGATGGCGGCGTTGGTGGTGGTCTGGTAGATGCGCTTGCCCATAAAGCGGCTCAGGTCGACATGGGTGTCGGCGGCGATCAACACAATTTCGGCGCCCGTGATCTCGGCACTGGTGAGTGTGTTCTGTGCACCAACCGAACCCTGGGTCTCGACCTTGATCGTGAACTGGTTCGCCTTCGCGCCGGCTTCCAGACCTTCAGCCGCCATAAAGGTATGAGCGATGCCGGTGGGGCAGGAGGTGACGGCCACGATTTGTGGCATGCCCTGGTCACGTGCCGGCGCAGTAGCGGCATCGGGCGGTGCACTGGCGCCAGCCTGGCCCAGGGCCTGGCGAATCAGGCCTTCGGCGTCCCGGATGACGGGAATGGTGCCGACTGACAGAATAGGTTTGCCTGCAAACCGGTCAGTGTTGACGTTGACATCGGCGGCAACAATCACCGCGTCGGCGGCAGCAATGTCATGTGCATCGAGGGTATTACGGGTGCCGGCTGCACTTTGTGTTTCCACTCGCAGCTGGTGGCCAGTGCGATCCGCTGCCTGCCGCAGGGCCTCCTCGGCCATGATGGTGTGGGCAATGCCGGTTGGGCACGCGATCACCGCAACTAGATTCGACATGGTGCAATTCCCGTGGCTTGACAAGACAAGCGGAAGTTAGGGGTGGCCGATTAACTGAGTGAACTGATCCGCACCGTGAGGGCCAGCGCCCGCACGGTGTCTGGTGCTGGCAGGTGGGGACCCACCTGCTTGAGTTTGCCGGCTGAAAACGCCGTGGCCAGGCGCGCGCAGTCCGCAAGCGGCATGCCGGCAATCTGTGCCGCAACGATGCCGGCCACCATGGCATCGCCCGCCCCGACCGTACTGGTCAGGGCCGTCGGAATGGGGTGGGCCAGAAGTGCCACCTGCCGGTCAACAAACAGAGCCCCTTCGCCCCCGAGCGACACGATCACGGTGCCAGGGGCGTCGGGCCGCGCCAGCAGTTCACGGGCAGCGGCGATCACACTGCGGATATCGTCCAAGGGGCGACCTAGCATTTCAGCGAGTTCCTCCCGGTTGGGTTTGATGATGTCGGGCGCGGCCCCTACCCCGGCGGTCAGTGCAGCGCCGCTCGCGTCGAGCAGTGTCTGTGCGCCCAGTTGCTGCACGTGCGCAATCAGGCGACGGTAGGTATCGACGGGCCACTGCGGTGGCAGACTGCCTGAGAACACGACCCAACTGCCCGGGCGAACCATGCCTTCCAGGCATGCAAGCAGGCGCTCGATCAGCGCCCGGATTGCGTCCGCACTCAATTGCGGGCCCGGCATGTTGACCTCGGTGGTCTGGCCGCTGGCCAGATCCACAATCTTGGTGTTGATGCGGGTCAGGCCCTCCAGATAAATGCAGCGGTTTGCGATGCCTTTAGCGCTGAAAAGCGCTTCGAACCGGTCAGCATTTTCGCGGCCGATCTGGCCGGTGACGCCACTACGGATTCCGAAATCCGACAGGCACGACGCCACGTTGATGCCTTTTCCGCCCGCATTGACCTGCATGCGCAAGGCACGATTGACGGTACCGGCGCACAACTGCTTCACCTCGATGGTGTGGTCCAGCGCCGGATTCAAGGCTACGCACACCACGCGAGGCTGGATACGGTGCAGCGGGTTCATAGTGCGCGCACCTCTTGCGCACTACCGGCGGCCAGCGCGCGCGCGGCCAATGCCTGCATGGCGCCAAACGAGTCAGCGCGCAGGGCGGCCTTGACCGCAGCGATATCCTGCGCGCTCATGGATAGCTCATCCACACCAAGACCCGTGAGAATGCGCGCGCCCAGTGGGTCACCGGCCAGGCCACCGCAGACCCCCACCCAGGTGCCATGCTTTTTCGCTGCACGCACCGTGCGGGCGATCAGGTCCAGCACCGCAGGGTGCAAACTATCTGCCTGGGATGCCAACTCCGGGTGCTGGCGATCGATGGCGAGCGTGTATTGGGTCAGGTCATTGGTGCCCACCGAGAAAAAATCCACCAGCGGCGCAAATTTTTCGGCCATCAGCGCCACCGCAGGGACTTCGACCATGATGCCGATCTTGAGCTGCGGGCCGTTGACCTGAGCGCGGACCCGGTCGCAATGCGCGCGCAGGGCCTCGATCTCGCTGGTGTGCGTCACCATGGGAAACATGATGCGGATCGGCCCGTGCGCGGCTGCCCGGTACAGCGCGCGCAATTGGGTGTAGAGCAGGTCTTGCCGTATGAGCAAGAGCCGCGCGCCACGCACACCCAGATACGGGTTTTCTTCTGCGGGAAGGTTCAGATAGGGAACCTTCTTGTCGCCACCAATGTCGAGCGCGCGAATGATCAGCGTGCGCCCGCCCAGGATTTCGGCCATGTCACGGTAGACCCGGTACTGTTCGTCCTCGTCGGGGGCACAGTTGCGCTCCAGAAACAGGAACTCCGTGCGCATCAGGCCCACGCCTTGCGCGCCGGCTTCCAGTGCCGCGCGGGCCTGGCTGGCATTGGCCACATTGGCGGCAACTTCAACGGTGTGGCCGTCTGTGGTGGTCGCCGGCAGGGCGCGGCTTTCGCGCTGGATGTTTCGCAATTCCTGCTGACGCGCAATGGCGAGAGCTGCGGCGTCCCGGTCGGCTGCTGACATCTCCAGGTAGACCGCGCCTGCTGCGCCATCGATCACCGCCAGTTGGCCCTCGGGCACCGCGAGCAAGGCACTGCCCGCCGCCACCACTGCAGGCACACCGAGGGTGCGGGCAAGAATCGCCGTATGGGATGTGGGGCCACCGCAGCTAAGGGCCAGGCCCACAACGAAGCGCATATCGAGCACGACCGTGTCAGAAGGTGTCAGATCGTCAGCCAACAGGATGCTGGGCTCGGCCAGCGCCAGGCTCTGACGCGTAACCCCCAGCAGATTGGCCAGAACACGCTCACCGACGTCGCGCATATCCAGCGCACGGGCGGCAAGCAGTGGGTCCGCAACGACCTGAAGCTTTTGAACCCGCGCCTGGTAGGCGAAACTCCAGGCCCGCGCCGGTCCATGGCCGTGCAGAATGCTCACAAATGCCTCTCGCAGCAGATCGGGGTCTGCGACAAGTTCGCGCTGTGAGGCAAAGATCGCCGCCTCCGAAGCACCCAGTCGTTCGCGGGTCTGGCGCTCAAGGAGTTCGAGTTCGCCGCTGACACTCAGCAGCGCGGCTTCCAGCGCTTCACCATCCGCAACCACATCACCCGGGGTATCCGGCACTTCAAATTGGCGGCTGCCATGCCGGACCAGCTTGCCGATGGCCAGGCCCGGACTTGCACCGATGCCGTAAACGGCCCGGGGGTTGTCGAGCGGGAGCCAGTCGGGCGCGCTGCGCCGCGCGGCCAGTGCGTTGCGATGGGCGCGTTCGACCTCTGCCTTTTCTTCGGCGGACAGAGAGTGGATGATTGCAAGCAGGGCATCAACCGCGCGCTGAGCATCGGGGCCACGTGCTGCAATGCGCAAGCGAACGCCGGGCGTGACGCCAAGCGTCAACAAGCTGGTGAGCACCTTGGCATCGGCGAACGCATGGCCTTTGTAGACACGGATGTCGCTGGCAAAACGTTTGGCGGTATCAACCCAGCGTGTTGCCGGGCGGGCATGCAGGCCATTGGGATAATCCAGCGTCCAGTCCGATTGGGCATCGCTCGACCACGCCAGCGCCTCGGGGACAGAAACGGCCTGCGGGATGGGCGACTCGGTCAGGATGCTGGCAAGCAGTTGCTCATCATCGGTCGTCACCAGGCTCTCGATGCTCTGGGCGTTTTGCATCAGGCGCGTCAGTCTGCGTAACAAAACGATGTGTTCTTCTGACTTGGCGGCGATGGCCACGACCAGATGCGCCCGCTCACCCGACTGCCAAGCCACACCTTCACGGAACTGCACCACGGCAACACCCGTGTGCATGATCAGGTGGCGGTCTTGCGCCATCCCGTGCGGAATCGCAACCCCTGCGCCGAGAAAGGTATTGGAGACCTCTTCGCGCCGGAGCATGCTGTCAATATAGTTGGGAGCGACATAGCCCGCGTCCACCAGCAACTGCCCTGCCAGGCGAATCGCTTCGTCCTTGCTACGGGCTTGGGCATTGAGCTGAATGCAGGCGTTCGTCATCGTTTCCATGATGCGTCGCGCAGGGCAAACAAAATCCTGCCAGTCAAGTCAACGCTACCGGAGGCGACACCGCCTCGCCTGTTCGCTTTTTCAATACGCATTTCAGGCTGCCCGCTGAATTCGGCTTGCCCCACGGAGAGCGAGGCATTACCCGGTTCACTTTACTACCGCCGCTGAGATTTCGCGCGGCGTCAGATCAAGTGAGCCGAATGCTAGACTCATCAGCATCAGCCGTGTACTCACCTTTGGGACCAAACGTGAAATTCTCAAAAGTTTTCATCTCTCTGTGTCTGTCAATCCTGATGGCTGGATCCTTGCAGGCACAGACGTTCCCTGATCGTCACATTCGGCTTGTCGTGCCGTATACAGCAGGCGGCACAACGGACATTCTCCTACGGCTGCTGCAAAAGCCTGTGAGCGATCTTGCCAGACAACAAGTCGTGATTGAAAACCGGCCGGGTGGCGCCTCTGTCATCGGGACCAATGCGGTTGCGCAGGCAGCGCCCGACGGCTACACCATCCTGGGCACCGACCTTGCCATTCTGGTGAATCCCGGCCTGATGACCAAGCTTCCCTACGACACGCTCAAGGATTTGCGCGGCGTCACCATGCTGGCGCGGGCGCCGCTATTGCTCCTGGTGCATCCTTCTGTTCCCGCCAATACCCTTGAGGAATTTGTCACGCTGCTGAAGCAGAATCCCGGAAAATACAACTTCGGTTCGGGTGGCTACGGAACCTCGACGCACATTGCAGGAGAAATGTTCATACGCGCAGCGGGCGTGAAGGCTGAGCACATTCCCTTTCAGGGTGTATCGCCAGCCATGAATGCTTTGCTGGGCGGACAAGTTCAGTTTTATTTTGGCGGCACCACGACAGCGGTCCAATATTTACAAACCGGCCGCCTCAAAGCGCTCGCCATTACGGGCGATACGGTCAGCCGGCTCGTGCCGACCGTACCCACCTTCATTTCTCGTGGCGTCAACGGGGTCGAAGCGGACTCATACTGGGGCATCTATGCCCCCGCAAAAACTCCGGATGACATTGTCGCCACGCTCAACAAAATGTTTGTCACTGCGCTACGGGATCCAGAAGTCACCCAGCGCGCGAGTGAGCTAGGCCTGAATTTAATCGGCAATTCCTCCAGGGAACACGAGGTACAGATGAAAGAAATGATCAGCAACTGGGAGGTTGTGATTAAAAGTGCGGGCATTCACGTTGACTAAGGATATTTTGTGAAACACTCTTTCCAACATCAGGGACTGAAGTTCAATTTCTTTGTCGATGACTTTACTGACGTGTGGAAGAACGCCCCGACGATTCTGATGCTGCATGGCGCGATGGCCAACGCAGAACGTTTTCGCCCCTGGGTTCCGGCCTTGTGTCGAGACTATCGTGTCGTCAGAATGGACATGCGTGGCCATGGCCAAACAGAGGTGCCCTGCGCTGACCAGGCACTGAATATGTCCGTGCTGGTGGATGACGCCCTGGCGTTGATGGATCACCTCGGCATTGAGGCTGTTCATTTTGTTGGAAACTCGGCAGGGGGTTATGTCGGGCAGCATCTGGCGATGCAACACCCCTCGCGCATCAAAACGCTCGCTCTTTTTGGATCTGCCCCCGGCCTGAAGAACAGCCAGGCGCTCTCCTGGCTGCCCATGGTGCAGGAAAAGGGGCTTAGGCAGTTCCTGGCAGACACCATCGACGATCGGTTTCCTCCCGGGCTTCAAAATACCCCTCAGGCCGAGGAATTTCTGGATGCGCTCGGCAACAATGACATTCCATTTATCGGGCGTTTCATTGAATACATGGCGACGCAAGAGTGGGGAGACCAGGTGCACCGGATTAAGTGCCCAACGCTCGTCGTCGTTCCGGGCGCAGGGCGCATCGGCCCGGCCGATGTCTATAAACCCATGCGCGACAGGTTGCCCCGAGGTGAAATTCTGGTGTACGACGGTGAGCGCCACAGTATTTGCGAATACCTTGCGAACCGCTGTGTCGCCGACCTACGCAGCTTTCTGGAGCGACACCCCTGAGGGAGTGGATCAATAGACCCGACCATGCCACCCAAACTGAAGTTGCTCGTTGAAGGACGATTATCCTTGGCAATTCCCAGCGCACTTTCGCGGCCATGATTCACGAACTGCTTCGCAAGACCATTCGCGGCATGGTGGGTGGCAGTGGCCCTCCCGTCGCGTTCCTGACGCCGCAAGGCGACCGAGGTCTGTTCGGACCAGAGTCAATCGCCTGGAAAGTGCATGCCGACTTCATCTCCATGATGATCGGCGGCGTTAGCTCACTCATTTTGCAGGCACTTCATCCTCAGGCCCTCGCCGGGGTTTGGGACCACTCCACCTTCAGGGAAGATCTGCAAGGCCGCCTGGGCAGGACAGCATTTTTTATTGCGGCCACCACGTATGGCCCCATGGAAATGGCTAACAGGTCGATTGAACGCGTTAATCAAATCCATACCAAAATTACCGGCTTTGATGAGTTTGGAAAGCCATATTCGGCCAAAGACCCGCATTTGCTGGCATGGGTTCACCTCACCGAGACCCGCAGCTTCATGCGCTCTTTTGAAGAATATCGGAAAGAGCGCATCAGCCCTCAGGAAAAAGATCAATATTTTTTTGAAATGAAATTCCTGGGCGAACGGATGGGAGCAGTCGACTTACCCGGCACTTATGCCGGCACTGAAAAGGCGATTGAAGACTACATTCCCGAGCTGTATTTTGGTGAGCGTGCCAGAAGCATCGTCCAATTGCTCGAAAACTTTCCCGGCAACCTGATCGCCAGACCCATGATCAAGCTCATGAGTCGTGCCGGCTTTCTCAATTTGCCAGACTGGGTTTATCCATTGATCGGCAAGCCTGCGCCCAGTGACCTGGAGCGCTTCGCGATTAGAAAAAGCATTGAATTAATCGCAATACCGGTACGTGAGGCCTTAAAAGACGGGGTGGCCGCCCACTCCCGTCGCAGGATTTACGGGTAATTTCTTTAGGAAATCAGAGCCTGTCCAGTTTCACCAGACCGGCTCTCTGCGCTGAAGATTTCTGGAATTCGGGTCTCCGGAAGGTTACTTTTTTACAACGAAACCGAAGCAGAAATTTTGTCGTGAGCGGTTTGCCTGGGAAATCGATACTGGACAATTGGCTTATCGCCTAAGGGCGGTCATGGAAATCGACTGATTCAGGGATGGAAGTCTAAGACAAGGGTAAGCGCTGGTGCGTGTGACGTCAGTCCACAACGCATCAATGTGGATCCGAATCAAAATCGTTATCAAGCGCGTCTTCCAGTGAGGTTGTAAATAACTTTTCATGATTTTTTTTGAATTCAGCGCTTCTCTCGGATATCACTTGTTTACTAAGCACTTCATCTTTTGTTCCAAGTGATAGGAATATTGCTAACTCATGATTTAGTTCGTAAGCTTTTAGCAAGGCTTCGTTTGCCTCTTCTAGCTTATCCTCCTTGCCTAAGACATCAGCATACATAACGAAGGTCGCAGAATCGTTTGGAAAAAATTTGGCACCTTGCTGTAAAACACTCTCTGCCTGGTCCGTCATTCCAAGATCATTAAAATACGCTGCAATTTTTACATAAATAATTGGCGATGATGGATGCAATGAAATCGCTTTTAAGTAGCTTGATTCCGACGAATTCTTATTGCCGAGCCCCGCATAACTGTCTCCTAAGTTGATGTGGGATTGCCAACGATCCGGATAAAATTCAACTTCCTTTTTTGACACTTCCAAAGCACCATCGAATTTTTTCTGATTAAGATACAACTGAGCTTGCAAAGCCATAGCCGTTGAAAATTTAGGGTCAAGCTTGAGGGCGGCAGTGAGATCCTCTTGCGCTAATTTTAGTTTATGTTGTCGCATGTAGATATGGGCTCTTCCAGACAATGCATAGGCATCATCGGAGGTGTCGTTATCTTGCAGAACTTTGTCGATCATTTTCAGCGCTTGCTGTTCCTGATTGTGAATCCTGAGATAAGTGGCTGCGACCGCTGGATCTTTTGATTCAACGATATTTAATGCGATCAATTGAATCAAGTCCTTTATGGGCATTTGCACATTCAGATCAACAAGTATCCTGTCTTCTGGCATTTGGCGAATCTTCGCGCCATATATCGTCTTGCCATTTTCAGTGATCGCAGTAATCTCGCCAGTCATTTTTTCGTGCTTAATTCCCAAAATATCTTGAATAAATGTTTTTATTGACTTGACATCCAAAGCGCCCGCAACTGGCATTGAATCCAGCTTCATCAACTCATCGCCCGGTTGTCGAGTATTAAATTGTTTGTTATGTTTAGTGCTCGTGCCGTTGATAGACGCAATCTCATCTAGAACCCGCTTGGTTACTACTTCAGGGGTATATCCTGCCAACTCCAGACTTCTGGGTACTATAATCGGTTCCAATAAAATGTTATTCCAACTAAACGCGGTAATGAATAGTGCACCGACAAGCAGCAGGGTAAAGATTGAAATAATGGCGATCGCGCCGCTTTTAATGCATTCAAATGCCTTTGTCAGCGCGTCAAGTTTCGACATCATTTGATTTGACATTCATGCCCCCACCGCAGAGTTATTTATTTTAATCAAGCCAATTCTGATTTCCGCCCATCTTATGCCAAGTTGGTGAACAAAGCCATTTTGGCGATTACTATGTCGCAATGGGCACAATTTTCCGCCGTTCTGAGCTTCTACTCGCGCTGCTGCTCGCGCTTTCGACCTCCGCGCACTCCGAAGAAGATCCGGCGGACAAACAGATCGCATTCGCGATGGCAGAGTCGCTCGCCTTCAGCGGGTCCGTTGCGCCGCTAGACCTCGGTGCGCTCGGCCAGTGGCAGGTGTTCGGTGCAGCAAGCGGCACCGCGTTCCACCAGACCTATCCCACTTCAGGCAACGACGCGAACACTGCCGGCTTCACGAACGCACAAATCATGATCCAAAAGACGACTGGGTTCGCCCAGTTCTTCGTGCAGGCGGGCCTCTATTCCCTGCCTTCGCTGGGGGTAGCCTACCAACGCTCGGTGGACCAGACCACCAGCAGTTTTGGCTACGTGCCGCATGCGTGGGTATCTCTCGTGCCAAACGACCAGTGGTCGCTCATGATTGGAAAACTCCCTTCAATGGGTGGCTATGAGGCCACCCTCACCTACCAGAACATCAATATCCAGCGCGGTCTGTTGTGGAACCAGACGAGTTCGGTCAGCCGTGGCGTTCAACTCAACCATACTGATGGCCCGTTCTCGGCTTCTCTGGCGGTGACGGACGGGTCCTACAGCAACGTCTACAACTGGCTGGGAGCCTCACTGTCCTACCAGCCCGACCCGTCAAACACCTTCACGGCTGGATGGACCGGATCGGTTTCCGGCAACGCGACCGACACCCCGACGACCCCGCTGCTTCAGAACAATTCACAGATCTATAACCTGATCTATACGTACTCTGGCGTGCAGTGGACACTCGCACCCTACGCGCAGTACACCTACGTCGCATCCAACCCTGCGATCGGCATCAACGGCGCCTCGGATACGTTCGGCGTGGCACTAGTCGCGACATACCACATCACCCCGCTCGCGCCAGACCGCAGTCCGCCACGACAACACTTCAGCATTCCCTTTCGCCTGGAGTACATCACTTCTGGCGGAAACTCCCATTCAAACGACGCCAACCTCCTGTATGGCGCGGGTAGTTCAGCGTGGTCGGCAACGATCACGCCCACCTACCAGGACGGGCCATTCTTCGTGCGTGCCGAAGCCTCCTACCTCCAGACGATCAACGTGACGCCAGGTGCCGCCTTCGGCCCAAACGGCACCAGCACCAGCCAGGCGCGCGTCATGCTTGAGGCGGGTATCCTGTATTGAGCACCATCAACTGACGAGAGCAATAGGCGGACTAGTTGCCGACCCGGGGTTAAGCCCCCCGCGAACTCGATGTAGTTCATATAAGGAAGTTAGACATGCCGATCAAACCGCGTAAAAACACAGACTCCGTCTGGCCGGATTTCTTTCACTACTTTCGTCAGGATTTTGGACGAGAGCTCAGTGGGTGGTCGTACATAATCCGCTATTACGGCATGCTCACT
>CAITPF010000099.1 GCA_903894155.1 uncultured beta proteobacterium | reverse complement strand
CCTGGCGGGGGCAGGCCGCACCCGACCCGCAAAGCCTCACCGCAAAGCCTCACCGCAAAGCCTCACCGCAAAGCCTCACCGCAAAGCCTCACCGCAAATCCCAAGACAAGACGTCCGACAAAG
Source organism: uncultured beta proteobacterium (assembly GCA_903894155.1). Taxonomy (GTDB): domain Bacteria; phylum Pseudomonadota; class Gammaproteobacteria; order Burkholderiales; family Burkholderiaceae_B; genus Zwartia. The sequence continues at coordinate 8,062 of CAITPF010000099.1, read as the reverse complement.
CGCCCCAGCGCCAAGTCAATGCGCCCCAAGGTACAGCCGAGTCATCCGCTCATCGCCCAGCAGCTCCGCAGCGGGCCCCGAAAGTACACAGCGCCCCTGATCCAGAATGTAGCCATGCTGACTGATCTGAAGTGCCTGGCGCGCACGCTGCTCCACCATCAGGACGGCGACGTTACGCTCCGGAAGCTTTGCCACCAGATCGAAAACCCGCTCGACCAGCGCAGGGGCCAGCGCCGCGGTCGGCTCATCGAGCACGACCAGACGAGGCGAAGGCATCAGCGCCCTGGCGAACGCCAGCTGCTGGCGCTCGCCGCCGGATAGATTGCCCGCGCGCTGCGTAAGGCGTTCGCGCAATGCCGGGAACGTCTCGAGCACCGAATCCATCCGGTCGTCCAGGTTCTTCACGCCCCGTACGACCTGGAGGTTTTCGCGCACGCTCAGCGACGCGAACACGTTGGCGACCTGGGGCACATAGGCCAGGCCCGCATAGAACCTGTCTTCTGCGGCAAGCGACGTCATGTCGCGGCCATCGAGCCTGACAGACCCGCGCACCCGTGGAAGCAAGCCGAGCAGCGCTTTGACCACTGTCGACTTCCCGGCTCCGTTTGTTCCGGCGATGGTCACGATAGCGCCCGCCGGAACGTCAAGGTCGATGTCGCGGATGATATCGACTTCGCCGTAGCCGCCGCCCAGGCCGCGAATTTCCAGAAGACTCACGCGACGCCCCCCATGTAGGCTTCCTGCACACGCGGGTCGTCGAGCACTTCTTGCGGGTCGCCTTGCGCAAGCAGGATGCCCCGATCCATGACAATGAGCCGCATGGCGAGCGTCTTGAGCGCTTGAAGATGATGCTCGATCACGATGAACGCGATGCCGCGCGCATTCAGCGTCAGGACGTGCGAGCAAATTTCGTCGATGAGCACCGGGTTGACGCCGGCGAATGGCTCATCGAGCAGGATGCATCGCGGATCCCGCATGAGAACGCGCCCGAGCTCGACGAGTTTTTTCTGGCCACCCGACAGGTTGCGCGCTTCGATGTCACGCACACGCGCCAGGTTGAGAAACTCGAGGATCCCGTCAGCCTGCTCGGATAACGCACGCTCGCGCCGTCGCCGGGCGGGTGTGCCGACGAGCGCCGAGAAGAGTTGTTCGCCCTCCGGGTTCGGGCCTGCGGCCATGAGGTTCTCGTGCACGGTCAGCGACTTGAACTCCCGGGGAACCTGGAAGGTTCGCACCAACCCGCGCCGCGCTCGCTGGTAGGGCGCAAGCTGTGTGACGTCGTCCCCGGCGAAGACGATGCGCCCCGCGCTGGGTGTCTGCTGGCCGGCGATCGCGGCAAAGAGCGTACTCTTGCCCGCGCCGTTGGTTCCCGCGATTCCGAGAATCTCCGCATCCCCGAGGGCGAGCGATACGTCATCGACGGCGATGAACCCGCCGTAGCGACAACTGACATGGCTGGCCTCCAGGATCATGACGCGCTCCGGCCGAACATGCCGTTGGGCTTGTAGAGCGTGACCAGGATCAGGGCCAGGCCCACCGCGGCCAGCCGCACGCTGGCCATCTGGACTTCCGAGACGCCCGGGATCCAGTCCTTGATGAAGCGAGATCCCTCGAGAAAGACCATCAGCAGCACCGCGCCGCCGAGCGCGCCGCGCACGCTTCCGGCGCCGCCCATGATCAGCCCCATCCAGACGTAGAACGTGACGAGCGGAACGAACTGCTCCGGGCTGATATAGGTGATGAAGTGCGCATAAAACGCGCCTGACAGGCCTGCCAGCGCGGCGCCCAGCATGAAAATCTGCACCTTGAACCAGGTCGGGTCCTTGCCCAGCGCCATGAGTGCGGGTTCGTCGTCGCCGATCGCGCGCAATAACCGGCCCAGCGGGCTGCGCGTGAGCCGTACGGTGCCCCAGGCGACCAGCGCCGTGATCGCCATGAGCAGCAGGAGCTGCGCGGAATCGGAGACGCCCGGGCCGAGCGACCCGAAGAGTTTCGGAATCCCCGGCACGCCCTGCACGCCCTTGGTGAGCCACTCTTCCTGCTGGATCGTAATGCGCAGCGACTCGGAAAACCCCAGCGTGACGATGGCAAGGTAGTCGTCGCGCAGCCTGAGCGACAGCAGCCCGATCGGCAGGGCCGAGAGCCCGGCAAGTAGCGTCGCCGCGCTGAACGTGACGAGAAGCGGCACACCCTTGAGCGCCAGCAGCGCAGAGGTATAGGCGCCGATGGCAAAGAAGGCGACCACGCCGAAGTTCACCAGCCGCGTCAGCCCGAACTGCAGGTTAAGCCCGAGCGCAAGCAGCGCGTAGATGAGCGCGACGATGCCGATGGCCGTGAGATAGGCGATCATGGCTTATCGCACCAGCTCGACCCGGCCAAAGAGGCCCCCCGGGCGCACCAGCAGGACGAGGGCCAGAACGCCGAACGACAACACCAGCTTGTAGGATGCGCCGAGCAGGGGGACCGAGAGCTCCTGCGCCACCGTCATCAGAAGCGCACCGACCACGGCGCCGACCGGACTGCCAATGCCGCCGAGCACCATGGCCGCAAAAGCCGGGATGAGGTGATCCCACCCCAGGTCCGGCTGGACAACCGTCTTCATGCCCAGCAGGACGCCACCGATGGCGCAAAGCGCGCCCACCAGCAACCAGAGCCCGATCATCAGCCCGCGCGCGCGGATCCCGCTGGCGCGCGCCAGGTCGGCATTATCCGAAACCGCGCGCAGCTGGCGTCCGAAACTCGTGCGATAGAGGAGCAGAAACACCAGCAACAGGCAGCCGAGCGCCGCGGCGGCGATGCTCAGATCCGATGGAAGTACGCGAACACCGTCGAAGTTCCAGGCCCGTACGATGGGCAAATTGAAGGTGCGCTGGTCGTGCCCCGCGAAAAACGAGATGACGCTGCGCACGAAAAAGCCGAGCCCGATCGACGCGAGCAACGAGGCGATCATGGGCTGGCGCGCGAGCTTGCGAAAAATGAGCTGGTACGAAAGCGCAGCGACTACTGCGGCTGCCAGCGCACCGACAACGGACGCGAGCGTGAGCGACGTGAGACCGGCCGTTTGTGCGGCCACGGCAACGTATGCGCCGGCGGTCATGAAATCGCCCGTTGCCGCATTGGGAAAGCGATTGACGCCCATGACGAGCGTCATCGCGAGCGCCGGCAATGCGATGACCAGGCCTTCGATCAGCCCGTTGATGAGCAGGTTGAGGAAAGAGACCAACGCTGCGTCAGGCTCCTGGCGGAATCGACACGACATCCTTGCGCACGAGTTCGCCTTTTTCGTAGACATAGACGCCGAAATCCGGTGTCACGTCGCCGTATTTGTCGAAATCGAGCTTGCTCGAGGCACCTTGGTAGTCGACCTTCTGTTTTTGCGCGAGCAGCGCCTTACCCTCGGCAAAGGTAAAGACCTCTTTGCCAGGCGGATTGCCGATGTCGCGAATCTTGGCGTTGATCTGCTCCACCGTCGCCCCGGGCCCTGCGGCCTCCATGGCGAGCGCGAGCACGATCACCATGTCGTAGGTCATCGCGGCGTAGACGTTGGACAGCCCCGATTTGCCCATCGCCTTGTTGTACAGGCGGTCGTAATTTTCAAACGACTTGCTCTTCTCGTTGGATACGCTGTCGACCGAGATCAGCCCTTGGACGACCTCGGCGCCCAGGGCCTTGACCAGATCCGGACCTGTCGCCCACCCGGGCATGATCCATTGCACCGGCACGCCGGACTGGAACCACTCACGCAGGATGATCGTGCTGTCGGGAAGATAAGAGCCCGTGACGATGACATCGGGTTTCGCGTCCAGGATTTTTTGCAGTTCACTGCGATAGCTCGGGCGATTGGGTTCGTACGTGACGTGCGCGACCACTTTGCCGCCCGCCGCCTCCCAGGCCTTGGTAAAGCCCTGAGTGTTACCCAGACCGGATGCGTTGTTGAATGCCATTGTCGCCGGGCGCTTGTAGCCACGCTTCTGGCAGATCACGGCGAAAGCCTGGCCGAACCTGTCATTGGTGGCCTGGTAGCGCCAGACCAGGTCCTTGGTGTCCAGCGTGGAGATCGCGGGCGCCCCCGACGTGTTCATCTGGATGATGCCGGCCCCGTCGGTCAGCGGCATGACAGCAAGCGTGACGCCCGAAGACCAGGTGCCCAGGATCGCCTGCACTTTGTTGACTTCGATGAGTTTTTTTGCCGCGAGCACAGCTGCCTCGGGCTTGGTCTGCGTATCTTCCAGAAAGAGCTCAAGCTTGGCGCCACCTGCGCCGCCGGCCGCATTCACCTCATCGACCGCAGCGCGGATCATCTGTTGCATGCCGGGGCCGTAGGGGCTACCCGCGCCCGTCACCGGCGTCAGCGAACCGATTTTGAACGTTCCGCCTTGCTGGGCCAGCACAAGCCCGGGAATCATCTGCAGGGCGGCGGCACCGGCCGATAGTTTCAACAAACTTCTGCGATCCATTGCAATTCTCCTGGAGGGTTCAGTCCTGAACTTGATGGATTATGCCAGCGTTAAAACGCGCCGACGCGCGTCACCTGTTCAATATCAGATCCTTGCATTGTATTTCTCGCATCCAGCTCCGAAACCGGTGCATGTCAGATGCCGGTACGCCATTCGGTGACAGATCGAATCCGTTGCGATAGACTTACAATTCAATAATTGTTGTATTATCAAAATATGGATAAGCAAACCGCCACGTCAGTCTTTGAATCTCTCGCTTCCGGCGTCCGATTGGATATTTTTCGTCTGCTCGTCAAGCTTGGACCCGCGGGGCTGGTGGCTGGCGATATCGCGGCGGCGTTGGGCCTGCCACCGACCAACACCTCATTCCATCTTAAGGCGCTGAACCACGCAGGCTTGATTTCTGTAGAACAGGAAGGCCGGTACCAGCGCTATCGGGCAAATATTGCGCTGATGGTTGACCTCATTGGCTACCTCACCGACGAATGTTGCGCGGGGCATCCCGAGCAGTGCGCGGGGCTACCCGCGAAAGCCGACTGCAACGATTGTTCATGAGGCCGCGCGCAATGCGGAGAAAGATTTACCGAAATTCTCGCTGTCACGGCGAGCCCAGGAAAACTTCAGGAGTGATTCAATGAATACGATCCAGGTGTACGACCCCGCGATGTGTTGCAGCTCGGGTGTCTGCGGAACCGAGGTAGATCAGGCGCTCGTGGATTTTTCGGCGAATGTCCAATGGGCGGCGCAGCAAGGCGCAACCATCGAGCGCTTCAATCTTGCAAATCAGCCGATGGCCTTCGTGGAAAACCCGGTCGTGAAGGACATGCTGGGGCGGGCCGGTCAGAACTGCTTGCCGATGACCCTGCTCGACGGAGCCCTCATGCTGGCCGGGCGCTACCCGACGCGCGATGATCTTGCAAAATGGGCCGGTATCGAGTTGCAGGCCGAGGCCGTTGGCGCGACATCGGGTTGTTGCTGCGCCGGGGGCAAGTGTTGCTAGGCTAAGTTTCGCTCCCACGGTAGCCAATCCGGCCACATCGTTTCAGACAGGCTTCACAATGCGCTTTCTCGACAACCCGCCCCGCTTCCTGTTCTTTACTGGCAAGGGTGGGGTAGGCAAGACCTCGATTGCCTGCGCGGCCGCGATTCGACTTGCCGAATCCGGCGCACGGGTGCTGCTGGTGAGCACGGATCCGGCGTCTAACGTAGGCCAGGTGTTCGGGATTTCGATTGGCAACACGATCACCCGTGTTCCTGCAGTCGCGAATCTTTCGGCCCTGGAAATCGATCCTCAGGCAGCGGCGCAGGCCTATCGCGACAAGATCGTCGGCCCGGTTCGAGGGGTATTGCCCCCGGATGTCGTCAAGGGCATCGAAGAGCAGTTGTCGGGGGCGTGCACGACCGAAATCGCTGCCTTCGACGAGTTCACGGCCCTGTTGACCGATCCTGCTCTTCTGACCGAATACGATCACATCATCTTCGACACGGCGCCAACCGGACACACGATCCGCTTGTTGCAACTGCCAGGAGCCTGGAGTGGCTTTCTGGAGACTGGGAAGGGCGACGCTTCCTGCCTTGGGCCGCTTGCCGGACTTGAGAAGCAACGTGCCCGCTACAAGGAGGCCGTTGATGCACTCGCAGATTCCGCGAGGACACGGCTCATGCTGGTCGCAAGGGCACAGCAGGCAACGCTCAGGGAGGCTGCAAGGACTCAGCAGGAACTGCAGGCCATCGGCTTCGCGAATCAGTATCTGGTGGTGAACGGCGTGCTTCCGGAATCCGAGTCCGCGCTGGATCCGCTGGCCAAAACCATTTATTTTCGTGAACAGGCGGTTCTGAAAAACATCTCACCTGAATTGGCAGCCTTGCCGCTGGACCAGATTGCGCTCAAGCCCTTTAATCTTGTCGGCCTGGACGCGCTGCGGCAGTTGTTCACCGAGGTCAGGCTCGCCGACGGCGGCTTGTCAGGCAATCGCGTCCCGCTCGATGCGCCAACGCTCTCGGCACTGGTTGATGCAATCGCCGCTGACTCCCACGGGCTGGTCATGTGCATGGGCAAGGGCGGCGTAGGCAAAACGACGATCGCGGCGGCCATTGCCGTTGAACCCGCGCATCGGGGATTGCCGGTGCACCTGACAACGTCCGATCCGGCGGCGCACCTGAGCGAGACATTGGCTGGTGCGGTAGAGCACCTGACCGTCAGCAGGATCGATCCGCACGTTGAAATCGAGCGTTATCGCAGCCACGTCATGCAGACGCGCGGCGCCACGCTGGACGACGCAGGCCGTGCACTTCTGGCAGAAGATCTTCGCTCCCCGTGCACTGAAGAGATCGCCGTATTTCAGGCGTTCTCACGCATTATTCGCGAGGCGGGTCACAAGTTCGTCGTGATGGACACAGCCCCGACCGGGCATACGCTGCTGCTGCTTGACGCGACGGGTTCATATCACCGGGATATTGAACGCCAGATGGGCGGGAAAGGATTGCATTTCACGACGCCGATGATGCAGTTGCAGGATCCCAGGCAAACGAAAGTTCTCCTGATCACGCTGGCCGAGACCACTCCGGTCCTTGAGGCCGCCAACCTTCAGGCAGATTTGCGGCGCGCGGGCATTGAGCCATGGGCGTGGGTGATCAACAACAGCGTTGCCGCGGCGAGGCCATCGTCACCGCTGTTGCAGCAACGCGCCGGGAACGAGTTGCGCGAAATCGACGCGGTCGTCCGGCAGTATTCGACGAGATACGCAGTCGTCCCGCTGCTCAAGGACGAACCCGTTGGCGTCGAGCGGTTGTTGCAACTGTCGGAGTTGGTTGTTCCGAATGAGGCATAGTTGGTCTTGCAATGTGACGGCGCAAGGAGGCGGCACAAGGAGACGGAGCAAGGAGACGGGGCAAGGAGACGTGGCAAGGAGACGGCGCAAGGAGGCGGCGCAAGGAGACGGGGCAAGGAGACGGCGCAAGGAGGCGGCGCAAGGAGACGGCGCAAGGAGACGGTGCAAGGAGACGGCAGCGCGGTGCTTTTGTCATCACTTTGCAGTAATCCGGTTTTATAGTTCAACATTATTTGAATACAACGTTTGTTGTATTGGTTTCACGGGAATGAATTTCATATGAAAGTCGGCATCAATGGCATGGGGCGTATCGGGCGCCTCGCCCTTCGCGCAGCGTTCGGCGCTGCCGAGCGTCCTTCGGATGACCCGAGGCAGTCCAACCGCCTGGATGTGGTGCACCTCAACGAAATCAAAGGGGGTGCGGCGGCGACCGCGCACTTGCTGCAGTTTGACTCCGTGCAGGGTCGGTGGCGTGAGGATATCGAGGCGCAGGGTGAGTCATCGATTCGTATCGGCAGCCGATCCCTGCGCTTTACCTCACATCCGACATCCGCCGAAATCCCTTGGGGCGATCTGGGCGTTGAACTGGTGCTTGAATGCACTGGAAAATTCCTGACCCCGGAGACGATCCAGGGCCACCTTGATCGTGGCGCCAAGCGTGTCATCGTGGCCGCTCCCATCAAGGTTGGCAATGTTCTGAACATCGTGGTGGGCGTCAACGATCAGCTGTACGACCCCGCACAGCACCGGATCGTGACGGCGGCCTCCTGCACT
>CAITPF010000098.1 GCA_903894155.1 uncultured beta proteobacterium | reverse complement strand
GGCGCCACTCGCCACACGCCACACGCCACACGCCACACGCCACACGCCACACGCCACACGCCACACGCCACACGCCACACGCCACACGCCACACGCCACACGCCACACGCGGGCCTGGGCGCGCGCCTGAGCCACTGCTTATCCAAAGAGCGGTTTTAGCCCTTTGGTAATCGGTACCACAATGACCGAAGTCCCCTTGAACGCGAGCGCCTCGATATACGCCTTTTTAACGTCGTCCAGCGTCGTGGCGGCGTAAGTCTTTGCGCCGTAGCCGCGACCCAGGGCTGCAATATCAAGCCCGGGGATGTCAAGACCGGGGACATTGGGCGTTTGTTCAAGATCGGCAAACTGTTTCAAAATGCCATACTCGTTGTTCTGGAAAACGACGTAGATGACGTGGGCATTCTGTTGAACGCCCGTGTAGATTCCCTGGACGGAATACTGAAACGAGCCGTCGCCCATCAGGGCCACGACGGGCCTTGCCCGGCCCGACTTCTTCTCGCCAAGCGCCAGCCCGACCGCGGCGGGCAGATTCCAGCCAAGCCCACCCGAGGCGAACGTATAAAACGTATCCGGTTTATTTATTCTAAAGACGTCTTGCATCAGGGGCACGACCGAGGGGCATTCCTCGACCAGGATAATCTCTTCGGGCGACTGCTCCTTCAATACTTCCAGGATCGCGTGTGGCAACAAGGGGATTGCCGTACGGTCTTCCCTGGTCATCGGCGCTCGCCGCTTCAGTCCGGGGTTCGTGCGTGCATTGACAAGCTTGAGCGCATCGGCCAGGAACAACTGGCTATCGCTGACCAGGCTATCGCCCACGACCGCCTTGGACGACATATTCGGGTCGTCCGTCACCTGCAGCAGGGATGAGCCTTGCGGAATATATTCACCCGCGATCCACGGGTAATAGCGGAAGACCGGGGCCCCGATCACGATGATCAGGTCATGCCCCTGCAACTGTTTCGACAGCGATCCGATACCAGACGTCAGCGTTCCCTGGAAGAGGGGATGGTCCTCCGGAAAGGGCGTGCGCTCGGCAAACGGCGCGGTCCACACCGGCGCGTTCAACTTTTCTGCGAAGGCGATGCCCTGGTTCCACGCCTCGCTGCGGGCGATATCCGACCCGTAGACCAGCACAGGGTTCTTGCTCTTGTTGATCTTTTCGGAAAACTCGATCACCTTGAGCGGATCCGGGCCTTGTCGCGTGGACACTGTTCGCAGCACATCCGTCTGCGGAATTTGCTTGTCCCAGTCGTCAAGCGGCAGGGACAAAAACACCGGCCCCTGCGGCTGCTGCATCGCGGTGGCGTAGGCCCGCATGAATGCCCCGGGAATATCTTCCGGGCGCGCCGGCTCGTAACTCCACTTGACCCAGGGTTTCGGCAAATTGGTCGATTCAATATTCGTCAACAGCGGCTCATTCAAGAGCATTTCGCGCGTTTGCTGGCCAGCGGTAATAATCAGCGGCGTCTTGTTCTGATAGGCCGTCAGAAGGCAGCCCATTGCATTGCCCAAACCCGCACCCGTGTGAACATTGACGATCACCGGCTTGCGCTGGCTTTGGGAAAGCCCGTCCGCGATGGCAACCACGCTGGCTTCCTGAAGCGCCAGGACATAGTCAAAATCCGCCGGAAAATCCTTGAGGAAAGTTTCCTCGGTCGAGCCGGGATTGCCGACGACCGTCGTGACGCCGAGCTGTCTCAGCAAATCAAATGTCTGTTCCTTGACCGTGCGCATGATGAATCGTCCTGATTGACTGGTGGCGGGTCGGCGGGTTGACCACCAGGGTTGTATGTCCTGGTGGATTACTACCGGCGACACTCATCGTATGCTGACGACGTTGAATTAATCAAGATGGCACGCGAGGCTGGTGCGCGCGGTTGGCGGCAACGGTACTCCCTCGTGATCGCCCGGTCAAAATCCGTTTGCGACAGCAATCAGGTGCCGGCGCACTGAATTCGCTCCGCGCGTCAGGGGACTGGAAGTCGCTCTTTTCTGAACGAATCCTTGATGGAAATCCTTCCATCGTGAAAAGTAAAAACATCGACCCCAGCCATTTCGAACCGGACGCCGTCCGACTTGCGGGTGGCCTGGAAGGTCCATTCCGAAACGCCACGATCGCCGGTAACGAAATCGGGTGCACGCGGTATCCAGCGCGCGTCGGGGAAATTGGCGAAGGTCTGCTTGAAGGCCTCGCGCACTGCCTCGCGCCCGATCACTTCATTGCCGCCGGGGGTAGTTCCCATCGACATCCGGAAGACGCAATCCTCGGTCATCATCGAAATAAGCGCGTCGGCGTCATGCCGATTGAATGCCTGGCCAAAGGACTTCAACAATGCTTTTAGTCGTTCTGATTCGGTTTCTGACATGGCAGCCTTCGGAAAGATTCGCGCAATGTGAAATGTCTGGACGAATTGTTTTTAGTCGAACAGCGACTAGTTCAATCGTTTTTGTGATGGCAAGTGTTTCGCCAGGCGAAATGAATGTCAAATTATTTTAATTGGCGATACAGTGAATCCTTCGGTAAATCGCTCGCCCGATGATGCAGGCGCTCGCGCAAGCCGGTAGGGTCACGGTTTCCTTGGACTTGCGGTGAAGGATATCGTCAGGGGTATCGAATTAGCGCAAGGATAGAGCCTGTAGGGCTCGCCAGGAGGATTCCGCATGCACAGACCATCGAAATCGTGCCCTCATTCGAGGTGGGTGTTGTGGCTCTGGCTGCTGTTTGCCTGCCCCTTTGTTGCGGCGCAAACCTGGCCAAGCAAGCCCATCACCATCGTTTCGCCTTATCCGGCCGGCGGCATCACAGACCAATTGTCCCGGATCGTGGCCGGGGAGCTTTCCAAAAGATTGGGTCAGAGCGTCCTGGTTGAAAACAAGCTGGGCGCGGGTGGCGCGATCGCCATGCAGGCGGTCGCCAGGGCGCCAAACGATGGCTATACCCTGGTCATGGGCGGTAGCGCCGTCTCCACCATCCTGCCTGCGCTCAACCCAAGGATCGGTTATGACCCGATCCTAGACTTCGCGCCGATCGGGTATGTCGCGGCCTTGCCGATCATGATGGTGGTCAGTGCTGCCATTCCCGCTGCGAACTTGAAAGAGTTCATTCAATATGCAAAGGACCATAGCGGAAAGCTGAATTGCGGGCATCACGGCCCAGGCACGGGCACGCACCTCGCCTGTCTCGAGTTCGCCAAGATGACACAGACCGATATTACCGACGTGGCGTACAAGGGAGCGCCTCAGGTCAATACGGATTTGGTTTCGGATCGGGTGCAGCTGTACTTCGGCACGCTTCCGACAGAGCTCGCGCTGGTGCGCAGCGGCCAGTTGCGCACGTTCGGTGTCGCCTCGGCTACGCGCGCGCCGGCGGCGCCTGATATCCCGACGCTGACTGAGCAAGGGGTGTCGGGGTTGAATCTGGACAGCTGGAATGCTTTGTACGCACCCGCTGGCACCCCGCAACCCGTGATCGAGCGCCTGAGCTCCGCCCTGATCGACGCGTTGTCCGTGCCGTCCGTGCGCGAGCGAATCGAAGCGACGGGCTCGGTGCTGCACCCAGGTTCGGCGCAAGCATTGGGCGCGCTCACGAAGCAGGAATTCGAAAATTACAAAAAGCTGGCGTCTGATAACAATATTCGTCTGGATTAATGCAACGGCATTCAATCAATAACGTATCTCGGGAGAAAGCATCATGACCTATTCAGTGGTCGCGCACTGCAAGAAGACCAGTCAATACGGCATCGCCATCGCCACCTATTCGCCAAGCGTGGGCGCACGCTGCCCGATCCTCGTCCCGGGCAAAGGCGTTGCATCGGTACAGGCGGTCGCCAACCCGCAACTCAACCGGCTTGCGGCACAACTGATCGAATCGGGGCGTTGCGCCCGCAATATCGTCGAGGAACTGCAATCCTGCGATCCGTTCCCGGCGTCGCGGCAGTTGTCGGTCATCGATATTTATGGGCATTCCTACGCCTCCACCGGTGCGAACAATGCCACCTGGGCAGGACACATCACTGGTGACGGCTACGCGTGCGCCGGCAATGTGCTGGTCGGAGAATCGGTGATTGCCGCGATGGCGGCGGCTTTCGAGGCATCTTCAAACGAGCCGCTTGCAGAAAGGCTCATGCGTAGCCTGGAGGCCGGGCGCGATGCGGGTGGACAGCCTGAAGGGCAAAACTCCGCCGCGCTGCTGTTGAGTGGTGACGAATGCTTTCCAATCGTTGACCTGCGCGTCGATCTGAACGATGCGCCAGAGGCTGAATTGCGCCGCATCTGGGATTGGCACCGACCGATGGTTCCGTATTATCTGCAACGCGCAGTCACGCCGAGTGTTCCCAGGTGGTGGCAGTGGAGGATGGAGAACGTTCCGGGCTGGCGCGCGCGACATCTTGGCAGCGCCAAATAGCGGGTTTTGACCTCGGTCAAAGGGGTACCGGACGCTGGTGGTTAAACTTTTCGGTGGGAGGCCTCAGGGAGTTGGATATGCTGATGAAAAGTGCACCGCAATACTTCAGGATCCCCTCCTTGCTGGTCGCTGCCGCATGCGCCGGGCTCGCGATGTTCAGCTCCCACGCGCGGGCGGCGGATGTCCAGGCCGATGTCATATTTCTCAACGGCCAGTTCGAGACGTTAAACGGCAGGCAACCCAAGGCGGCTGCAGTTGCCGTCAAAGACGAAAAATTCATCGCCGTCGGCACTAATGAGGAAATCAGGTTGACTGCCGGCGCCAATACCAAAGTCATCGACCTGGGCAACAAGTTTGTCGCGCCGGGTTTCGTCGATGCCCATACGCATCCGATGGAGACCATCTGGATCAAGGATGAGTGGGTCGACGCGCGCTTTCCCGGAACGAAATCTGTCAAGGAAGCCCTGGAAAAAATTGCCGAAAGGGTAAAAAACACCCCGGCCGGTCAATGGGTGTACGTTGCCTGCGTATCGGCAAGCGAAAACAAGTTCATTGAAAAGCGTCTGCCGACCAAAGCCGAACTCGATCAGATCGCCCCGAATCATCCTGTCGTCGTGGCGAACGGCGCGCACATGGCGATTGCGAATTCGAAGGCGCTCGCCAGCATGGGCGTCACGAAGGGCGTGACCCGTCTGCCGCACGGAGCCGGCGTCTTGCTGGACAAAGACGGTAACCCGAACGGCACGATCACCGACGGCATGGGTGACATACCCGGATCGCCCACACCCACCCAGATCCGGCAGTACTACGAGAGCGGGATCGCCGGCTTCTGGAACCAGTATGGATTTACCTCGGTGATGGCGATCACGCCGGCTGCGGCCCTGCCCATCATGCAGGAAACATCGAGATCGTTGAACAAAGCCAACATCAGGCTCTCAGCCTCGGTCTGGGCCGCGCCGGATGGCGAAGGCTTGCCGGATAACCTGGATCGCTTTGAAATGCCCAGAGAGGCCAACCCGGACTACTTCCGCTTTGTCGCCATCAAGGCCTGGGTCGACGGGGAGAACGATTGTCGAACCGGCTACATGTATGAGCCGTACCTTGGCAAACTGGAAACAGATCCCCCGGGGGGCCTTGGCACACTGGTCACGCCCCAGGCCAAGGCGGATCAGCATGCGCGCCGCGCCAGCCAGAACAATAAGATTTCCATGCTGCATTGCTCAGGCGATGCGGCCATGGATATCGGCCTCAAGGCATACGAACAACTGGTCAAAGATAGCCCGACTCAAACCATCAAGCGGATCGAACACTTTGGGGTGTTTCAGGTCAACGATGAGCAACTGCGTCGCGCCGCGGCACTCAAGGCATCGGGTCTACAGATCTCGGTGCAACCGATCTGGTTGTTGGAGCTGGTCAACGCGGACATCGAGAACATGGGCATGCAGCGCGCCAGGACAGGCTTCAAATTCAGGACGCTGATCGAGGCAGGCCTGGAACCCGCGGCGAGCACCGACATGACGGGAATATATCTTGGAAACATTGATCCATTCCAGGCAATCTATGCCATGGTGACCCGGCAGTCCGATGCTGGGATCTTTGAGCCGCAAGAAGCGATTTCAGTTGCAGATGCCCTGAGGATGTGGACCATCTGGCCTGCGAAGGCGGTTGGGGAAGGCCACGAAAAGGGCACGATCGAAATCGGGAAGTTTGCCGATATGGTGGTGCTCTCGGACGATCCCTTTCAGATTCCCAAGGAGCAACTGAAAGACCTCAAGGCAAGCAAGACGATCGTCGGCGGAAGAGTCGTTTTCGAACGCAGGTGAGCTGCCCTCTGTCGGGTGCCGTTTACGCCTGGGCGTCCCGGCCCACAAGGCGTGCAATGTAGCCATCTGCTGCGGCAAGCTCTTCGACGATCGAGTAGTGGTTCAGGCCAGGGCGCGGATGGTAGCCCACCGCAAGCCCCTGGTCGACAATCGCCGACACGAGATCCTGTGACTGCCGCACCCAGCCTGCGGGCTCGGCGGTTCCGGCCAGCACCTCGTACGCTGTCGATTCCGCAAACCGATAGCGGATCGGGCTGAGCGCCGGCACATCATCGGGTACCAGGCGAATTTCCTGGTTCACCGTGATGCTCAGCACCGGGGTGAGATCATAGATGCCGCTGATCAGGTAGGCCTTGCGGATGATGCCTTCGGGCAGTTCGTCGGAACGCCCCGTGCGCGCGAGGGTCGCTGCGATCACGTGCGCGCCTGCAGAGTTGCCCACGGCAAGAATCCCGCGCGCGAATCCGAGGTTCGACGCCTGCGCGTCAAGCCAGACCAGTCCGTCGCGCACCTGCTGCACGATTTGTGCGACCGTGACTGCCGGGCACAGGTCGTAATTCATCACGGCGACGTTGCACCGGGCGGGCAACAGGCCATCTGCGACGAAGCTGTAATCGCCTTTGTCGCGACCGCGCCAGTACCCCCCGTGCAGGTAGACCGCAAGCGGCCTGTCAGACTCCCCGCAGGGAAAATAATCCAGCGTCGCAAGCGGGCCTGCGCCGTAACGGATATCAGGCAGGTGGCGATGGCGCGCGCGCGCCGCCTCGCTGCGCTGTTTGCCGCGGTTGACGTAGCTATCCACGTCGCTCACGGAGCGACGTGGGTTGAACTGCAGTTCGAGGGCCTCGTCCATCCGTGCTCCGTGCTCCGTGCGCCGTGGTCTGTGGTCTGTGGTCTGTGCTAGGTGCTAGGTGCTAGGTGCTTCGTGCTTCGTGCTGTTGACGCCTTAGCCGTGTGCCGCCTTCACCTTCTGGCGCCAGGCGTGCAACAACGGCTCGGTGTAGCCGCTGGGCTGGGCCATGCCCTTGAACACCAGGTCGCGCGCCGCGCTGAACGCCATCGAGGCGTCATACGCGGGTGCCATCGGCCGGTAGTGCGGATCGTCGGCGTTCTGGCTGTCGACCACGATCGCCATGCGGCGGAAGGTTTCGTCGACCTGGGCCTGCGTCACGATGCCATGGTGCAGCCAGTTGGCGATGTGCTGGCTCGAGATCCGCAGCGTCGCACGGTCTTCCATCAGGCCGACGTTGTGGATATCGGGAACCTTCGAGCAACCGACGCCCTGGTCGACCCAGCGCACGACGTAGCCGAGGATGCCTTGCACGTTGTTGTCGAGTTCCTGCTGGATTTCCTGGGGGGTCCAGTTGGGCGCGTCGGCCACCGGGATCTCGAGGATATCGTTAAGCAGGCGGTCGATTTCCGCAGGCGCGTCGAGTTTTTCGAGCTCCTTCTGAATATCGGCGACATTGACCTTGTGGTAGTGCAGGGCGTGCAGCGTGGCAGCGGTAGGCGACGGCACCCAGGCGGTGTTGGCGCCGGCTTTCGGGTGGGCGATCTTTTGCTCCAGCATGGCAGCCATCAGGTCGGGCATGGCCCACATCCCCTTGCCGATCTGGGCGCGCCCGCGCAGGCCGGTGCACAGGCCCGTCAGCACGTTGCTGCGCTCGTACGCCGCAAGCCAGCGGCTGGCTTTCATGTCGCCCTTGCGGATCATCGGCCCCGCGTGCATGGCGGTGTGCATTTCATCGCCCGTGCGGTCGAGGAAGCCGGTGTTGATGAACGCCACCCGGCCGCGCGCTTCGTTGATGCATGCCATCAGGTTGACCGTCGTGCGGCGCTCTTCATCCATGATGCCGAGCTTGACGGTGTTGTTCTTCAGACCGAGCAGCTTTTCGACGCGACCGAACAGCTCGTTGGCGAACGCGACTTCGGCCGGGCCATGCATCTTGGGCTTGACGATATACACCGAACCGGTTCGCGAATTGCCGTACGGGTGCGAATCGTCCCGGCGGATATCGTGCAAGGCGATCAGGGTGGTCACGACGGCATCGAGGATGCCCTCGGGGATTTCGTTGCCGTTTTCGTCGAGAATGGCGGGGTTCGTCATCAGGTGCCCGACGTTGCGCAGGAAAAGCATCGAGCGCCCGTGCAGCCGCACCGTGCCGCTACGCGCGTCGCTGTCGCCGGCGCCCGCCGTGTAGATCCGATCCTTGTTGAGCGTGCGCGTGATGGTCTTGCCGTTCTTGATCAGGGTTTCGGCCAGCGTGCCCTTGAGGATGCCGAGCCAGTTCTGGTAGGCCAGCACTTTGTCATCGGCGTCGACTGCGGCGACGGAATCTTCGAGGTCGAGAATCGTCGAGAGCGCGGCCTCGAGGATGACGTCGGCAACGCCCGCGGCATCGTCTTTGCCGATCCCTTTCGTGCGATCGATCTGCACATCGATGTGCAGGCCGTTGTTGGTCAAGAGAATGGCGCCTGGGGCTTCTGGCGCACCCTGGTAGCCGACAAACTGGCTGACGTTGACCAGATGGGCAACGGATCCGTCGGCCAGCGTGACGGTCAGTTGGCCGTGTTTGACGGCATATTGGCGGGCATCGGCGTGCGATCCGTGCCCGAGGGGGGCCGCTTCGTCGAGGAACTTGCGGGCGAAGGCAATGACTTTGGCGCCTCGTACCGGGTTGTAGGGCTTGCCGTCCGGCGCGGATTTGGTTGCGCCGTCGGATTCCGGGATTGCATCCGAGCCATAGAGCGCGTCGTAGAGCGAACCCCAGCGCGCGTTGGCGGCGTTCAGCGCGTAGCGGGCGTTGAGCACCGGCACGACCAACTGCGGCCCGGCCTGCAGTGCCAGCTCGGCATCGACGTCGTCCGTGGTTGCCTTGACGCCAGCAGGTTGCGGCACCAGGTAACCGATTGAGGTCAGGAACGCACGGTAGCCCGCCATATCCCGGATGGGCCCGGGATGGGCGCGATGCCAGGTATCCATTTCCGTCTGAAGCCGGTCGCGCTCGGCCAGCAAGGCTGCGTTCTTTGGCGCGAGATCGTGGACGATTTCGTCGAAACCCTTCCAGAAGTTTGCGCTGTTGACGCCTGTGCCAGGCAATACGTGGTCTTCGATGAACCGGTAGAGAACTGTGGCGACTTGGAGGCGATTGCTGGTGGTGCGGGCAGTCATGCTTGGGTACCTTGGATGCAGGATGGAAGAGGGCGAGGTCGCCGCAGCGGCATTTGGCCGAGGCGATCGGGGGCAAAAGTATCTATTTTACCGATATTGGAAGGTCGAATACCCGATATCCATGCATGGTTTAGTGCCGACCGACCGACCGACCGACCGACCGACGGACTGACCGGCTTGCCCTTGCCGTTGCGTCTGCGCACGAACCGTCGGCCGGCTATTCGGCCTCGGCGCCTTTCGCATGCTGTTGCACGAGCGCAGCAAGGAGAGGCTCCACCGAGTCGCTTGCGTCGAGGCGCCAGACCAGCCGCAGAACCTGATCCATCTGGCTGGCGGAAAGATGACTACCTGCGTATTTCCGGAATTTCGCCTCGAAATCGGGCTTCTGCATCGGGTGCGTTGCCAGTCCCGGGATGTCGTCAACGCGCTTGCTCACTTTGCTGCCGTCCGTGAGCGTGGCCGTGACAATCGTGGCGTAGTACTTCGGATAGATCGCCGTGAGTTCCGGATCGGCGACGACGGTGATCTTTTGCATGAACGTGCGCAGTGCCGGGTCGCGCACCAGTTCCAGTTCGTAGCTGTGCACGCCGATATCGCCGTCCTTCATCGCGCGCGCGACGATGTATGGCAGGCTGTGGTCGGCCGTCTCGCTGGTTTCCGGTGCCCATTTTTGGGGGTCCCTGCCTGACTTGTCGACGCCGTCCTCGGAAGTCCGGATTTCGACGGCGGTGATTCGCCCGAGGTCGCCGACCTGCCGCGCGACATCGATGGCGGCGACGATGGCCGTCTGCGTCAGCCCCTGGGCCGGATAGAACTTGATGGAGCAGTCGGCGATCCTGAACGGGTTGCCGCGACCGCCGAACCCTGCCGTGTCGATCGCCAGGGCGCCGGACACTTTCCGGAAGAAGCCCGCGTTGCCCTCGAAGATGGGCGATGGGCCCGTCAATCCCTGGCTCGCGAGGGTCGTCGCGAAGATGGCGTCGCGTCCCGCCTCGGCCGCCGCCATGCCTTTCCAGTTGGAGATGGTCTGGATACGCGTCTGGTTCAGCGCCAGGTGCGCGTTGATCGACAGGTTGACGGCCTCGACCAGTTGGGCCTGGTCCAGGTGCATCAGTCGCCCCGCGGCCAGTGCGACAGCGGGCAGATCGAAGTTCGTGTGATCCCAGCCCAGCGTGTTGATCTGGGCTGCATCCATGAGGCGGCAGTTGATTTCGTAGGCGATCGCGATGGCGAGGATCAGGTCGCGACCGTTCGCCTGGCACGATTCGGCCACGGCCATGCATGCTGCGATATTGTCGCTGGGATGCCCGATTTCCTTGCCGATGTAGATGTCGTTGAGGTCGAGTTGCCGGATCGCGCAGCCGTTGGCGAAGGCGGCGAGTTCCGGGGTCGTCTTGCGGCGGGTGCCCCAGACGGTCGCCCCCTTGGCCCGATCGGTCGCCCGGGCGGCGAGCGCAACGCGCCTGGCTACCTGGACCGGTTTTTCTTCAAGCGCTGCCATGGCGCAGCCGATCGTGTCGATCAGGTGCCCCTTGATCGTCGTGACGGTATGGTCGTCAAGGTCGTCGTACGTGAGCGTCGCGGCGTAAAGCGCCAGGCGCTCGGCGAGCCCGCCAGTGGCGACAGTGCCCGAAGCCGCCCGGGCGACCAGTGGGTGGGCGGCGATCAATGCCGCAGTCGCAAGGAACAATCGACGATCCATCAGGTGCTCCGGGGTAATCGGCAGAAAGGCGGTCAGGCGGAAACGCAGAAACGCGGTAATGCGGTAATGCGGCGTGGCTGTATCAGCGGTAGGTGGTTCTCGTCGCTAGCCGTGGCGCGGCTTGCGGCCCTGTATCGGGTACTGCGGGTCGTTGAATCCGTGCGTCGAGGCATAACCGGGCGGCACGAGGCGATCGACGACGGCTTCATCCTCGGCGGTCAGCCGCACCGACAGCGCCTCGACGTAATCGCGCCATTGCTCAAGCGTGCGCGGCCCCCCGATGACGCCGCTCACCAATCGGTTGTTCATCGCCCAGGCGATCGCGAATTGCGTCGGACTCAAGCCGCGCTCCTGCGCGTGTGCTTTGAGCGCCGAGGCGACCGAGAGCGACTCGGCACGAAACTCGGTCTGAAGGATGCGCTTGTCGCCGCGTCCTGCGCGGCTTTGGGGATCCGGCTGCGCATCGGGCTCGTATTTGCCGCTGAGCACCCCGCGCGCGAGCGGGCTGTAGGCCACCACGCCCAGACCGTAATGCGCGCAGGAGGGGATGACTTCGGTTTCGATCAGCCGGGTGACGGCGCTGTAAGGGGGTTGACACACGATGGGCTGGGGGATGCCCATGCGGCGTGCCGTTTCGACCATGCGCGCCACGCGCCAGCCACGGAAATTCGAAATGCCGTAGTAGCGGATCTTGCCGTCGTCGATCAGGCGTGCAAACGTCGACAGCGTTTCTTCGATCGGCGTGGATTCGTCGTCCTTGTGCATGTAATAGACGTCGATCCAGTCGGTGCCCAGCCGACGCAGGCTGTTTTCGACTTCCTGCATCACCCAGCGGCGCGATAACCCCTTGTCGTTTGGCTCGCTGCCAATCGGATTGGCCACCTTGGTCGCCAGCACCCAGCGCGAGCGATCCTGAGAGATGAGCCGACCCACGATGCGCTCGGACTCACCCTTGGCGTAGTTGTCGGCTGTGTCGATTGCGTTCAGGCCCGCGTCGCGGGTCACGGCGACGATCTCGCGCGCGTGCGCCTCGTCGGTCTGGTCGCCGAACATCATCGTGCCCAGCCAGAGGCGGGGCACTCGCAGGCCGCTCTGGCCAAGGCATGCGTATTCGGGTTTCTTGTCTGACATGAGATGCGGTCCTTCAACTGGGGTTCGATTTTGCGCCCTAGATTACCGCACTGCCGAGCCTCGCACATCCCCGGCGAAGCGCTGGCCCCGAGAGGTGGCATTCGGGTAATCCCGCCTCACCGTGGCCCTGCATCCTCCTGTAGCCTTGCCCACGGGACAAATACCAATTTCGAGAGGCCGCTATGACCGACCGCCGACAGTTCATTCTTTCATCCACCGCGCTACTCGCGGGCGCCGCAGCGCCCTCGCTCGCCCGCGCGCAGGCCCAGGGGTATCCCAGCCGCCCCATCAAGTACATCTGCCCCTGGCCCGCTGCGGGCGCCACCGATATCGTTCAGCGCAAGCTCGCCGAGAGCGCGGGCAAGATCCTGAAGCAGTCGATCATCGTCGAGAACAAACCCGGTGCGGGTGGCACGATGGGCGCCATTGAGCTTGTGAACGCCAAGCCCGACGGATACACGCTTGCGCAGATCCCCTACGGCGTCTTTCGCATCCCCCACATGCAGCAGGTGACTTACGACACGCTCACCGATTTCACCTGGATCATCTGCCTCACGGGCTACACCTTCGGATTGGTCGTGCCAGTGGATTCGCCCGTCAAGAGCATCAAGGATCTGGTCGCATGGGCAAAGGCGAATCCCGAGAAATTCACCTACGGGTCGCCCGGCACGGGCACCAGTCCACACCTCGCGGTCGAGGAATTCGCGCAAAAGGCCGGCATCAAGCTCAACCACATCCCGTTCAAGGGCAGCGCCCAGAACATCCAGGCGATCATGGGCGGGCACGTCATGGGGACCAGCGACGCGACGTCGTGGGGCCCCATGGTCGATTCGGGCAAGCTGCGCCTGCTCGCGGTCTATGGCAGCAAACGCGTCAAACGCTGGCCTGACGTGCCCACGCTCAATGAACTCGGATACGAGACGGTGGCCGACTCGCCCTACGGGGTCTGCGGGCCCAAGGGCATGGATCCGGCAGTCGTCAAAATTATTCACGATGCCTTCAAAAAGACTCTGGACGACCCTGCAGTGCTGGCGATGTTCGACCAGTACGACCAGACCGTAATCTACATGGACACCGCCCAGTACACCAAGTATGCTCGTGAGAGTTTTTTTGCCGAAAAGGCGACCATTGAACGCCTGGGCTTGACCAACAAGGGCTGAACCCTCCATGAGTGACTATTTCTACGAACCCCGCAACGGGCACGGGCTGCCGCACAATCCCCTCAAGGCGCTGATCGCGCCACGCCCGATTGGCTGGATCTCCACGGTGGACGTGCGCGGTCGCGTCAACCTGGCGCCCTACAGTTTTTTCAACGCCTTTGCCGAATCGCCCCCGATCATCGGGTTTGCGACTTCGCACGAGCGCAAGGACAGCATCAACAACGCCGAGGCGACGGGCGAGTTCGTCGCGAACCTCGTCGGACGCGATCTTGCCGAAGCGATGAACGTGACCTCCACGTCGGTTCCGGCGGGCGTCGATGAAATGCAGCTGGCGGGCCTTGAGGCCGCTGCCTCGACACTGGTCAAGCCACCCCGGGTGGCGCGCGCGATCGCGGCGTTCGAGTGCAAGCTGACGGATGTCTACCAGCTGCGCGATTCGTCCGGCAAGCGGATCCCCACCTGGGTGACGATGGGCGAAGTCGTGGGCGTGCACATCAACGACGAGTACCTGCGCGACGGCTACTTCGATATTGTCGCGGCGCGCACGATCGGCCGTTGCGGGTATCGCGGGGATTACGTCGAGGTCAGCGGGGTATTTGAAATGATCCGGCCCGCCTGAGGGCATCAGGCAAACGCCGACACGACGTCCGGCTACGACCGGACGCGGCGGCACGAGGAGGGGGAGACATGGTGCGGCAGCTGCTGGCTTTCGTGCTGCATTTGGCGGTGGGGTTGTCGTCGTTTGCCGCTTTCGCGCAACATTATCCGGATCGCCCGGTGCGCATCATCATTCCGAACGCACCGGGAGGCGGCACCGACACGTTCGGGCGCGTGCTCTCGCAAAAGCTCGGCGAAATCTTCCAGCAGACTGTCATCATTGAAAATCGCCCGGGCGCCCAGGGCAACATCGGCACGGCGCTCGGTGCCAAGGCGGCGCCGGACGGCTACACGCTGACCTTGGCGTACGTCAGTTCGTTTGCCGTCAGTCCGCATGTGTATTCGAACATCGGGTTCGATCCGCTGAAGGATTTCGTCCCGGTCGCGCTTGGCGTGCGCCAGCCGTACTTGCTGGTGACTGGTCCCGGCGCGGCGTTCAGCACGATGCGTGAGCTTGCGCAGGCGGCGAAGTCGCGACCGAACGCGCTGACATTCGCCTCGACATCGTCGCAGACAGAACTGATCGGCGTGGTGTTTCAGATGATGACCGACACGCGCATGCTTTACGTGCCCTACAAGACCGCGACCGTCGCCGTGGTGGAGCTCTCTCGCGGCGAGGTCGATGTGATGGTGGCGAGCCTGCCCTCGGCGATTCCTTTTGTGCATTCCGGCAAGCTCAAGCCCATTGCGGTGACCGGCGGCGAGCGCATCGTCGCCTTGCCCGATGTGCCGTCTGCCCGCGAAGCCGGCTACCCGGAGTTCGATGTGTCTGGCTGGTACGGCATCGTCGCACCGGCGGGCACGCCGCCCGAAATCGTCCGGATCCTGAACACGCAGATCAACCGCGTGCTGGCCATGCCGGACGTCCAGGAAACCCTGCGCGCGGCAGGCTTCGAACCCAGTCCGATCAGTGCCGAGGCCTTCGGTCAACTCATACGCGAGGATTACGCGCGGTGGGGCAAGGTCGTCGAAGCATCGAAGAAGCTCAAACAATGAATGGGCAGCATCAATCCGCTATTTTTTTAACCCGGCTTGGGTCCGCCGCGTCCCGGGTCCTGGCCACGACACCATGCTAAAGCGCGAGGAAATCGCATGAGCGACAACACGATCCGCAAAGGCCCGCTCGCCCGCTTCCGGGTTCTGGACCTGACCCGGCTGAGGTCGGGGCCGACGGCGGCAAGGCAGCTTGCCGACTGGGGCGCCGATGTCATCAAGATCGAGCCGCCCGAGGCACTGGGGCCGAGCGATGGCGGCGGCGCTGCGCGGCTCGGGGCTGATTTCCAGAACCTGCACCGCAACAAGCGCAGCCTCACGCTCAACCTGAAGGAGCCCGAGGCGCTCGAGATTTTTCGCAAGCTGGCCGACCAGGCGGACGTCATCATCGAGAACTTCCGGCCCGATGTAAAACATCGCCTCGGCATTGACTACGAAACGCTGTCGGTCTCCAATCCGAGACTGGTCTATGCAAGCGTTTCCGGCTTCGGTCAGGATGGCCCCTATGCCCGTCGTCCCGGCTACGACCAGATCGTGCAAGGGATGGGCGGATTGATGGCGATCACGGGCATGCCAGGGCAGGGGCCGGTGCGCGCCGGCATCGCAGTCGCGGATTCAGCCTCAGGCCTGTATTGCGCATTGGGAATTCTGATGGCGCTGCTCGAGCGCGAAGCGTCCGGGCGCGGCCAGTGGGTGCAGACGTCGCTTCTCGAGTCGATGATCGGCATGCTCGACTTTCAGGCGGCACGATGGCTGGTCTCACACGAGATCCCGGAGCAGGCCGGCAATGATCACCCGACCTCCATACCGACCGGGGTGTTTCCGACCGCCGATGGTCACATCAACATTGCCGGCGCGGGTGCGCAGCAAATGTGGCAGCGCCTTTGCAAGGCGATGCAGGCCGAACACCTGCTTGAGCGGCCGGAATACGCGAGCGGCCCGCTGCGATCCCGCAACCGGGTGGATCTGAATCGCGAGCTTTCGGAGATCACCGCCACCCGCAGCACCGACGAGTGGATCCGCCTCTTTGAGCAGGCAAGCGTCGCCTGCGGGCCGATCTATCGGATGGACCAGGTGTTCGACGATCCGCAAACACAGCACCTGGGCATCGCCGTGCCACTGCACCATCCGGATCTGGGGGATATTCGCGTGGTCGGCCAGCCGGTCCGGCTGTCACGCACGCCTGATGACATTCACAGCCCGACGCCAGCACGTGGTGCCCACACCGACGATGTGCTGCGCGAACTAGGCTACAGCGAGGAACGCATCGCGGATTTTCGCGCCAGACTGGTCGTCTGAGCGCACGGGCCTGGCATCCCCGCCTTGAAAGACGGGGGGGGCGCACCGCGTAGAGCCCGGCTTCAGGGCCTTCGGCGCTGGCGCTGCCTAGAAAAGGTGGCCGGCCCTGGTCGCCTTGGTGCGCAGGTAGCCTTCGTTGTGGCGGTTGGCCGGAAAGATATGCGCCACCCGCTCGACGACATCCACGCCGTGGTGCGACAGCGCGCCGACCTTCTTCGGGTTGTTGGTCATCAGGCGAACCCGGTCGATGCCCAGCAGGCTGAGCATCCGGGCGGCGGGGAGGTACACCCGCTCATCCTCATCAAAGCCAAGCTGAAGATTGGCGTCAACCGTGTCGAAACCCGCGTCCTGCAACTCGTAGGCGCGCAGCTTGTTGATCAGGCCGATGCCGCGGCCTTCCTGGGCCAGGTACAGCACTACGCCGCTTCCGGCGCTCGCCATCGTCGCGATGGCCCCGCGCAACTGGCTACCGCAATCGCAGCGCATGGAGCCGAGCAGATCGCCTGTGAAGCATTCGGAGTGTATGCGCACGAGCACCGGCTCGCTCGTGTCCGGATCGCCCACGATGATCGCCAGGTGTTCGATGCCGCCGTCCGACGGTCGAAACGCAACGACCCGGGTGTTTTCCGCGTCTTCAAGGGGAACCCGCGCCTGGCTCACCATGCGCAGCGCCATCGCGATCGATTTCGGGTACGCAAGGATATCTTCAGAGCTGACCGAAAGCACATCCTCGGGGACGCTCGATACCGGCGCCACGACCGCGGCGGGCAGTAACCGCGCGAGCTTCATCAGTGCCAGGCTGCTTTGTTCCACAGGGCGCGCCGGCCCGACGATGACTCTGTGTGCGCCGTTTTCGGCGGTGGAGTCTGCGCAGGGGTCGGCGAGGTATTCCGCCGTCGCCAGATCAAGCCCGCCGGGAAGCGATACGATGCAGGCTTGCGTGCGCGAGTCGCCCAGGCCGAGCACCTTGGCGCGCTGGCCGGTGATGACGATCCGGGGCGCTTTGGTTGTCGCGTCCGTGAAACGCGTCAGTGTGTCGTCCGTCAGCGCTTCGGCAGCAATGACGAGCAGCCGCTCGTTCCCGCTGCTGACCAGGACGCTGGCTCCCCGCCTGAGATCGGACATGGCTCGCTCAACGGATTGAACGGAAGCGCTGGTGCCGGTATGAGTCTCGGCGCGTAACTCGTGATGTACAGCCATGAGAATTGAAATTTCTTTGAAATGGAGACGAAAGACCCGAAGCAAGAAGCATACCGCCCAGGGGGTATGCCAAGATTACACTTGCGTATAGTATCAACGGGCACTTGTAACATTATATTTCAGATCAATTCGTTTAGCCGGTTTATTCCCTATGCCAAAGCAGGTCATTCCCACTGGTTCTGACGACGCGCGCCCGATCTCGGGAAGCGCCGACGACGATTTCCTTTGGAACGATT
>CAITPF010000097.1 GCA_903894155.1 uncultured beta proteobacterium | reverse complement strand
TGCGGTTGTTGTATAGGTCGATGCAGCCTGAGGGTAGGCGATCGATTGCTGCTGACGGGTTCAGCCATCGTTGTTGCGCGACCGACCAAGCGGAAATAGTGGTGGGCACGTGTTAATACCGAGGCGTGCTCTCATGTGCGAATTGTGCGTATTTAGCGGATGCTTTCCAGCTTGCGGAACTTAAGACTCGTGGAATGTTGTAACGAAATGAAGGCTGTAGCCTATTCGTCCAACTCCCCCACCGACCATCCCCCGCCCAGCGCCTTGTACAGCGCAATCAGCTGACGCACCTGCGCGAGTTTCGCCACCACGATGTCGTCTTGCGCAATCCAGACGCTGCGGTCGTTGTAGAGCACCTTGAAGTAATCCGTCAGGCCGCGGTCAAACAACTGCTGTGACCGCATCCGGGCGATGCCTTGCGCCTGGGCGGACGACTCCAGCAGCACGACGCGCCGGCCTTGCGACCCAAAGCCGACCAGCGCATCTTCGACATCCCGCACCGCCGCGCGCACCGCCTTCTCGTACGCGAGCCGATCCGATTCGGCAATGGCGTCGGCCAGGCGCTTTTGGGCCTCGATCCGGCCGC
Source organism: uncultured beta proteobacterium (assembly GCA_903894155.1). Taxonomy (GTDB): domain Bacteria; phylum Pseudomonadota; class Gammaproteobacteria; order Burkholderiales; family Burkholderiaceae_B; genus Zwartia. The sequence continues at coordinate 5,826 of CAITPF010000097.1, read as the reverse complement.
CCTGGAATACCGGCTGCCCAACCGCTGCGGCAAAATTCCAGATGAAACTCGCCGGGCTTAGAAACGTCTGTATCGTCCCCGCCTGCGATCCCACGCCAAACGGGATGATGAACTTCGGAAAGAACTGTGCCTCGGCCACACCAACCCGCGCCGTGGCGGCGGCAAGCGTGCGCTCGGCGCGCCGCACATCCGGGCGTCGCAGCATGACCTCGGAAGGCACGGTCAGCGGCAGCGTGGAAGGCACCCCCAGCAATGGGCCGGGCGTTTCAAGCAAAGCGGTCGTTTCCCCCGGAAAGCCACCCACCAGAATCGCGATTGCGTTGATCGCCCATTGAATCGTCGCCATGAACTCCGGCACAACCGCACGCACGGACTCCAGTTGCGCACGTATCTGCGCGACGTCCTGATCCGGCACCAGGCCCTTGTCGAAGCGCACCTGCATTAGCCTGAGCGTCTCTTCCGAGATCGCCACATTGGCGCGCGCGATCGCCAGGCGCTCTTGTGCCGCGCGCAGCACGGCATAGTTGGTGGCCAACTCCGCCAGCAGGCTCACCAGCACATCACGGCGGGATTCGACCGACGCGCCCACATCGGCTTGCGCCGCTTCCACGCTTCGCCGGACGCCTCCGAACACGTCGATTTCCCAGGCGGCGTCGAAGCCGACGGTGAACGAGTTGTAGACGCCGATCGCCTCGGCCCAGTCGTAGCCTGTCTGGTTGCGGGTTGCGAGCATGTTGACCGCGATCTGCGGATACTGGGCCGATACCGCCACGTCGCGCATCGCCCGGGCCTGCTGCAACCTCTGCGTTGCGATGCGGATGTCGTAGTTTCGCTCGATCGCGCGGGCAACCAGCACATCGAGCACCGGGTCATTGAACCCGTGCCACCAGCGCGCCAGGTACGCGCTGGCCTGCTGATCATCCAGGGTAACCTGACCCGCATTCCAGCCTGCGGGTGCGTCGCTGTGGGGCGGGACGTAATCTTTGGTGACATTGCAGCCCGCGAGCGCAATCAGCGCCACGATGCCCATCCGCGCGCGCAGCGAAATGAATCTTCTGACAAACCCCATCACAGATTCGCCTGAAACCATCGCCGAATCCGGTGACCCAGGCTGTCACCCGGCTCGGCCATGCTGCCTGCCGCCACGCTCGCCGTCATCCCGGCCGCCAGCTTGATGCCCTCGGGAACCTCCTCGAACCCAATGCGCACAGGGATGCGCTGTGCCAAACGCACCCACGTGAACATCGGGTTTACGTCCTGCAATCCCTGTCCGCTCGAGCGCGCGTTCGGGTTCGTAATCCCGCCCGCGATGCTCTGGACACGACCCTTCAGCCAGGTGTCATACCCCATCAGCTTGACTGCCGCGTGATCGCCGGGCCGCACCCCGGCAAGCTTCGTTTCTTCAAAATACGCGTCCACCCAGAAGGTGTCGGTATCGATGACCGCGATCGCGTGCGCGCCGATCTGCAGATAATCCCCAACGCGTAACCGCACATTGGTCGCATACCCGTTCGCGGGGGAATACAGCACCGAGCGTGCGAGGTTCACGCGCGCCACGTCGCGCGCGGCCACGAGGCGGTCGTACTCGGCGGCCGCGATGGCGGCTTGCACGCGGTATTGCTCGCGCTCTTCGGCAGACACGGCGCCGCCCGTATTGGCGCGCCGCTTTGCATCGGCCGCGCGCAGCTCCATGCTCAAGCGCGCACTGGCCACCGAGGCGGCGGCTTCATCGACCGCAAGGCGAAACCGCAGCGGATCGATCTCGAACAGTACGTCGCCCTTGTTGACGAACTGATTGTCATGCACCGCCACCTTGACCACCGTGCCGGCGACTTCCGGGGCGATATCGACGATTTCCACGCGCACGCGGCCATCTCTGGTCCAGGGATCCAGCATGTAAAGCTGCCACAACAGCACCACAAGCACGATGGCGGCCGCCGCGATCGCAAGCGTGACCAACACGCGCAACAGCCGGCCAAGCCAATGGAGAAAACGGTTTTGCGTCATGCTGCTCTCAACGCAATCACGCACACGACGCAAACATACAGCGACATCTGGAAGAGCGCCGGGTGCCAGACGCGGCGCAGGATTCCCGCTTTGCCCAGCAGCCAGCGCAACACGACAAACAGCGGGATGGCCACCAGAGCATCCACCACGATTGGCGACACATAAACCCCGAACAGGTTGACTTCGCTAATCATGCGCGAGATCCGGCGGGCGAAGGATAGCCAACACGGCCGCGCCAAGCGCGACGCCGATCACGAAGGCGTAAGCCTTGTTCAGGTAGGCGGGCAAGTCGTAGATCGTCGGGTTACCCGGCGAAACCAACGCCATCAGGTAAACCAGGTAGGCCGTCGCCGCGCCGATCGTGGCGGGCCGTGCTTTCAGGAGAGCACCCCCGATGATGAAGGGCGCAAGGCCCAGGGCGAAGAGAGGAAACCCATCGACCGCGGGCCAGACTCCGAGCAGGCAAACAAACCCGGCCACCACCGCGGCAAGCATGCCCTTGGCGGAGTTGAGCGCGCTCGCTCCGGGATCATCGGTCTGCACGAAGAGTGCAGTTGTCGCACCGAAAATGATGAGCATGGTGGAGCCGTCTGTCCATTTTGTCAGGAACCAGAATCCGCATCCAACCAGCACCGCGATGGCCGCCGCCAGGGCATAGCGCCAGGCCGTAAACATCAGTGCGGGGGAGGTTGATGCGCTATTCCAAAGGGCGCCCGGAGCAGTTCGGGTCGAGGCCGAATTCGAGTTCGAGTTCGGGTTCGGGTTCGGGTTCGGGTTCGGGTTCGAATTCGGGTTCGAATTCGGGTTCGAGTTCGAGTTCGAGTTCGAGTTCGGATTCGAGTTCGAGTTCGGATTCGAGTTCGCGCTCGAAGCAGATGCCGGCGCTACCCGCCGCGCGGCAGGTGCAAACAAGACAAACACCAGCGCCGTGCTGAGCACCCCCACGATCACCGCGGCCATCCGATCCATGGCGATCTCGAACGCCTGGCTCATGTTTTGCAGGGCGGGCGCTGCGATCAGCGCCGGCGTGAAGCCTGCCAGCGCAATCCCGAAGTGACGCAGATCCGGCAAATAGACGGATGCAAAAGCACACGCCCCCATCCACGCGGCGAACCCAATCACAAACAGCCACGGAGATTGTGCAAACAGGGCAATCAGCAGGAGAGCGGCAAGCGTGCCTGCGAAAGTTCCAATACACCGCCAGACGCTCATCGGGAGAAGGTCGCGCACGTCCGGGCGCGCCACCACCATGACGGTCAGGGCTGCCGCCCCGGGGCTATCGAGCTCGAACCGAAATGACAGATAGAGCGCAAGGGTGGCGGAAACGAAGGTCAGCAGCGCGAAAGGCCACGCCGAAAACACCGTGGGTTCGCAATCGCTTCGCGACATTCCGCCTCCCGAACTGGCGATTTAGGCTGCGTACAGATTCAACCCGAGTTGCTGCGAGATCAGCGTGAGCGCCGCTTGTGCCCGCACGCTGTTGCCCACCTCATCAAGCGGTGGCGCAAAAGCAGCGATCCCCAGGCGGCCCGGCGCCACCGACAGAATCCCGCCGCCCACGCCGCTCTTGCCCGGCAGGCCGACTTCGTAGGCCCAGTCGCCCGAGGCGTCGTAGAGCCCTTCCATCGTCATCTCCGCGAGGATGTGCCCGACGTTTTCCGCGCTCACCACCCGCTCCTTCGTGATCGGGTTCACGCCCCGATTGGCGAGCGTCGCGGCCACCGTGGCCAACTGCACGCACGTCACCAGCGTCGAGCACTGCCGCGTGTAGACGTCGAGCGCCTCCATCGGGTCGCAAAAGGTGTTGCCCGCGCTCGCCAGCAGCCACGCGATCGCGCGGTTGTGCAAGTTCGTCGTTTGCTCGGATTGGTTGACTTCGGCGGAGAGTGACACTGCGCTGCCCGCGAACTTGCTCTGGAAGGCGAGGATCTGGTTCCAGCGATCCTCGACATCCTTGGCCTTGACCAGGCTCGCCGAAGCGATGGCGCCCGCGTTGACCAAGGGCGAGAGCGGCGCGTCGCCGTGCAACTCCAGCGCCATGACGGAGTTGAACGGCAGCCCCGTCGGGCGCGCACCGATCTTGCTGCGCACGGCCTCGGCACCCGATTGCTCCATCGCCAGCGCCATCGTCACGATCTTGGAGATCGATTCGAAGGCAAAGCCATAGGTACTGTCGCCGGCTGCAAACACCTTGCCGTCCGGGGTCACCGCGCAGACCGCGCACAGGGTGCTCGGCACCTTGGCCAGGTAGGGGATGTAGTCCGCGTTCGCGCCGCCGCTCGCCTTGAGCGCTGCGGCGTAGCCGGCTTCGACTGCAGCCTTGATTGCGTCGTCAGTGAGTGTCATTTTCTTCTCCGTTACATTCTGTCTGGGATCCCGGGCGGATGCCCGGTCTCTCGGGTCCTGGGGTTTTCGGTCCGTTCACTTCTCGGTCCGTCGTTGTTTCGGGATTTTCTCCGCGCCAACCCGGCACCGGCCCCGCGCCTACTTGGCAGCCGCGGGCGCCGTGGCCACCGCGGGCGCAACCGCAACCGCCACAGGCGTCGTCCCCTGCTCAGTGGCCGGATGGCGCCCTTCCTTCTGCCAGGTGAAGGGCTCGAAATCCGCCGTGCCTTCCGCCGTCTGCCAGTGCGGCTTGCGGATCGCGTAGATCACCAGCGGCACGATCACGAACAGCACGTTGCCCCCGATCAGGATCGCCACGTAAGTCGTGGGGCTGCCCACCGAGATCTGCGCCGGCGGTACGAAGCTCAGCACGAAGGCGATCAGCGACCCCACCAGCCCGCAACCGCCGAAGATCCACATCCCTGCGCTGCCAAACGGCACCTTGTAAGGACGTGGCGTGTTCGGCTGGGAGAAGCGCAGGTGGATCGCCGCGGCGAACATCAGCATATACATGATCAGGTACAGCGTCACCGTCAACTGGCTCAGGATCTGGTAAGCCGCCTGCACCGAGGGCATGATCACGAACATGATCGCCAGGAACGTGACGATCAGGCCCTGCAGGATCAGGATGTTGGTCGCCATGCCGTTCTTGTTCATCTTCTGGAAGAACGGCGGCAGGTAGCCCGCACGGCCGACCGTCGCCAGGCCCGCCGAGGGGCCCGCCACCCACACCGTCACGCCACCCAGCACGCCGAAGGCCAGCGCGACCGCGATAAGCGGCGACGCCCAAGACATTCCGAAGGTGCGGAACAGATCGTCATACCCCACCAGCAGGCTCTGCGTCAGGTTGATCTGCTTGGAGGGGATCACCACGCCGACGGCCAGCGTGCCGAGCACGAAGATCACCACCGTCACGATCGAGGAGATGGCGATCGCAATCGGATAGTTGCGCGTGGGGTTGTCGATATCCTTGACGTGAATGGCGTTCATCTCCATGCCCGCGTAGAACAGGAAAATCCCCGCTGCCAGCACCAGGTTGTTGAAGTTGCTGAAATCCGGAATCACGTCATGCCAGGAGAACTGGATCTGCAGCGGCTTGCCGCTGGCCATGTAGAGGATGCCCAGGATGATCAGGATGCCCGCCGGGATGATGGTGCCGACCATGCCGCCCCACTTCGAGAGCGTCGAGGCCGACTTGATGCCGCGCAACGTCGCGAACGTCGCCGCCCAGTAGACAATCAGCACGAGCACGATGGTGTACATGCTGTTCGCCGAGAGCGCCTGGTCCCAGGTCTGGTTCGGACCGATGAAGGCGAGCGATACGGCGGCGAATGTCAGCGCCGTGGGGAACCAGATGGTCGACTCCAGCCACACCAGGAAGATCGCCACGAACCCCCAGCGCGGGCCGAACGCCTCGCCCACCCAGCGGAACAC
>CAITPF010000096.1 GCA_903894155.1 uncultured beta proteobacterium | reverse complement strand
ACCTCCTTGTCCTCATCGGGCAGTTCGGCGATTTCCGACTCAAGCGAAGCGCAAATCGCCACGACCGGCGCGTTGCGTGCAGTGGCATATTCAGTCAGGCGATCGAGCAGCGGGTTATTGATAAACCCATGGTCGCTGACGTTTGCAACATACATCGCAGGCTTGCCCGTGATCAGGCACAGCGGCGCGAGCAGCGCGAGATCGTCGGCGGACACGTCGAGCGTGCGCACCGGCTTGGCCAGGTTGAGGTGGGCGATCGCCTTCTCGATAATCCCGCACAGGCGCTGGGCATCCTTGTCGCCGGCGCGCGCAGTCTTCTGGGTGCGATGCAGCCCCTTTTCGGCGGTCTGCAGATCTGCCAGCGCGAGTTCCGTCTCGATCACCTCGATATCCGAAATCGGGTCGACCTTGCCTGCCACGTGGATGACGTTGTCATCCTCGAAGCAGCGCACCACGTTGACGATCGCGTTGGTTTCGCGAATGTGCGAGAGAAACTGGTTGCCCAGGCCCTCGCCCTGACTGGCACCCGCCACCAACCCGGCGATGTCGACGAACTCGACCGTGGCATGCTGCATGCGCTCAGGGTGGACGATCTCGGCGAGTTGCTCAAGACGGGGATCGGGAACCTCGACCACGCCCACATTGGGCTCGATCGTGCAGAACGGATAGTTTTCGGCGGCGATGCCCGCCTTGGTAAGGGCGTTAAACAGCGTCGACTTGCCGACGTTGGGCAAGCCGACGATGCCACATTGCAGAGCCATGAGAGTCCCGGGGAAGCTTTTGAGTGAAAATAGAGCGCAATTTTAACCGCTCCGCCAACAAGGCCCGCCCGAACCCTCCGGGCAACGGCCTTGCGAGGCATTTTGGGCCACATGACGACAGGACCAATGACCGCGACCCTCACCGAGCTGCTCGCACGACCTTTTGGAACCGTGCCCGACATGATTGCGCACGCCGCCCGCAGGCGCCCCGGACACCTCGCCCTGATCATGGACGACAGGCGCGTCAGCTTTCAGGATCTGGACGACATGGCCGACCACGTCGCCGCCAGGCTGCAGCGCGATGGGCTCGCGCCGGGCGACGCCGTCGCGATTTGCGCCGGCACATCCATCCCTTATGTCGCGTTGTTTATCGGCGCCCTGCGCGCGGGCGGCCTGGTCACGCCGCTGCCGCCCTCGGCAAGCGCAGGCAATCTTTCGGCAATGCTGGAAAACTCCGAGGCCAGATGGCTGTTTCTCGACCACGCGAGCGCGCAAACCTGGGCCAACGGCGATCCGCGCGCGCAGTCACTGCGCCGAATCAGCCTGGACGAGTCCGATTCGGCTCTGCCCTGGTCCGACTGGCTCGACACCGGTGCGCGCCCGACCCCGGTCGATACGCAGCCAGACTGGCCCTTCAACCTGATCTATTCCTCAGGCACGACCGGCATGCCCAAGGGCATCGTCCAGCCCTGCGCGATGCGCTGGTCACACACCCAGCGCGCTCAGCTCAACGGCTACGGGCCGGATTCGGTCCTGCTCGTCTCGACACCGCTTTATTCCAACACGACGCTGGTGGCGTTTCTGCCAGCGCTGGCGCTCGGCGCGACCGTCGTCATGATGGGGAAATTCGACACGCTACGCTATCTTGAGCTCGCACAGCGCCACCGCGCAACCCACACCATCCTGGTCCCGGTGCAGTACCAGCGGCTCATGGACGACCCCGCCTTCGACCGGTTTGACCTGTCATCCTTCCAGGCGAAGTTTTCCACCAGCGCGCCCTTTGGCGCTGCGCTCATGGCCGAGGTGCAACGCCGCTGGCCCGGCAAGCTCACGGAAATCTACGGGATGACCGAGGGCGGGGGGCGTTGCGAGCTCGAGGCGCATCGCTACCCGGACAAACTCCACACGGTCGGCCGGCCCGCAAGCGGGCATGACATCAGGCTTATCGATGAAAACGGCAGGGAGGTCGCTGCGGGTGAAACCGGCGAGGTCGTGGGCAGTTCGAGCGCGATGATGCGGGGGTATCACCGGTTGCCAGAGAAGACGCGCGAAGTCGAGTGGTTCGACGCCAATGGAAAGCGTTTCATCCGCACGGGCGATGTCGGACGATTCGACGAGGACGGCTTCCTGATCCTCTCGGATCGCATGAAGGACATGGTGATCTCGGGCGGTTTCAATATCTACCCGAGCGACATCGAGGCAGAACTAGCCGCCCACCCCGATGTGCGCGACTCAGCCGTGGTCGGCGTGCCGTCCAGGCGCTGGGGCGAAACGCCGGTCGCCTTCGTGGTGCTGCGGCCTGGCGCGACCTGCACTGCGGATGCCCTCTTGGCGTGGGTCAATGGGCGGTTGGGCAAAATGCAACGCCTGGCCACGCTCGAGCTGGTCGAATCCCTGCCGCGCAGCGAAATCGGCAAGGTGCTCAAGCGCGAGCTGCGCGCCGCGCACACGCTTCGTCAGGGCGCCCTGCCCTAGAGATCGCCGATGAACTGAAACGCCAGCCACGCCACGACCAGCGGGCCGGTATTGAAGACACCGTGCAGAAACATCGAGGCGCCGACGCCGCGCGTGACGCGCACCCACCCAAGCACAAGGCCTGTCACCCACTGCGGCGCGACCAGGACGATCATCATCCAGCCCGTAATCTCACCGAAGACAAAATTGCGCAGGTGCACCGCGGCAAAGGCGAGCGCGACGAGGTGAAACACCACCGGAAACATCCTGGCGTAGCGACGCAGCCATCGGTAGCCCACTGCGGACGGAGCCCCTGACGACGTTGCAATCCAGCAGGACAGCAACACGACCACCGCCAGTATTGTCGTCGCCCACCACACCAGGCCGTAAACAAGCACGAGGGCAAGCAGGGGCACCATCCAGAGCGCGGCGACCGGGCGCCGCAAGCCATACCGGAACAGCAGCTCCTCGACAATCGGACCCCAGAGGATCGCCTGCAGCCAGGGCAGATTGCTCACGTCGATGCGATGGGTGGCCCCGCTTAGCTCGAACACCGCGAGCACAAAGGGGCCAAGCACCAGCAAATTGATGGCCCACAGCGTAAGGGCCCAGCCAAACAGGCGCCTGGCCGGGATCGACCCGATCCAGTCCGAAGCCCAACCCGAAAGCGCGGGCGAGCGTCCGGGCAGGCGACGAGGCCTTGGAAAGCGCAGGAATCGCAGGCAGGCGCGCCACTCCTGTCGCAGCGTCGCCTCGCTCATGCGGGGTTGTCGCGGTGCAACTGGGCCGTCGCCCGCGCGAAGTCGCCCGAGAGCATCAACGGCATTACCGCGCGACACCGGACAATCGCCGAGTCGATCGCGACGAGTTCGTCTCGCCGCGGCGGATGCAGGACGAAATCGGCGACCTGCTGTACGAGGCCCAGCGTGCGGGGGTGACCGATGCCGATGCGCATGCGCCAGAAGTCCGGGCTGCCGAGGACCGCCTGGATATCGCGCAGGCCGTTGTGGCCCGCGTGGCCTCCGCCCTGCTTGATCTTGGCCTGCCCCGGCATGAGGTCGAGTTCGTCGTGCAGCACAAGCACGTTCTCGGGCGCCAGTTTGTAAAAGCGCGCAAGCGCGCCCACGCAGGCACCGGAGCGGTTCATGAAGGTTTGTGGCTTGGCCAGCCAAACTTGACCGCCCTCGACCCGCGCGCTGGCCACCTGCCCGGAAAACGCCTTTTCGGAGGAAAAGTTCGCGCGCAAATCGCCTGCGACCTGATCCACCAGCCAGAATCCTGCGTTATGGCGCGTGCTTGCGTAATCCGGACCGGGGTTGCCCAGCCCGACGATGAGTTTGACGGGGATCGACATGGGGGCGATTAGAGACGAAAAACCCCACATGCGCAAAGCACATGTGGGGCTCGGCCTAACCTGGAGTGCCTGGCGCAGGCAGCTGCCCGCGCCGGGTGCTCAATCAGGCAGCAGGCGCTGCAGGGGCAGCAGCCGCGCCGCCTTCGTCGGTAGCAGCGGCGCCACCCTTGAGCAGCGCCGTGGCCAGCACCGGGTTGGTGTCACCACCGTGCGACAGGAAAGTCACGCCCTTGGGCAGCGTGACGTCGGCCAGGTGGATCGAATGCCCCGCCAGCAGATTGGACAGATCGACCTCGATGTACTGGGGCAGATTGACCGGCAGGCAGGCGATTTCGAGTTCGGTGAACACGTGGGAGATGATCGCCGCGCTCAGCTTGACGGCGGGCGAGACTTCCGCGTTGACGAAGTGCAGCGGCACCTTGGTGTGCAGCGCCTTGTCGGCATCCACGCGCTGAAAGTCGACGTGCATGACGATCTGCTTGTAGGGGTGCCACTGCACGGAGCGCAGCAGGACCTGGTGATTCGTGCCGTCGAGGTTCATGTCGAGGATCGAAGAGTGGAAAAGCTCTTTACGCAGTGCGTGAAAGATTTCGTTGTGATCGAGTTCGACATTGATGGGCTGCTCTTTGCCGCCGTAGACGATGGCAGGTACGCGGCCCGCATGGCGCAGGCGGCGGCTCGCACTCGATCCCTGTACGCTACGCAAGTTTGCATTGAATTGCATGGAAATACTCCTGTTTGGACGCGTCGCGTCCGGGTGTTACACCCCCCGAACGCCGGGAGGTGCCATTGCGATTCGCCGCGACCAGCGAACCGCAAATTATTTGGCCCGCACGACGTGCGCGCGGGCCGGAATCGGGAACTTCAATCTACAAACAGCGAACTGACGGACTCGGCGTTCGAAATCCGCAGAATCGTTTCGCCCATCAGGGCGGCACAGGAAAGCTGACGAATACGGGGGCAGGCCCGGGCAGCTTCGGAAAGCGGAATCGTGTCGGTGACGACAAGCTCGTCGAGCTCGGAAGCATCGATACGCTCGACGGCACCGCCCGACAGCACCGCGTGCGTGCAATACGCATACACAGCGCCCGCACCACGCTCCTTGAGCGCCTGGGCCGCTTTGCACAGCGTGCCGGCGGTGTCGACCATGTCATCCATGATCAGGCAGGTGCGGCCATCCACGTCACCGATGATGTTCATGACTTCGGACACGTTGGCACGCGGTCGACGTTTGTCGATGATCGCCAGATCGGCTTCGAGCTGTTTGGCCAGCGCACGCGCGCGCACCACGCCACCGATGTCAGGCGACACGACGACCAGGTTACTCAGGTTGCGACGCCAGATATCGCCAAGCAGGATCGGGCCGGCGTAAATGTTGTCGACCGGGATATCGAAGAACCCCTGGATCTGGTCGGCGTGCAGATCCATTGTGAGCACGCGGTCCACGCCTGCAACCTGCAGCATGTTGGCGACGACTTTTGCAGAAATGGCCACTCGCGCCGAACGCGGGCGTCGATCCTGGCGGGCGTACCCGAAATACGGCATGGCGGCGGTGATGCGCCCGGCAGAGGCACGGCGCAGCGCATCGACCATCACCATGACTTCCATCAGGTTGTCATTGGTCGGAGCGCAGGTCGGCTGAAGGACGAAGACGTCCTTGCCGCGCACGTTCTCGTTGATCTCAACCATGACCTCGCCGTCGGAAAAACGCCCGACTGTCATCTTGCCCAGCGACATATCGAGATGATTGACGACATCGACGGCCAGCCGGGTATTAGCCGTACCGGTGAAGATCATGAAACTATCGTTGACCATGGCGAAGGCGTTCACAGACAGTGCGATCCATCAAGCGAAACAAAAAAGCTGCTGAACCGATCGGGAACCTGCATTGGCCGAGTTCAACAGCTTACGCGTAGGGGCTGGGGAGGAAGGATTCGAACCTTCGCATGCCGGAATCAAAATCCGGTGCCTTAACCAGCTTGGCGACTCCCCAACTAGCTTTCAATCCAATGCCGAAGCGGATGCTCTGCGAGCCCGTTGGCGACCATAATGGCCTGAACGGGACAGGCTGCACTCACGCCGGCTGCGTCAGAACGTTCTGTACGCATTTTAGCGAGCAAATTCTGGTGCGCAAACGAGGCCTGCTGCAGATCGGGGAACTCAATAAATAGACATGCCCCGGATCCTGTCATGCGGGCTGAATATCCCGCACCATCCAACCAGGCCAGCGCATGCTGAACGACCGGATAGTGCCTGACAACCACCGCCTGCAGATCATTATGACCAAAGTCAGATGATCGTCCAGTAAAGTCCGTTATTTTGACGGGATCGGTGTCCCTTGTCAAATCGGGATCCTTGAAAACCCCTTCGGTCGGAACGCTTTGGGCGGGTTGCACGACGACATAAGCCCGGGGCGGCAACTCGACTGCGGTGAGCAAATCGCCGATCCCTTGTGCGAACGCACTCTGCCCGAAAACGAACACCGGCACGTCTGCCCCGAGTTCAAGCCCGATGCGCATGAGGTGCTCACGCGAGAGCCCGGTGCGCCAGAGGCGGTTCAGCGCGATCAGGACCGTGGCCGCGTCGCTTGACCCTCCGCCCAGCCCGCCGCCCGCCGGAACGCGCTTGCGCAGGTGCAGTTGGGCACCCTGGTGCGTGCCCGTGTGCCGCTGAAGCGCACGCGCGGCCCGCACCGCCAGATCGTGCTCGTGGGGCACCCCGGCCATGTCGGTTTCCCGATGCACCTGCCCGTCACGGCGCGTATCGATATCGAGGCTGTCGGCGAGGTCGATGAACCGGAACACCGTCTGCAACAGATGGTATCCGTCGGGGCGACGGCCAACGACGTGCAGAAAGAGGTTGAGCTTGGCCGGTGCGGGTAAGTCGTAGAGCATGGTGCGCAGGTTCCTGTCGCTCAGGGGCCATCCACCACGAGGCGCAGCGAGATCACGCGATCGGCCTCCTGACGTCTCATCACCAGCAAGCGCGGGCCGACGTCGTCAAAGCGCGATAACTGGACGCGCCAGCCATCCTGCTCAAACGCCGCGATCCGGCCTTGCTCGTCGCGCTCGACTCCCTGCATGCCCGGCAACGGCTCGCGCATCGTACGCAGCCATTGTCGCAACCCCTGCACAGGCATGGGCTGGCCAAGGACGGTTTCGAGCAGGGCATCCGGGCCCGGCGCGCGCGTGACTTCGCCGTTCGCGCGGGTCAGCACGGCAACGCGCGGTTCGACCTGCACCCGTGCGAGCACCGACCCCAGCGGGTTGGTGAGGTCCAGCGTCAGGCTGGGCCCCGTATCGCGCCACGCATAACCGCCCTGAACCGCCTGTGGCTCGCGGCCGAACGACTCGGATTTCAGGGCAAAGCGACCGTCGCGCACAAGACCTGACGACGAAACGGGCGAAGTCGTTGGCACTGGCGTGGCGCACCCGCCCAGCATGGACAACAAGGCAACGAGGCAGGACAGCCAAAACCACGCACCGCACCGGTCGCGCCCGGGGGCGCGTCGCGCTGGCGTCAAGGCTTGACCCCGAAGCGCCGTGTCGTCTCCAGCAGAGTTGAATTGGCCGGTTCACGAATGGCCGCTTCCTTCCAGATCGCGCGCGCCTCGTCCTTTTGGCCGCGCACCCAGAGCACTTCGCCCAGATGCGCAGCAATGTCGGCCTCCGGACGCTTGCGATACGCGCGCTTGAGAAAATCCTCCGCCGCCGCGGTGTCGCCCATCCTGAACTTGACCCAACCCATGCTGTCCATGATGAAGGGATCGTCCGGGGCGATTTCCATTGCGCGCGTGATGAGTTTGAGCGCCTCGGGCAGCCGCACATTGCGGTCAGCCAGGGCGTAACCGAGCGCGTTGTAGGAGTGCGCATGGCCGGGATCGAGGGCAATCACCTCGCGCAGCAGTTTCTCCGCTTCGGCCAGCTTGTTTTCGCGCTCGTACAGCATCGCCAGCTCGTATTTGATCTCGACCGAATCGGGCAATTCGGCCTCGACCGCCCTCAGGCGCCGGATGGCATCTGCCGTGCGGCCCGCATCACGCAGGATCTGCGCGGCAGTCAGCGCCCCGAGCGTTTGCTCCTCGTCATCGGCCGGGTTGGCCGCATCGACGATCGCGATGGCCTCATCGATCCTGCCCTGGCGCGCGCGGATGACCGCCTGGCGCATGCGTGACGTATAGCGGGTTGCGTGCTCTTCAATCTTGCCGAGCTGTTCAACGGCGTCGTCGAGCCGCCCCTGGTCCTCGGCGATGCGCGCCTGCAGCAGATAGGCATCCGCGAGGGCAGCCGGGGCATCCGTCGCGCCGGGGGCTGAGGCGCCCTGGCGCTGGCCCTGAATCGAGACAAACTGGTCCAGCAGGGCCTTTGCCTGGTCAAGGCGCTTGGCGCGGTAGGCAACCTGCGCCTGCATAAAGAGCAGGTCGAAATCTTCCGGCGAGCGCTTGGCCATGGATTGAAGCTCGGCGGCCGACGCGTCAAAATCCCCCCGCTCCGAAAGCTGACCGGCGATGAGCAGGCGCAGCCGGCGCGACCCCGGGTGCGCGGCAACAAACTTGCGCGCGTCCTGCAAGGCCTTGTCCGGATCGACGGCCAGCCCATACTCGAAAACGCGCATCGCAGCCTCTTCCGAGCGCGGCGATACCGCGAGACCCAGGCGGGCTTCCGACAGCGCGCGCGGCGCATCGCCGGCCGCCTGTGCCATGTCGGCCAGCGCAAGGTGCGCGGCAAGAAGGTTGCGCCCCTTGCTCTCGTTGATCGCCCGGTCAAGAATGTCGAGGGCCGCCCGCTTGTCGGGCATGCGGGCGAGCACGGCGACTGCCTGGCCGATCGCAGAGGACTTGTCCTGCGCGTCGTCGATCCGCTTGCGCAGCGCCGTGGCCAACCCGCTGGTCTGCCCGGCGGCGGCCGCAAGGGCAAGTTCAGTCGACACCGCCTCGGGATCATCCGGTGCGACCCTGACCCAGGCGCGCGCGGACTCAAGCGCGCCAGGCAGGTTTCCGCCGGCCAGGAAGAACTCGATCGCCCGCCGGGCGAGGCGGCGATCGCCCGTCTCGCGCGCAAGTTCGAGCATGGTCGACCCCGCCGCGACGTACTGGCCCCGCTGGAACGAAAGCTCCGCGGCAAGGATGCGGTAAAGCATGCTGGACGTCAGTGTGACTTCTGGCAGCTCTCCGGGCCGCAGGCGGATGATCTCCTGCTCTTGCGGCATGGGTTTGATCTGCAACGGCATATTCTGCGTCACGCCACCGAGTTGCCCGGCAGGTTGGCCGGCCTGTGCCACGGCGGCTTGCCAAAACAGCCCGAGCGCGAGCAACGCACCGCTGGCGAGCGCTAGATTCTTGAACGAGGGAAATGACAACGACTTCACGCGACCCGCCTAGTTGATGGCACAATCAGCTGACACTGTGACGGGATGTTAGCACCGAGCCATGCCAGAACTGCCCGAAGTCGAGACGACCCGCCGCGGAATTGACGCCATTGCAACAGGTCGGCGGCTCGCCCGGATGGTCGTGCACGAATCACGCATGCGCTGGCCGATTCCCGCCGACCTGCCCTCACGGGTCGAGGGGCAAATCGTGCGCGCCTGCCGCCGGCGCGGCAAGTACCTGCTCATTGAGTTCGACGCAGGGACGCAGCTGGTGCACCTGGGCATGTCCGGATCGGTAAGAAGCGTCACTACCGGCGCGCTGCTGCGCAAACATGATCACGTGGAGTGGCAGTTCGAGCACGCGACCCTGCGGCTCCATGATCCGCGTCGTTTTGGCGCCGTGCTCTGGCACTCCAGGGAAAATGGCCCGGTAGAGGAGCACCCGCTGCTGCGCGGCCTGGGCATCGAGCCTTTCGAGCCGAAGTTTGACGCCCGGTTTCTGCACGAGGGGTTTGCAGGACGCAAAACCCCGGTCAAGCAGGCGCTGCTGGCGGGGGACGTTGTCGTGGGCGTGGGAAACATCTATGCCTCCGAAAGCCTGTTCCGGGCCGGGATTCACCCCCGGGCGGCTGCGGGCCGCATTTCACTCGCCCGATGCGTGCGACTGGTCGAGGCAATCCGCCAGACGCTGTCCGATGCGCTCGCTTCGGGCGGCAGCACCCTGCGCGACTATGTCGGTGCCGACAACGAGCCCGGGGCCTATTTTGACCTGCACGCGGCGGTCTACGAGCGCGGCGGTCAGCCCTGCCGCACCTGCGGCACTGCAATCCGCCGCATTGTTCAGGGCCAGCGCGCCACCTATTACTGCCCGCGCTGCCAGCACGTCTGAACCGGGAACCGGCGCGCCCCGGTTGCCGGGCGTGCAAACAGGAGGCTGGTCGCTATCTGGGTACCGGCGGCAACGCGTAACGCTCATTGGAATAGGCCCAGCTCGGCCAGAGCACGTGCGCAAGCGCCTCACGCTCGAGCTCGGGATCCGGCTCCACCGGCGTGTACTGCGCCGGCGCAACGTAGCGACTGTTGCGTGGCGGTTTGCCAGGCTCGAGGACCACGAGCCGGTCACCCGACAGGTATCCATAATTGTCCCCGAACTGCATCATCGCCCGGTTGCCGCCGCGCCGCGTGAGGTCGTGCCCGAGCATCGGATGGATGGTGTCCAGGCCGATCAGCGAAAGCAACGTTGGCGCCAGATCCACCTGACTGATGATCTGCGGATCGGATTTCGGCACAACGCCGGGCCCGAGGATGAGAGCCGGGACATGGAAGTGCCGCACGGGAACGAGGTTGCCGGAGACCCTGGCATCGTGGTCAGCCACGATCAGGAAGACCGTATTTTCCCAATAGGGCGCTGTGCGTGCCTTACGAAAAAATTCACCCATTGCCCAATCGGTATACCGAACCGTATTGCTGACCGTTGCGGGGTCGCCCTGCGGTTCGATCCGGCCCGACGGGTACTCCCAGGGTGAGTGGTTGGACACGGAAAACGCGACAGTCAGCGTGCGCCGCCCGGCCCGGGCGTCATCGCGCAAGAGACGATCGACCTGATTGAACATGTCCTCGTCGCTCGCGCCCCACGACCCGACAAACTGCGGGTCGACGAATTTCGGCCGGTCAACGACCTCATTGAAGCCGTTGCCCAGGAAGAACCCGCGCATGTTGTCGAAGTGCGCCTCACCGCCATAGACGAAGCGGGAAAAATATCCGTGCCGGCCCAGCAGCTCGCCCAACGTGAAGAAACCGGTTTCCGCCTTGGGCAGGATCAGCACGGCATCGGCCGCAGACGGCAGGAATCCGGTCGTGATGGCCTCCAGGCCCCGCACGGATCGTGTCCCGGTCGCGTAGGCGCGCTCGAACCACCAGCCCTCATCGGCCAGCGCGTCGAGCGCCGGGGTGAGCCCTTGCCCGCCGAGCCGCGCCGAGTACTGCGCACCCAGACTCTCCTGGATAATGATGACCAGGTTCAGGGGCTTATCCCTCGGCACCGTGGACACCTGCGCATGCAGTGACGGCAATCGAGCGTCGAGCGGCGGCCCCTGCAGCCCCGCGGCCAAGCGCACGAGGCGCGTGGCCTCCTCAACCGGCATGTTGCCATAGAGGTCAAAAGACGATTTCTCGTTGGTGGCCATATAGGCCGCATTGACGACATTCCAGAAGCCGCTGAGCGGCAGCGTGTTGACCATCGCGTCGTTGCCGAAGGCGACCGTTGAGGCGTTGATGGGCCGGTGGTCAAGCGTCCCGCGGATCGACATGACGCAAAACGCCACCAGCGCGAGGCAGGCAATCGGGCGCAACCACCACCGCAAGGCACGGTCGGGGCGGCCAGGCCGCAAAAGCCGAGAACCGATCCAGCAGAGGAGCGCGATCGCCGCGATCGCAGCGAAGAGCACAGCGCGATAGCCCTCCCAGATCATCCCGAGCACCTCGCGCGGATGCCCCAGGTACTGGAAGAAGAGCCTGTTCGGGCGCGAATCGTATTCGATGATGAACTGCGGGGTGAGCACCTCGAAAAACGCGAGCAGACACCAGCAAGCCCGGTACCACCACGCCGTGAGTCGTTCGGCGAACGCGAACTGGCCAAACCAGGGCGAAAGCCCCGCTGGCAGGGCCATCATCATGCCGAGGATCACAAGGTCAAAGCGCAACCCGCCCAGCATCACCGGCCAGAAGCCGTCGACTGCGGCGACCCGGTGCCACTGCCAGGCGACCAGGCCAAGCCGGGCGAGCGTCAGCATGACAAGCGCCGCCCACCAGAACCGCCACGTCAGGTGCCGCACGACACGCTCGCCATCAGGGCTGCAGGACCTTGCCGGGGTTCATGATCCCCAGTGGATCCAGAGCGTCCTTGATGCTGCGCATCAGGGACAACTCCAGTGCGCTTTTGTAGCGCACCAGCTGATCGCGCTTGAGCTGACCGACGCCATGTTCGGCGCTGATCGAGCCGCCATGCGCATGGACACTGTCATGCACGAGCTGGTAGATCTCGTATTGAAGGCCGAGCAGCTGATCTTCGCTTTGTGCCGGGCCGGGGGCAACGTTGTAGTGCAGATTGCCATCGCCCAAGTGACCGAAAATCACGTGCTTGACGCCCTTGAAATTCGCCTGAACGGCGGCATTTGTCGCGTGGACGAACTCCGCGATGCGCGAAATGGGGATCGAGACGTCGTGCTTGATGCTCTTGCCAAGGGCAGCCTCGGCAAGCGGGATGCTTTCGCGCAGGTGCCACATCGCCTTGCTTTGCGCGATGTTCTCGGCGATCGCCGCATCGGTGACCAGCCCGTCTTCAATCGCCGCACCCAACACGATTTCGAAGCGACTCTGCGCATGCTCGGCGCTCTCGCTATCCGACAGCTCAAGGAGCGCAAACCATGGGGCACGCGCGGAGGGGCCCTCAAAGGGCAGCCGCAACTGGGTGAAGAGCCCGACGACCGCCTGCAGGACCTCGCCTTGCATGACCTCGAACCCGGTCAGCGCCGCACCAAACCCTGCGCGTGCGCGCGACAGGAGCGCCACCGCGTCGTCCAGTGATCTCAGCGCAAGCATTGCCGTGCGCTGCGCCACCGGCAGGGGGTATAGCTTGAGCGTTGCCGCGGTGATGATGCCCAGGGTGCCCTCGCTGCCAATGAACAGGTCGCGCAAGTCGTACCCGGTGTTGTCCTTGCGCAAGCCCCGCAAGCCGTTCCAGATTTCACCGCTCGCGGTGACAACCTCCAGGCCCAGCGCGAGATCGCGGGCGTTCCCGTAGCGCAGCACCTGGGTGCCGCCGGCGTTGGTGGCAAGGTTGCCGCCGATCGTGCAACTGCCTTCGGCGGCCAGGCTGAGCGGAAACAGGCGGCCCGCTTTGCGGGCTTCCTCCTGCAGGGTCTGCAGCACGCAGCCCGCCTCGACGGTGATCGTATCGTTAGCCGCGTCAACCGACCGAACCCGCGTCATGCGCGACAGCGAGAGCACGAGCGCGTTGCCGGACTGATCCGGCGTGGCGCCACCGCACAGGCCGGTATTGCCGCCCAGAGGCACGACCGGAATGCGTTTTTCGGCGCACAGGCGCACGACCGCCGCCACCTCGCCCGTGGAGGCAGGCCGAACGACCGCGATCGCAGCGCCCCGGTACCGTCCGCGCCAGTCAACCAGCAGGGGTTCAGCCGCCTCGCCGGTCAGGACGTGCTCGACCCCGACCAGACCTTTCAATGTCTCGATCACACTCATCTCGATCCCCGATTTGCCGCCGTCCCGCTCGCGATCATGATCCTGCCGGGGCGTGATTGCACGCCTTGCAATGGGTCCGGCCAAGGCATTGTAGGATACCTGCGATGGTGTGGCCGGTACCTGGTGCGCTCGCCGCGCCTTGATGGCGACAATTCTGGGATAATCAAACTAGTGCCTGATCCATCAACAGGGTCAAACCAGTGCCTGATCCATCAACAGGGT
>CAITPF010000095.1 GCA_903894155.1 uncultured beta proteobacterium | reverse complement strand
TCCACCGCAAATCCGCCGTCATCCACAAAATGCACGCGGCGACCGAGTGCGCGCAGCGATTCGTCGCGTACGGCCTCGTCGCTGAATTCGGCAAGCCCCGCGCGACCGCGCGCCAGCGCCACCGCCACAGCATGCTGGCCGCTCACCTGGGATTCACGGCCCGTCATCACGCCCGGGCGATCCGTGCGCTGGCGCAACAAGGGGTGCCCCGTCAGTTCGATCCGCGCAATGCGGTCAAGCCCGGTGCCTGCCAGCTCCGGCCTCACCGCCAACTGCAGGCAGGCATCGATCACCGGGTTGAGCACCACGCCGCAGGGATACGGCTTATAGGTGTTGTTCAGGATTTCCCAGCGCGAGCCCAGTTCACCCACCAGGCCCGCCAAATCGGGGGCATCGGCGGTCACGTTCAGAAACCCGCGTGCCCCCTCAAGCGGAAGCGCCGGGCCGTCGAAGCCCTCGCGCGCCAGCAGCGCCGACAGGATGCCGTTGCGCGCCGCATTGCCCATGCTCATGCTCTTGGCCATTGTGCCGAGCGTCTCGACAAGGCCAGAGGCCTGCGCAGATGCCGTGCCCAGCGCCCACACGAGTTGCTGCTGCGAAAGCCCCAGCAACTTGCCGCACGCCATCGCTGAGCCAAACACCCCGCAAGTCGACGTAATGTGCCAGCCGCGCGCGTAGTGGCCGGGTGAGATCGCGTTGCCGATTCGGCATTCGGCTTCCACCCCCAGGATAAAGGCGAGCAGGAAATCCGCGCCGCGCGTCGCCATGGTCTCGGCCAGGGCAAACACCGCGGGCGCCACAGGCGCCGTCGGATGGATGATCGTGGGGATGTGCGTGTCGTCAAAGTCGAACACGTTCGCGCCCATGCAATTGAGCGCAGCCGCGTTCAGGATATCCGTGCGCTCGCGCCTGCCGATCACAGTGGCCTGCTTGCCCGCAGCAAAGTGCCGGTAGGTGCGCGCGGCAATCTCGATCGTCGGGTCGTGGCAGGCCGAAAGCGCCACCGCGAAGTAATTGAGCAGCGAGCGCTTGGCCTCGTGCCGCACGTGCGCGGGGATGTCGTCCCAGCGGCATTCAGAAATGAATTTTGTCAGCGTATCGGTGACGGCAATGCCGGAATCTGCAGCCATGGATTGAATCGTTCGTCTCTGAAAGTTTGTGTAATGGTCGCGGCTTCGGTTTTGGCTCTCGCCTTGGCTTTTGTCGTAGCTCTTGTCGTGGCTCTTGTCGTAGCTCTTGTCGTAGCTCATGTCGTGGCTCTTGTGACGACGATTGTTATCGCATTTGCTGACCTTCGCTTGCCGATCATTATCCCGCGCGGCGGGCCGCTGTAAAGTCCCGCCCGGCCCGGGTCTTCAGAATTCAGACCGCAACGGCCGACACCACAAGCTGGCGGCCATAAATCGCCTGGTCGGTCATCGCCTGCTCCCAGAGTTGCCGTTCGTGATCCGAGCCTGCCTTGCGCAGTTGGCGGCGCAAGTAGCCTTTGGCGACCCCGCCGATCACGTGCTCCCAGGCGTGCTTAGGCTTGGGCTCATCGACTTCTTCCACCGTAATCCGGTCGAAACCGTTCAGACCCAGCAATAACCAGAGTTGATAGACACCGAGCGCCAGCCACGGCATATGCGGATCCGGATTGCGATTTTCCACAAAGCCCGTGTAGGACCGCGGTGCGCCCTGCACCAGGTTAGTGATACGGGCACCCGCGAACGTCGGATTGGGGACGGAAAGCACGAAGACGCCTCCCGCGTGCAGGTGCCGGCGCACGCTCGCGACGAACATCCCCGGATTCTGCAGGTAACCCATCGCCTCGCAGCAGACAGCCGCGTCGAACAAGCCCATCGTGTCGGGAACGCCGTGGTTGAAGTCGGCGCACTCAAACCCCTCATAACCCTCGGGTTGATCGCAGTAATAGTCCATCCCGAATACGCGTGCGTCGTACTTCAGGCTCTGCTTGACCCAGCCGAAACCGCACGCGATATCCAGGATCGTCTGCGGGCGGGCCTCGTTCAGTACGCGCGCAACAGCCTGCCGGTGCGCCTTGGGGGAATTCTCTTCGCTCATCGTGGTGCGAGGGTATCCGCAGCCCCCTGCGGCGTCAACCTTTGCACCGTGGCCCAACGAGTTCCGGGCGAAACTCGAAATGCATCGCGTCGTAGTGATACCACTTGCCACCCCAGATAAACCCCTGGCTCTCGAAAATGCGCACGATTTCCTTGAGCTCTTCACGCTCGAGCACGGCAGTCGGGTATTTGCAGACGGCATCCTGGCGGCAGCCATCCCAGCGCCAGTAGCGCCCCAGACTATCGGGCAGGTTGAAATCGATCGCAGCGGCCGAGGCGTGCACGCTCATGCGCCCGCTGCCCGCCACTTTGCGCCAGTTGAACGACCCCAGCGGCTTGGATACATAGCGCGCCAGGCTCGGGGTGCGCGCCACCTCTTCGCCCACGGCGCGAAGCGCCGCCGCCGCGCCG
>CAITPF010000094.1 GCA_903894155.1 uncultured beta proteobacterium | reverse complement strand
TAACCCTTGGCCTCGCCACCGAACTTCTTGCTCAGCACGGTCGTGATGGCCGCAGTCAGCGTCGTCTTGCCGTGGTCAACGTGGCCAATTGTGCCAACGTTCACGTGTGGTTTGGTGCGTTCGAACTTACCTTTTGCCATGGCTGACTCCTGACCGGGATTGAATCTTGAGAAAGATGAAAATAACGAATACCGTATGGTGCCCATGACGCGGATCGAACGCGTGACCTCTCCCTTACCAAGGGAGTGCTCTACCACTGAGCCACATGGGCGCGTTCGCCGGGCATGCCCCACGAACTCCTAAATTTGTACTGCCTGTACTGCCACCGCTACTGCCACCGCTACTGCCACCGCTACTGCCACCGCCTGTACTGCCACTGCCTGTACTGTCTGACTTTCGACTTCTACCGGATCAGCGATCCTTCGTTTATTCGATCGCCTTACCGCCGACTGCTGGAGCGGGTGAAGGGAATCGAACCCTCGTCGTAAGCTTGGAAGGCTTCTGCTCTACCATTGAGCTACACCCGCGAGGATCGAATACCAACGATCGCCAAAAAAGCTCTCTTATGGTGGAGAAGGTTGGATTCGAACCAACGTAGGCGCAAGGCCAACAGATTTACAGTCTGCCCCCTTTAACCACTCGGGCACCTCTCCCCAAGAGAACCGAGGATTATGGGCGAAGTTTTACGTATTGTCAAGGCAGGTGGCAGCCAGCGAACCAAATCCCGGCGTCTTCCCGAGGATGCTGCGCTCAGCGCGGAAAGCTATTCGTCGGACTGCTCTCGCAAGCCCAGCTTTTCCAGGAGCGCAGAGCAATGTTCCCATCCGTGGAAATCGATCACGATTTGGCCCCGGCCCCGGGCGTTGGCCTTCAGGCTGACCCTGGTGGCCAGCTGATCGGACAGCGACTCCTCGAGTCGGGCCGTGTCGCGCGATACGGACCGTGCGCGCGCGCTCTTGCCCGCGTCCGGGCCGCTGGCCGCCTTGCTGGCCAGCTTTTCCGTTTCACGCACCGATAGCCTGCGGGCAACGACCAGATTCGCAAGCTGAATCTGGGTCGCGGCATCCACGGCGAGCAGCGCACGGGCATGGCCCATATCGATATCGCCAGCGAGCAGCATCGTTTGCACCGGTGCGGCCAGATTCAACAGTCGCAGCATGTTGCTGGTTGCCGGGCGCGATCGCCCGATCGCCGCCGCGGCCTGTTCGTGCGTCAGGCCGAACTCGTCGAGAAGGCGGCGCACGCCCTGCGCCTCCTCCAGCGGATTGAGATCCTCGCGCTGAATATTCTCGATGAGCGCCATCGCGGCGGCGTGTTCGTCCGGGACGTCCCGCACGAGCACGGGGACTTCCGTCAGGCCCGCGATCTGGGCAGCACGAAACCGGCGTTCTCCCGCGATGATTTCGTACAGCCCCAGTTCGTTCGGTGCCGGTCGCACCAGAATAGGCTGCATCACGCCCTGTGCCCGGATCGAATCGGCGAGCTCGTTGAGCGCTCCCTCGTCCATCCGCGTGCGGGGCTGATACTTGCCCGGCCGCAGCTTTCCGACGTGCAAGGCGGTGGGCAGCGCATTGGGGGCGTCGGGCTGGCCGAGCGTGGCAATTGCCGACATATCCGCGCCGAGCAGCGCCTCGAGTCCGCGCCCGAGGCCTTTGGGTTTCTTGGTCACCATGGCGTTGCTTTCCTGTTGTACGGTTACTGTCGAAGGGTCGGGGGTCGAAGGCTTCAAACTTTGCCGGGCGTCACACGCTCGATCATTTCGGCGCCAAACGCGATATAGGCCTGTGCGCCACGCGAGGTCTTGTCGTAGACGACGCCCGGCATCCCGTGGCTCGGCGCCTCGGCAAGGCGCACGTTGCGCGGCACAACCGTGCGAAAGACCTTGTCGCCAAAATGCGACAGGAGTTGCGCCGAGACCTGCTGCTGCAGTGTCACGCGCGGGTCGTACATGACCCTGAGCAACCCGATCAGCATAAGTTCAGGGTTGATGTGGTGGTGCACCCGCTTGATGGTGTTGACCAGGTCCGACAACCCCTCAAGCGCGAAATATTCGCACTGCATCGGGATAATCACGCCATGCGCGGCGGCCAATCCGTTGAGCGTCAGGAGCGACAGGGTGGGCGGGCAGTCGATCAATACAAAATCGTAGTCGGCGCGCACCGAAACGATGGCGTGCTTGAGCTGCAGTTCGCGATCTTCCATGCCCACCAGATCGATCTCTGCGCCGGAGAGCTCTCGATTGGCCGGCAATACATCGTAGCCGCCGGTCACGGATCGCAGGCGCGCCTGCTCGATCGTGGCCTCACCAATTAACACCTGGTACAGATTGCTCTGAACCGTGGATTTATCGATCCCGCTTCCCATCGTGGCGTTGCCTTGCGGATCGAGATCAATGAGCAAGACGCGCTTGCCATGCGTCGCAAGCCCGGCGGCAAGATTGATGGCTGTGGTGGTCTTGCCAACGCCGCCCTTCTGGTTGGCGATACAAAAAATTCGGGCGGTCGCTGCTGTGCTGGGGGGGGTCATGTTGTTTCTCTTCGTTGCATCCAGACCAGACAACGCTCGGCCTGAAGCTCTGGGACGGACAGTGTTTGAGTTTCGCGTGCGGTCCATTCGCCCTGCAGCTCAAGCGCGGCGATCTCCTGGACTGGATTCTTCCCTTTCATGCCGACCAGGCGCCCGCCCTCGGCGACGTGGCGCCCGGCGAGTCGGGCAAAGTCAGCGAGCGACGCAAAAGCGCGTGAAATCACGATATTGCAATCGAGCGCTTCGGTGTCTTCGACGCGACCATGGCGCGCGTTCAGGTTGCGCAAGCCAAGAACCCCCGCCATCTGGCGAATAAAAGCGACTTTTTTTTCTACCGCGTCGATGCAGGTGATTTGTGCCTGCGGCAGCGCGATGGCCAGTACGATGCCGGGCAAGCCGCCCCCGGATCCCACATCGAGGATCCGCAGGCCCGCGCCGCGCTGACTCGCCCCGCTGTGAAGCAACGGCGGCACGGCGGCGAGGCTGTCGAACACATGGTGCACCAGCGCCTGGTCGGCATCTCGCAGCGCAGTCAGGTTATAGGTGCGGTTCCACTTGACAAGTTGGGCAACCAACTCCAGTAGCGCCGATTTCTGGCCTTCGTCGAGCGTCAGTTGTAACGCGGTGGCGGCATCGTCCAGACGCGCCGAAAAACTCTCGAGGGATGCTTGAACCGCGCTGTTCATGCGGCCTGACTTCGCGCCTGGTTTTGTCGGCGCTTAAGGTAAATCAGCAGAAGTGATATCGCGGCCGGCGTCACGCCCGAGATTCGGGCCGCCTGGCCAATCGTTTCCGGGCGGTGCGTCTTGAGCTTGTGGCGAACTTCAAACGAAAGGCTGGTAATGCCGTCAAAGTCGACGTCGCCGGGTATCGTCTGCTCTTCGTGATGCTGCTGCCGCAGAATCTCACCCTGTTGGCGTGCGATATATCCCTCGTACTTGATTTGTATTTCGACTTGTTCCGCCTCGGCACCGGGGGCGAGCCCGGGCGGCAATTCGACGCCTTCGCTGTAAGGCATTTTCATCAACGACGCATAGGAAACGTTGGGGCGCTTAAGCAAGTCTGATAGTAAGTACTCACGTACCATTTCTTTTCCGAGCCATGCGCGGGCGGTGTCATCGCTCAACATCCGCGGGTTGACCCACGTTGACCGGAGTCGTTCGATTTCCCGCGCGACAGCATCCCGCTTGCGTGAAAAGGCATCCCAGCGAACATCATCCACGAGACCAACCTGACGTCCGATTTCGGTCAGCCGCCAGTCAGCGTTGTCTTCGCGCAAACTCAGCCGGTATTCAGCGCGCGACGTAAACATCCGGTACGGCTCCGTGACGCCCTTGGTGACGAGATCATCAACAAGCACCCCAAGATATGCTTGATCTCGGCGCAACAATAATGGCTCCTGGTCTCGTGAGAAACGAGCGGCGTTAATACCAGCCATCAGCCCCTGTGCGGCAGCCTCTTCATATCCGGTCGTTCCGTTGATTTGCCCTGCAAAAAAGAGCCCCGCGATATTCTTGCTTTCAAACGATGTTTTCAGTTCGCGCGGGTCATAGTAGTCGTACTCGATCGCGTAGCCAGGCCGCACGATATGCGCGTTTTCTAATCCTGGAAGCGTGTGAATCAGCGCCAGTTGAACATCGTACGGCAGGCTGGTCGAGACCCCGTTTGGATACACCTCGTTTGTATCCAGTCCCTCAGGCTCCAGGAACACCTGGTGCGAGTCCTTCCCGGCGAACCGGTGCACCTTATCCTCGATCGAAGGACAATAGCGCGGACCAACGCCCTCGATCACGCCGCTATACATGGGTGATCGATCAAGCCCTCCGCGGATAACTTCATGTGTTCGAAAGTTGGTGTGCGTAATCCAGCAGGGAACCTGCCGGGGATGCATCGCTGCGCATCCCAGATACGAAAAGACCGGAACAGGGTTGAGATCGCCAGGTTGCGCTTCAAGAACGGAATAGTTGATTGATCGACCGTCAATCCTGGGGGGCGTTCCAGTCTTCAATCGCCCTTGTGGCAAGGCGAGTTCTCGCAATCTGGACGCGAGCGAGATTGACGGCGGATCGCCGGCACGGCCAGCGGCGTAATTTTGCAGCCCAACATGAATCAACCCGTTCAGGAACGTTCCCGCCGTCAATACGACAGTCTTTGATCGGAATGAAATGCCGATTTGTGTTTTCGCACCAGCGATTCGGTCGCCCTCGAGCAAGAGATCATCGACGGCTTGCTGAAACAACCAAAGATTCGGTTGGTTTTCCAGACGCGACCGAATGGCCTTCCTATATAGAGTGCGATCTGCCTGGGCGCGCGTTGCCCTGACGGCAGGGCCTTTGGATCCGTTCAATATCCTGAACTGAATACCTGCTTCATCGGTTGCGATCGCCATCGCCCCGCCCAGAGCATCAACCTCTTTTACTAAATGTCCTTTACCAATTCCGCCAATCGACGGATTACAAGACATTTGACCAAGGGTCTCGATATTGTGCGTCAGTAATAGCGTCGAGGCGCCACTTCGAGCGGCCGCCAGCGCGGCCTCCGTCCCAGCGTGGCCGCCTCCAACAACAATCACGTCAAACACGGAGGGATAGTTCATTTCACCAAAGAACACGGCACTGGGGGGAACGCATTATAGTCCGATGAATGTTCTAAGTTGCTGTTCCACGTGGAACAACCTTGGTGGGTCTTATCCAGCCTTCGGTTGTATTAAAAGGGGAGGCTCGTCAATATTGTTAGTGCCCACTCGTTGGACATGTTCCACATGGAACACGAGCGCCGCCTCATTTCGACGAGCCAACACCAAAAACGTCATTATTTATGTTTTACGTGAAACAGGGTCCGCCAGGCGATCTCGCGCCATTCAGGGTCGGCGCGGACATGCAAAAACTGGTTGCTCGAACGTTCCACGTGGAACAACCGCTTAGCGGCTAAAACGAAATCTTCAGCCGATCCTGACCCCGCTAGCGCAGGCACCTTTTCTGGCGAAACCGGAGGTACTGAAGCAACCTGTGGATATCCCTGTGAAGAACTTCAAGAATTTAACGGGATAACTCGGGATTAGCCGGTTTCCTTACGAGCTGGATGGTGTAATCCCCAATACATTCAACAACTTGTGCGATGCCTGTTATCCACAACCGTCAGGCTTCGCGGCAATGCTTTTCTACGAATGCAATATAAAGAGGCCCCGTCACCATAACCACCAGCGCCATCCTCGTTACGTGGAACGCCGTCACCAAAGGTACGCCCAGACTCAGCACCTTCGCCGTGATCGCCATCTCCGTAATCCCCCCCGGAGCAAGTCCCAATATTACAGTCGGCAAGGGAACCGATGCCCAAGACTCCAGAAAATATGCCATCCCCAAAGACATCAGAATGCCCAAAAGGGTAAACACAATGACCGCGAAAAGAAAACGCGGCGCCGAACTGAAAAAGCCTGGCCTGAACCTATCGCCCAGAGACCAACCAATCAACAATTGCGCAACCTTTGCAACGTAATCCGGCATCGCCGAAAGTTCGATCCCTGACATCGTTAACGCCATCGACACGAACATCGGCCCAAGGACCCAACCGTTCGGCACCCTGAAAAACCCGGCAACCAGCGCGCTGGCCGCCGTCGCGACAGCAAGTACCAACAATCCGCCGTAATCGACAATTTTCGGCCCGGCCACCACGCTATCGTTGCCCACCACACCGAACGCCTGAAAGGCAAACGGCACGATAAGGACGACGGTCAGAATTCTGAGGCTATGCGCACTGGCAACCAGATCGGAGCGGCCGCCGTAACGATCCGCCAGACCCGTCATCTCACTAGCGCCACCAATCGCCGATGAAAACCAGGCCGTCTTGAGATCAACCCCGCCAAGACGCATCAGCAGATAAGTTCCGAATACACCCAAGGCCAGGGCAAAGATCATGCCACCGATGATCGGCAATATGTTTTGCTGAATAATGCCCAGCACAAACGGCGTGAAGTAGAGGCCCAGCGTCACACCGATCGCCCATTGCCCAACATTGCGAAGGCGCGGTGAACTATTGACGGGGACTGAAAGTACGCGTGCAGCCGCTACCAGAATCAATGGCCCCAGGGTCCAGGGCAGGGGCAACGATATCGCCAGCGCAATCACCGCGCCAATGAATGCGACCGCGAAACCCAACAGCAACTTCAACCAGCGATCCACGTCGTGCGTCCAGCGTAAAAGTGCGTATTATCCTCAGATAAACAACCATGAACAACTCATTACGTCACATTGCGTTATGAAAATTACCTCTAAATTTCCGGAAGTCGGTACCACCATTTTTACGGTGATGAGCCAGTTGTCCGTCGAGCATCAGGCGATCAATCTGGGGCAGGGGTTCCCTGACTTCAATCCTGACCCGCGCTTGCTCGATCTCGTCACGAAAGCAATGGCGGACGGGTTCAACCAATACCCCTACATGCCAGGGATCGCCGCATTGCGCCAGATTGTCGCCCTGAAAATTAAATCACTGTACGGGCACGCTTACGATCCGGATACCGAGGTCACGATTACCAGCGGTGCTACCGAAGCTATCATGTCGGGCATCCTGGCGATTGTCGGTTCGGGCGATGAAGTGATTGTGATCGAGCCCTGCTACGACTCGTACCTACCCGCGATCAAACTCGCTGGTGCTACTCCCATTTGCATCCCGATGACAGCGCCCGACACGCGCAATCCAGGATTTCGCGTTGACTGGGACAAAGTCCGATCAGGAATTACGCCACGAACCAAACTTATCCTTATTAACTTTCCCCATAACCCGACCGGCGCAATCATGCTGGCCGAAGATCTTGACACACTCGAGCAGATTACTGCTGAGTCCAACATCATGATCATGTCGGATGAAGTTTACGAACACATTGTCTTTGACGGCAAACCGCACCTGAGCGTATCCACCCGTCCAGCACTTGCGGCGCGATCGTTCGTCATCTCCTCCTTCGGGAAAACAACGCACACGACAGGATGGAAAATAGGGTACTGCAGCGCGCCCAAAGAAATGACCGCAGAACTTCGTAAAGTTCACCAGTTTGTTGTATTCACCGTTCCATCGCCGTTACAGCACGGTCTTGCAGAGTATTCCAGGGATGCATCGACCTATTTGAACTTGCCAGCCTTTTACCAGGCGAAACGTGACCGATTGGCAGCAGGCCTGCAGAAAACACGTTTCAAGGCTTTGCCGAGTCCAGGGACTTTTTTCATGTTAGCCGACTACAGCGCGATATCGGATCTTCCGGAGGCGGAATTTTCCATCTGGATCACCAAAGAGCATGGCGTTACTGTCATCCCGGTTTCAGCTTTTTATGCAGACACAAAGGCTAAGGAATCTAATCATAAACTCATTCGGTTTTGCTTTGCCAAAAAAGAGGAAACTCTGAACGGAGCGATTGAACGTTTGCAAAAGGTGTAGTGCTATTGCTTTACTGTAGTTCTTTTATATATATAAACGCTAATGACTGATGAGTCCGGTGGATAACACGGAAATTTAAATATTATCTATAATAATCAATTAGTTATAACGTTTTTTTGTTGTGGATAACTTCTGTGCTGAAGAGCCGGATTGCCTGAACAGATTTCGGAAGTTGACCAAAAACCCAACCTGTTCAACATTCGTCCACATCATGTGCACACCCCCATTGCCCTACTTATCCACAGGATAGTGCGGCCCTTCGAAGAACCTGACGCCCTCTGGCACCAGTCAACAACAGGAATATTTTTGATGCTAAAGAATCGTTGTGCCTTGATTACCGGATCCGTTTCTGGCCTTGGCTTTGCGATCGCCGACAGTTTGGCGCAAGCCGGAGCCTCGATCGTATTGCATGGCCTGCAAACGCCAGAAGTGTGCGAACAAGCCCGGGCGGATCTGGCTTCCAGGCGAGGAGTCAAGGTGATGGTGAGTCGTGCGGATTTACGGGATCCGGCACAAATCGAACAGATGATGCAGGAGGCGGCGAGTTTTTCGGGCGGGGTCGATATTCTGGTCAATAACGCCGTTGTGCGAAACCCAGGCAGCGCCGAAGAACTATCCATCCGTGATTGGGATGATGCGCTTGCCGTGAATCTTTCGTCGTCATTTCACACGGCGCGACTCGCTTTGCCATCAATGCGCAAGGCGGGGTGGGGAAGGATCATCAATATTTCGTCCGTCTACGGGTTGACGGCCACGACTGGGCGAATCGCCTATATCACGACCAAAACAGCCCTGATCGGTTTAACGCGCTCGCTCGCGATGGATACCGCCAATGCCGGCATTACCTGCAATGCGCTGTGCCCCGGCACGGTGCCCACCCCGCCGATCATGGCCAAGATCGAAGGAATCGCCGCGAGCAAGGGAATCTCTGCCACGCAGGCGCAGCGCGAGTACATTTCTGCCCGACATCCCACAGGACGATTCGTCGCGATGGAAAACGTCGGCGCGTTCGCCGTATTTCTTTGCAGCGATGCGGGTAGTGACATCACCGGAGCCGTGCTGCCAATTGACGCTGGATGGACAATAGAATGAGATAATCGCATTGATGATAGCGTCGTCAAGCTCGCTTTGGGGTATTTGCAAAAGTTGACATGAGACCAGCGTTGCTGATACATAAAAAACTACGAAATTTCTTTGCAATCGATCAGCGCGAACCGGTGATTGCTTTTGCGCAGACGCCCGTTGGCAAAATGCTCCTCGTTGCCATTGCGCTGGCGATTCTGCTGCTTCCACCCGTGGTCAAGCGGCTTGATCCTCCGCTCTGGAGCATAGTCGTCATTGCCGTCGCGGCAGCGCACGCTTACCTGCCGTCTTACCGTGGGTTGATTTTATTTTTTTCGGCGTGGCTGACAACGCTTTTTTGGCTTCCGGTCATCTCCCCGTACGACTACGCATCGACGGCATTGGTTATGGTCGTTTGCTGGCTATCACTGATGTATGTGCGGCATTTCAAAACGCATCTGTTGGCACGTCGGCCGGTCGTCGCATTGCTGGGGTGCCTGGCCGTGATGACCTTCGCTTTCGCCCAGATGCCTGCAGGTCCGTTGCAAGATATGTCATGGTCCTTCCTGGTCGTGTTTTCAATCTACATTTGGTACCTCTGCTACGCGATCGTTGATATGCGTGGTCGACATCCCGCCCCGGTTCTAATCCAGATGGGAGTTCAGAAGGCGTTCTGGCTTTCGTCGTCGACACCTTTAGGCAAAGGTGCGGCCTTCCTTCACAGGCATTTGTCGACCACGCCGCGCGAGTTGGCGATTACGCAAATCAAGGCGGTGAAACTTCTGATCTGGATGACCGTGCTGATACTGATTCAGTCGACGATCCACCGGGTGTTCACCGGCATGCTCGGGATTCCGAAGCAGGAACACGCCGTCGTGGCCTTTATTCAGGGCAACCCATATTCGCTCTGGATAAACTGGATTTCCGTGATACTGGACACGGTCACTTTTTCAATCTATATCGCTGTGTACGGTCATAAAGCCATCGGGGTGGCGAGACTTGCCGGGTTCCGACTGCCGCGCACCATGTGTCGGCCACTGGAGTCGCGCACGCTAGCTGAATTCTGGAACCGCTACAATTTTTACTTCAAAGAAGTCATGGTCGACTTGTTTTATATCCCGACCTTTCTGAGGGCGCCGAAACAGTACCCGCGCGTGCGCATGTTCATTGCGACGTTCATGGCCGCCGGGGTCGGGAATTTTGTTTTCCACATCATTCGCGACCTCTATGAGATCCACACAAAAGGCGTTGCCGATCTGGCCTACTCGTACCTGAGTTATGCCCTGTATTGCGGTTTGCTGGCGACAGGCATCGGGATATCGCAGTTGCGGCAGCATGCGGGGATCAAGCCAAACAATACGCGGTGGGGTAGGGTTCACTCGTTTGTGGTGATCTGGGGATTCATCACCTTGTTGCAGAACTTTGATATCAACATGCGACAGTATTCCGTGCTGGAAAATCTCGCTTTCACGGCCAGCCTTTTTGGTCTTGGATACTAATGGCGCACACCTTCGTGGGCATTGACTTACGGAAGGGAAAGTTGGTCGCGCGGTGTGATCAGAACGACATTATTTGCCGATACAGAACCGGGAGAAGATCTCTCCGAGCAAGTCATCCGCCAGCATCTTCCCCGTGATCAGGCCCAGGCTGTCATGCGCAAGGCGTAACTCCTCGGCAAACAGGTCCAGTACGCGATCATCCTGCCGGGCATGCTCCATCGCATGCGCAAGATGGATGCGCGCCTGCTCCAGCGCATCGACGTGTCGCTGCCTGGCAAGCCATGGAGATTCGCTGCCCGGATTCCAGCCAGCGAGTTGCAATAGCCGATCGCGCAGTTGATCCAGGCCAAACCCCTGCTTTGCTGAAATGGCGAGTGCGCCTTCTGGCAAGGCGGAATCGTCTTGCAGAAGATCGACTTTGTTAAATACCTGCAGCACGACGCTTTGCCGCGAGCGCGCCGCGTCGATCTGCGCATCAAGCACGGCGACCGGGGCTTGCGCATCCAGCAAGTGAAGCACCACGTCGGCTCGGCGGATTTCGGCCCAGGTACGTTCGATGCCCAGGGCTTCAATGCGGTCTTGCGTCTCGCGAAGCCCTGCGGTGTCGGTCACGGTGATCGGCACGCCTTGCAGAATAATTTGTTGCGAAACCTTGTCGCGGGTGGTGCCGGGGATCTCCGTCACGATGGCGACCTCCTCGCCGGAGAGCGCATTGAGCAGGCTGGACTTGCCGACGTTGGGCTCCCCTGCCAGAACCACGTGCAGGCCTTCGCGCAGGACAAGGCCTTGCCGGGATTGCCGAAGGATGTCATCCAGAGCGGATTGAAGGCTTGCGAGGCGATCGCTTGCCCGGTGTTTTTCGAGAAACTCGAGTTCTTCCTCGGGGAAATCCAGCGTCGCCTCGACGAGCATGCGCAACTCGACGATGTTGGCGCACAGCGCATGGATACGGCGCGAAAACTCCCCGCTCATGGAAGACGCCGCGGCGCGTGCGGCAGCCTCGGAGGACGCGTCGATCAAATCAGCGACCGCCTCGGCCTGCGCCAGGTCGATTTTGTCGTTCAGGAACGCGCGCTGGGTAAATTCCCCCGCATGTGCGAGCCGCATGCCGCGATCGCGGCCGAGATCCAGGCAGCGTCGCAGCAACTGCCCCAGCACCGCTGGCCCGCCGTGCCCTTGTAGTTCGAGAACATCTTCGCCGGTGTATGAGTGCGGCCCGGGAAAGAAAAGGGCGATGCCTTTATCGATGGGCGCACCATCGGCGTCGGGGAAGGCGAGGTAACTGGCCTGGCGTGGCGCAAGCGGCCCGCCAAGCAGCGCAATGACAAAGGGCCCCAAATCGGGGCCCGATACTCTTACCACCCCGATCCCGCCCCGTCCCGGGGCGGTTGCAATGGCTGCGATCGGTTCGGATGCCGCGCCAGGCATTAACGGTGCGGGGTTGCCGCCAGCTTAGCCATCTTTTGGGTGATGTACCACTGCTGTGCGATCGACAGGATATTGTTCACACACCAGTAAAGCACCAACCCGGACGGGAAGAAGAACATCATCCCGCCGAACACGAGCGGCATGAACATCATGACCTTCGCCTGAACGGGATCCGGAGGGGTCGGGTTCAGTTTCATTTGCAGGAACATGGTTCCCATCATGATGGCGGGCAGGATGAAGTAGGGGTCACGGGTCGCCAGATCCTGAACCCAGAATATCCATGGCGCATCCCGCAGTTCGACGCTCGAGAGCAAGACGTAATAGAGGGAAATGAACACGGGAATCTGGATCACGATCGGCAGGCAGCCACCAAGCGGATTGATTTTTTCCGTGCGGTACATCTCCATCATGGCGGCATTGAGCTTTTGGCGGTCGTCGCCGAACTTTTCCTTCAGCACCTGCATCCGCGGGCCGACCTGCTTCATCTTCGCCATCGATCGGTAGCTGGCCGCCGACAGGGGATAGAACGCCGCTTTGATCAGGCAGGTGAGCGCAATGATTGTCCAGCCCCAGTTGCCAAGCATCCCGTGCAGCCAGGTCATCAGCGCGAAAAGAGGCTTCGCAATGATGGTGAGCATGCCGTAATCGACGACCAGTTCAAGACCGGGCGCCAGCGCTTCGAGCGAGTTCTGATCCTGCGGACCCAGCCAGAGCTTCGACCGGATCGTGACGTTGTTGCCGGGGTTGACCGCACCGACCGGCTCAAGACTGCGTACGGCGAACAGGTCTTTCTGCAGCTCAGCCACTTCGTACGTGCGGCTCTTGCCCTGCGGCGGCACCCAGGCGGTCACGAAATAATGCTGGACCATGGCAAACCAGCCGTTGTCCGCCTGCTTGATGTAGCTGGCTTTGTGCTTTTCGATGTCGGTGAAGGTGACCTTCTCGAACTTGCTTTGTTCAGAGTAGACTGCAGCGCCCACGAAGGCCGCCGGCCCGCTGAAGAACGAAGGCGCGGCGTTGGCGGCGGCAGGAATGAAGCCATCGCGCGTGATCTGAAGGTAGACGAAGGGTGAGACCGGCTGATCGGACAGGTTCTCGATGTGGTGGTCAACATCAATGGCGTAGCTGCCACGATGCAGGGTGAACGTCTTGATCAGCCGCACGCCACCCGCCTCGGACGCAAACTTGACGACCAGGGCGTCACCGGTCAGCTCAAGCGCGTCGCTGACCAGCGTGAAGGGGGCCAGATGTGACGGGAAAGGGGCCTCCGGGGGTGCCCCCGTCAAACCCGATTGAACGACGTACGTGCGGGTCTTGTCGCGCTGCAACAGGACCTCTGGGGCGCTCTTGTCGTCGGAGGAGGGGAACAGCAGCAGATCGGCCCCCACGAGCTGCGCACCCTGAAGATCAAAGGTCAGCCTGAGCACATCCGTCTTGACGGAGACCGTCTGCGCAGCGGCCCCTGGCGCGTTGCCAGGAACCGTGGGATTTGCGGGGGCACCGGCGACCGGGGTGACCGGCATGGAAGGAACGCCGGAGCTTGCTCCCGCCTGCGCCGAGGCAGCGGTCTCCTTGGAGGCGGTCGCGGCGGGGTTCACCCCGAACAGGGGGGTCTTTCCCTGATGAACCTGCCAGTTGTTCCACAGCATCAGCAGTGAAAACGAGAAGATCATCAGCAGGACGGTGCGTCGAATATCCATTATTGCCTAATCAATAGAGAGCCAGCTTGGGCAGGCAGGCAGTTTAGCTTCATTCTGTGTGACTGCGTGGCAACGGGGGCGCGCCAGCGTCGGCAAGGGGAAAGCGCAGGGGAACCGGATCGTGCCCACCCGGACACCAGGGATGGCACCGGGAGATGCGTCGCAAGGCGAGCCAGCTGCCACGGGCCGGGCCCCACGACTCGATCGACTCGATGGCGTAGGCCGAGCAGGACGGAGTAAACCGGCATGCACTGCCCAGCCAGGGGCTCAGCACGTAGCGATAGGCGCGGATGGGGGCGATGAGCAGTGCGCGCATCACGGCCTGACGACCCGGGCGAAGTGGGTATCGGCCTCGGCCCGCGCCGCGGATTTCAGAACCGACAACGAGCACGGTTCGATGCGCCGGTGCAACCGGACGACATAGTCGGCCGCTTCGAGCTCGAGGCGGCGCGCGCGAAAGGCCTCCCGCAGAACGCGCTTTAACGCGTTTCGCGTCGATGCACGCTGGGCGAAGCGTTTCGCAATGATCAGGCCGAGCCGGGCGATGGGTTTCGAACCCGCGCCATCGGCGTCAGGCGTCACCCTGGCGGAAGTCACCACGAAATATGCCCCACGCGCGACGCGCTTGCCGGCCAGGCCGGCGGCGAATTCGGTGGGGCGGAGCAGACGCGCCGCCGCAGGAAAGGTGGCGCGAGACATCACGGCTGGATCGACGGGCGCGCCGCATGCGGCGCGCCAGGCGCAATCAGGCGGATCAGACGGCCAGACGCTTGCGGCCCTTGGCACGGCGGGCATTGATGACGGCACGGCCGCCACGGGTTTTCATGCGGACACGAAAGCCGTGGGTGCGTTTGCGACGGGTGACGGAAGGCTGGAAGGTACGTTTCATGATGTGTGCCCGGACAAAAGAGCGAGAGAATGCGGGAATGACCCCGGAAAGCCCTCCATTTCATCAAAAAATCCGAGATTAGTCAAATAGTTAGGAAAACGTACGGGCAAATCCGCATTCACGCCTGTGGATAACTACCCCCCGGGCAGGGTAGAATCGGGGTTTGATCAGCGAGTCACATGAACGAGTTTTGGCAGTCCTGCGTCAACCGGCTTGAGCAGGAGGTTCCCCCCCAGCAAATGAACGCGTGGATTCGTCCGCTGGTTCCGCTCGCCTATGACGAGTCGTCGTCGAAGCTGCGAGTGTGCGCGCCAAACCGTTTCAAGCTCGACTGGGTTCGCAAGAACTTCACGAACCAGATCGAGCGAATCGCAACCGAGTGGTACAAACGCCCCGTGGAGGTGATGTTCGAGTTGCCGGCCGGGTCGGCCAGCGTCGCGAAGCCCTCGCAAGCCGAGGGGGATCCGTCGACGACGTCAAAGAGCGGATCGGTCGCTTCCCTGCTTCGTGCAGCGGAAAGCGTGGTGAACCCGGCACCACCGGCGAGCGCGGCCTCCGGGATTACCGTTGACGAAAAGTCGCGGCTCAATACAGACCTGACGTTCGAGACCTTCGTCACTGGCAAGGCGAATCAGCTCGCCCGCGCCGCGGCAATCCAGGTCGCAGAGAACCCAGGCACCTCCTACAACCCGCTGTTCCTGTATGGCGGCGTCGGCCTGGGCAAGACGCACCTCATCCACGCGATCGGCAACGCGATCGTCGCCGCGGGCAAGGGCGCGCGCGTGCGCTACGTCCACGCGGACCAGTACGTTTCCGATGTGGTCAAGGCGTACCAGCGCAAGGCCTTCGACGAATTCAAGCGCTACTACCATTCGCTTGATCTGCTGCTGATCGACGACATCCAGTTTTTCTCCGGCAAGTCGGCGACGCAGGAGCAGTTCTTCTACGCGTTCGAGGCCATGGTGGCCCAGCGCAAACAGATCATCATCACCAGCGACACCTATCCCAAGGAACTCGCCGGAATCGATATGCGACTGATCTCGCGCTTTGATTCCGGGCTGACCGTCGCGATTGAACCGCCCGAGCTGGAAATGCGGGTCGCCATCCTGTTGCGCAAGGCAGAATCCGAGGGGCTCGCCATGCCGGAGGAGGTTGCCTTCTTCATCGCGAAGCACCTGCGCAGCAACGTGCGCGAACTCGAGGGCGCGTTGCGCAAGGTTCTGGCCTATGCGCGGTTCCACGGGCGCGAAGTGGTCACGGTCGATATTTGCAGGGATGCGCTCAAGGATCTGCTGTCGGTGTCGAACGGACAGGTCACCGTGGAGAACATCCAGAAGACGGTGGCTGATTTCTACAAGATCAAGGTCGCGGATATGTTTTCAAAACGCCGGCCTGCCAACATCGCCATGCCGCGTCAGGTGGCGATGTACCTTGCCAAGGAGCTGACGCAAAAAAGCCTTCCCGAAATCGGTGAACACTTCGGCGGGCGCGATCATACGACGGTGCTTCATGCCGTGCGCAAAATTTCGGATCTGCGCGGCAAGCAGGCCGAACTCAACCATACCCTGCATGTACTCGAACAAACTCTAAAGGGCTAATCCATGCAACTCGTCCAGACCACTCGCGATGCGCTGCTCAAACCCCTGTCCACGGTGGCCGGGATTGTCGAAAGGCGACACACCCTGCCGATCCTGGCCAACATCCTCCTGCGCAAGCAGGGGCCGACCGTTTCGTTCATCGCGACCGATCTTGAGGTGCAGATCACGACGCATGCGGATTTTGGCGTTGGCAAGGATAACGAGGCGCTGACGGTCGCGGCGCGCAAACTGGTCGATATCCTGCGTGCGCTGCCCGATACCGGCGATGTCCGCCTGGCGACGGCCGGGGGCAAGCTGGCCGTCCAGTCGGCCAAGAGCCGCTTCTCCCTGCAGACGCTGGCGGCGACCGAGTTCCCGACGATGTCGCAGCCCGACCGCTGGGACGTTACCCTGACCCTGCCGCGCAAGACGCTCAAGCACCTCTTCAATATGGTGCACTTCGCGATGGCGCAGCAGGATATCCGCTACTACCTCAACGGGATGCTGCTGGTGTTCGAGCCGGGGCGCCTGCGTGCCGTGGCGACCGACGGGCACCGGCTGGCGCATAGCGCCACGCCCGCCGACGGCATCGAGACGCGCCACGAGGTGATCGTGCCGCGCAAGACCGTTCTGGAAATGCAGCGGCTGCTGGATGACAGCGAAGAGCCCGTCACGATCGATGTCGCGGCCGGGCAGATCCGGTTCACGTTCGGGCAGGTAGAACTTATTTCCAAGCTGGTCGAGGGCAAGTTCCCCGACTTCAACCGGGTCATCCCGACCACCTATACGCGGCACTTCGACGTGTCGCGCGAAGTGCTGCTTGGCTGTCTGCAGCGCGCGGCGATTCTCACGACCGACAAGTTCCGCAGCGTCAGGATGCAACTCGGCGAGAACCTGATGAAGATATCCTCCACCAACGCCGAGCAGGAAGAGGCGCAGGAGGAAGTCGACATCGATTACGGTTTCGAAGCCCTCGACGTGGGCTTTAACGTGAGCTACCTGCTCGACTTCCTTTCCAACATCAAGACTGAGAACGTGCGCTGGTCCATCATGCCGGACGCAAATGCCTCGGCCCTGCTTACCCTGCCTGATGACGAATCGTTCCGATACGTCGTCATGCCCATGCGGATTTAGAAATGTCAGATCAGAATCAAGAGCCGGATATCAATGCGTATGGCGCTGACTCCATCAAGATGCTCAAGGGCCTGGAGGCCGTGCGCAAGCGCCCCGGCATGTACATCGGCGATACATCCGACGGCACGGGCCTGCACCATATGGTCTTCGAGGTCGTCGACAACGCGATTGACGAATCGCTGGCCGGTCACTGCGACGAGATCGTCGTCACCATCCATGCGGATAACTCGATCTCGGTGACGGACAACGGCCGGGGCATCCCGACCGACATCCACAAGGATGACGAGTTCGGGCGTAGCGCCGCGGAAATCGTCCTGACCGAGTTGCACGCCGGCGGCAAGTTCGACCAGAACTCGTACAAGGTGTCGGGCGGCCTGCACGGGGTGGGCGTATCGTGCGTGAACGCGTTGTCCTCCTGGCTGCGACTGACCATCCGGCGCGATGGCAAAATGTTCCAGATGGAATTCAATCACGGCGCGCGCATTGCGCCGCTGGCGGTGACAGGCGCGACTGAAAAGCGCGGTACGGAAGTGCACTTCCTGGCCGACACTGAAATATTCAACAACGTCGAATACCACTACGAGATCCTTGCCAAGCGGCTGCGCGAGCTGTCGTTCCTGAACCATGGCGTGAAGATTCGCCTGGTCGACCAGCGCCAGGGCAAGGAAGAAAACTTTGCGTTCTCCGGGGGCGTGAAGGGCTTTGTCGAATACATCAACCGTGGCAAGACCGTGTTGCACCCGAATGTTTTCTCGGTTGCGACAGAGTCCAATGCCGGCGGATCGCTGGTCGGCGTCGAAATCGCCATGCAGTGGAACGACGGGTACAGCGAGCAGGTGCTCTGCTTTACCAACAATATTCCCCAGCGGGACGGCGGCACGCACCTGACCGGGTTGCGCGCGGCCATGACGCGCATCATCAACAAGTACATCGGGGATAACGAGCTCGCCAAGAAGGCCAAGGTCGAGACCACGGGTGACGACATGCGCGAAGGCCTGACCTGCGTACTGTCGGTCAAGGTGCCAGAGCCGAAGTTCAGCAGCCAGACCAAGGACAAGCTGGTTTCCAGCGAAGTGCGGCCCGCGGTGGAAGAAGCCGTTGCGCGTACGCTCGAAACCTGGCTTCTTGAGAATCCGGTCGACGCCAAGGCGCTGTGTTCGAAAGTCGTGGAAGCGGCGCGCGCGCGCGAAGCGGCCCGCAAGGCTCGCGAAATGACCCGCCGCAAGAGCGTGCTCGAAGGCGCCGGGCTGCCGGGCAAGCTGGCAGACTGCCAGGAAAAGGACCCCGCGCTGTGCGAAATCTATATCGTCGAGGGTGACTCGGCCGGCGGCTCTGCGAAGCAGGGGCGCGATCGCAAGTTCCAGGCCATCCTGCCGCTGCGCGGCAAGGTGCTCAACGTCGAGAAGGCACGGTTCGACAGGCTGATTGCAAGCGAGCAGATCACCACGCTGATCACCGCGCTGGGCACCAGCATCGGGCCGGATTTCAACATCGACAAGTTGCGTTACCACCGCATCATCATCATGACCGACGCGGACGTCGACGGTGCGCACATCCGCACGCTGCTGCTGACGCTGCTCTATCGCCAGATGCCGGTGCTGGTTGAGCGCGGGCATATCTACATCGCGCAGCCGCCACTCTACAAAGTGCGGGTCGGCAAGGATGAGCGTTACCTCAAGGATGAGGTGGAAGAGTCGCTGTACATGATGCAGCTCGCGCTCAAGGATGCGCAGTTGATTCCATCCGAAGGCGCGGCAGTGGTGGCGGGCGATGCGCTCGCCGAGCTCGCACGGCAATATGTGACGGCCGATGGAGTGATCCATCGCCTTGGCCGGTTCATGGATGTGCCAACGCTTTCAGCGATCGTGGGCGGCGTGACCGTCGCGCTCGATACCGAGGAGCAGGCGCAGGAAGCGGCGCGCACCTTGCAGGCTGCACTTTATGATCCGACGCTGCCACAAAATGTCGACGTGACGTCCGAGTACTTCGCGCCGTCCGAAAAATACCGGCTGGTGATTCGTCGCAGGCATCACGGCAACATCCGTGCGACGGTGATCGATGCCGATTTTGTTTCGGGCTCGGACTACGCTGTCCTCGCGCGTGCGGCTGCGACCTTCCAGGGGCTCATTGGCACGGGCGCCGCAGTTGCCCGCGGCGAAGGCGAAAAACGCAAGGAATCGCCGATTTCGGATTTCCGCGAGGCCATCCAGTGGCTGCGTGGGGAAGCCGAGCGCAGCGTGACCAAGCAGCGCTACAAAGGTCTGGGTGAAATGAACCCCGCGCAGCTCTGGGAAACCACAATGGATCCGAAGGTACGTCGCCTGTTGCGCGTACAGATCGAGGATGCGATCGCGGCGGACCAGATCTTCATGACGCTGATGGGCGACGATGTCGAGCCGCGCCGGGAATTCATCGAGACCCACGCGCTGCAGGCGGCCAACATCGACGTTTGAAGCTTGTTGTCGACAAATGAAATATCTGGCGCATCGGATAGGCAATAGGTGACTATGGCCTCCCTGATACCTGACATTGTCAACGGCGAACCGACCGTCTGCATTGATGCATTGCTCTCGACCAGAGGAGCACGGGCAATCAGTTGCTATTCGTCCCCAATTCAGTAGCCCTTTTAATCGAATCAGGCAATAAAAGGTCTAGTAACGTCGGGGCGATTCATAGGGTTGAACATGTGGCGGGCGTTATCTGCGATGGCTCCGGCCACAAACCCAAACAGCGATGGCGGAAAATCGTGACCCATTCCCTCTACGATGAGTAGTTCGGCTCCTCCAATATTGGCCGCCGTGTCCTTCCCAGCTTCCGGGGAAACTAGTGGGTCGTCTGACCCATGTATCACAAGCGTCGGAGCACTTATTTTGGCTAGTCGTGATCTTAAGTCGCCGGTTGCTGCGATGGCGGCGATATGCCGCCAAAACCCGCTTGGGTTGTATGCTCGTTTGACTTCGGCTAAGGCTTGATCTCGTTGTGCGGATTCGTCAAACGGATAGCCTCTCCCGGCAATCACTTGAGAAAAGGCAACGCAATGTGCGAGATAGCCCCGTTCGTCTTTTAACGGATGTGGCGCTGGCGATGTCATCGCCGCCATCACTGCAGGCCTGGCCTGCGGCAGATTGCGATTGCCAGTGCTCGACATAATGGAAACCAGAGATAGAACGCGTTCAGGATGCTCGCTGGCCACCAGTTGTGCGATCATGCCGCCCATTGATCTCCCAACCACGTGCGCCCGTTTGATCATCAACGAATCGAGAAGTCTTACAGCGTCGTTCACCATATCGAACAGTGTGTAAGGCACATTGGGCGTTTCGCCGCGAGAGACTGCATCGGCAATTGCAGCGAGATCTGGCATCGACGCGCTATCGAAGTGAGTTGAAAGGCCTGCGTCGCGATTGTCAAAACGAATCACGCGGAAGCCTTGATTTGCCAATATCTGGCAAAACGTTTCGCTCCAGCGAATCATTTGCGTACCCAGGCCGGAAATCAGCAGAACAGCTGGCGCGTCGTTATTGCCAAAACAATCGTATTCAATTTCAATTCCGTTCGCTTTAGTCCTGGGCACGGTGTGTGATCCTCAAATGCTCTTGTGTCGCGCGGCTTTTGGGAGCGCTCCGATATTTTGTTTGGTCGGCTTTACTACAGCACCACGGATGCAACACCATGCCATGCAAGTGGCCGCGTACCCAGCAAATCATCGCGATAGCGTTGCTCATGAGAGTGCTAAGGTTGGCGTGCATGCAAGCGTGAGCACGGTGTAGCGCCAAACAGAAGTCAAGGAGTGTGCCTTGTACGTTCGTACTTCCGGCAACCAGCGCCCGGCCCGTGATCTGGTTTCGGATCGCATAGACACCGTCTCGGGCTTTTGTCTCCAGATACTGTCGTTTCAGCGTTTTGTTGCTTGTCATCGTCGATCCTGTTTGTCCCAAATGAGTCACGACGTAAGTGATGGCACTTCCGTCAGCGGCAGCGGGTAAGCCAGGCACCTGACGTAATCGCGAACGTCGGACGGCCAAGCTTCGGTTTGTTGGAGGAACTTTTCCGCGTCGTTCGCAAACAGCGCCCGCGATGCCTCTTCAAACCCAGCCATATCACCAGCTATGGTTGACATGAAGTGGTAAGCACATTCATTCGCCCGCCGTTGCCGGTCCCGGTCCACGTTCGCTCGGCGTGCCTCATCAACCAGTTTTCGCAAAGTCACCGACGCACCGCCTGGCTGTGCAGCCAACCAATCCCAGTGACGCGGCAGTAGCGTGACTTCTCGCGCGACAACCCCAAGCTTTGGTCGACCGCGGCCACGTGGCTCACCCGATTCCTCGCAATTGATCAATGCCGATTCGTTTCCTTGAAGCTGGCACCTCTCTGGAGGTAGACGTGCAAACATCTCGGCATCGCTTCCTCGAATGTCGATATCGACAACTTGACCTGTCTGGTCACAGAAGGTCAGCAGCGGACTGTGTGCGTCGGACGCCAGCGCGTGTTTCACCACCAATGCATTGACCGTCAAGCTGCCAGAAGCGATTCGCTTGTGGCGGTTAAAGCTGGTGTAGGAAGGAGTAGCGGTATCAATCACGGTGAGATCGGCCTTGAATTGGATGGCCGAATAATACCCGGGTAAATTT
The DNA here is from genome assembly GCA_903894155.1 of uncultured beta proteobacterium. GTDB lineage: Bacteria > Pseudomonadota > Gammaproteobacteria > Burkholderiales > Burkholderiaceae_B > Zwartia. The sequence continues at coordinate 89,986 of CAITPF010000094.1, read as the reverse complement.
ACTGTGTCAATAATGCCCGGGTAAAAAAAGACCGTCGCGCTTCTGTTGCTGGCGCATCGGTACCGCCAATTCGGTTGGCGCCCACCGGTGGATTCCGCTTCACTCGTTAGCCCGTGTGCCAAGGCAGCCTTGCCAACCCCGTTGTGTCCGACCAAACCAATGTGTCGTAGATAGAGAACCTCGTTGAGATATGAGAGCAGAGCTTTGCCACCAGACCCAATGCCACGAACGACTTCAGTGATGAAAGAAAATTGGCAACGCGAAAGCTGTCACCTACGAAAGGCCGCAACCGCGGGAACCCAGTATTACGCCAGGCATTAGACAGGTGCTTTTGTGTGTCTGCTTTGCGGAGGAAAAAACTGTTCAGCCAAATTCGTATTTGGCGGGCTCTCTATCAATCGCCTCATCCCGAACGGTTGACCGCTTTCAGCCCATCAGAGACATTCTGCGTCAAGACGCCAATGACCGGTTAAATCCAAGCGGCAAAGCCGACATTCAGTCGGGTGGGGCAAAAGACCACTTCGGGTCGATTGTGAGCGTCCAGTAATTGGCCACCCGCGCAGCGGATCCATGACCTGATGCTGAGATCAGGTCGGCGTCTGCATTGGTTCGATGCCAAGTTCGCGCAGCACGGCGGTCCACCGCTTGCGCTCACCCTGGATCCACGCCTGATAAGCCTGCGCTGTTGGAAAGCTCTGAGGATTGAGGCTAATCTCGATCATCCGCTTGCGCAGCGCGGGTTCGGCGATCGTTGCGTTGATGTCTGCCGTCAGCGAATCCACGATAGCCTGGGGGGTGCCCGGTGGCGCGAAGACGCCATACCAGGCTTCGATATCGACCGGGTAGCCGAGCTCCGCCATGGTCGGGATATCGGGCGAACCCGGCAGCCTGGAAGTCGAGGCAAGCCCCACGATCTTGAGCCTGTCGCCCTGCGCCTGTGCCAGTGACAAGGGCAGGTTTGCAATATCGATCTGTCCGCCGATCAGCGCCTGCAGACATTGTGCTGCGCCCTGATACTGGATGCCCTCAAGCTTCGGGATACCTGCCCGCTTCTTCAGCATCTCGCCCGCGATGTGCGGCACGCTGGCAATCGCCCAATGACCATAGTTACCCTGACCACTCGCGCCGAGCTTGATCACATCCTCAAGCGATTTCGCCCGGCCATCCCGTGAAATCGCAAAGACCGTCGGCACCGTGTTCACGGCCGCAATCGCCACGAACAGGTCGGGGTCGACCGCCATCTTGGGATAGATATAAGGGTTGATCGCCTGGGTACCGATCGCGCCCAGGAACAAGGTGTAGCCGTCCGCAGGAGCAGCAAGGGCCGCCCGCGCGGCAATGATGCCGTTTGCCCCGCCGCGATTGTCGATCACGATGCGCTGCCCGAGTCTGGCGCCCAACGGCTCCATCACGAGGCGAGCCACCACGTCCGTGGCTCCTCCTGCCGCGAAGGGAATGATCAGTCGCAGCGATCGGTCGGGCACCCACTTGGTTACCGGCGTCTGAGCCATGCTCCTCATGGACAAAGGCGCAAGCGCCAGGCCCAGCAGCATCGCGCGCCGCGACAAATTCTGCGGGTTTGCCACAAGCCCGCGCGCGCGCGGCCCGGTCATCGCATCAGTCTTGTTCTTCATCGCGTGTCTCCCACGGATTGTCTAGGGGTGCTGGAGCTTTACGAGCCCCTGGTATACGACGTCCGGGACCTCGATGACGCCGGATTCCAGGTTTTGACGCCGGACCTTGACCGAGCGCTCGAACGGCATGCGTACGGGCTGGTCCGGATCGATCGGGCGCGCGCTGCAAATCGCTTCGGCCAGTTCGGTGACGCGGCCGGGATACTCGCCGTCGGGCAGGAAGAGCTTGGGGTCGATCACGATCACGAAATACGCCATGTCGACGGTGCCCGGCGAGATGACAGGGCCACCGCAAAGCGCCCCCAGCATTTGCACGACGACGGCAAGGCCCGATCCCCGATGCCCGCCCCAGGTTTTGATCGCACCGGTCAGGGCGGCGACGGGATCGCGGGTCGGCTTTCCGCTACTGTCGAGCGCCACGCCTTCTGGCAGTGGTTCTCCGGTACGCCGGTGCAACAGGACTTCGCCATGCATGATGGCGCATGTTCCGATATCCCAAATGACGGGGTCGCCTTCGGAAGGGAATCCGAACGCGATGGGATTCGTGCCCAGGCGCCCTTCAGCCGCACCTTCTGGCGCGACGTGGGCCGGCCCGTTGCCAATCGCCATGGCCACCATGCCGGCCCGGGTGGCCATTTCCATATAGTAGGAAAACAAGCCGGTATAGAAGGTGTTGTTGGCACCCACCATTCCCACCCCGCTCTTAAGGGCCTTATCGATCGCCATGCGCGTTGCGTGGTGGGCGACGACATAGCCCACGTTGTCGCCACCGTCCAGTACGGCCGAAACCGGTGTTTCGCGGATCGTTGTAATGGGTCGGCGGTTGTCGCCGACTTCCGACATCTTTTCAGAGATGGCAAGAATGCGGGCGAGGCTTCCGAAGGTCACGCCCCGCAATGCAGCGTCGATCAGGTGATCCGCCGTGGTCTCGGCATCATGCTGGGAGTACTTGAGCTGCCTGAGTGCGCCGATCGCCAGGTTGCGGGCTTCTGCGATTTTGATCTTCATGTTGATGGGTGTGGTGAAGTTAAGAAAGACGGGTTTGGTGGAGTTAAGAAAAAGAGGCGGGCGACAACTTGTACGTTCGAATGGCGTTCCCGGAAAAAATCGCACGCTTCTCAGCATCGGAACAGCCCGAGAGACATAACTTGTAGGCGTTCAACAGCGTTCGATAGTCCGTGACAACGGCATCAACCGGGAAGTTGCTGCCGAACATACACCTGGATGGGCCAAAGGCGGAGACACACGCCTCGACATACGGGCGCCAGAGCGCCGCAAGCCCGTGTGCATCGTCCTTGCCGGACATGGTTGAAAAGTCGAGTCCGATGCGCTTGGCGGTAAGCCCGCTGAGCTTCATCAGGACATTGTCGCGGCGGGCAAGCTCGCGGATCGCCTTGTGCCAGCGCTCGAACCGATCCGGGCCCGCGTAGGCGTTGACGCCGAGCGGTCCGCCACAGTGTCCCGCCACGATCGTCGCCGTCGGGACCGCGTCCGCGAGGCTGCAGAGTTCGGGCAGTTGCGGTTCGTACTGCCACGCATCGTAAATCAGCCCTCTGGCGGCTAGCCGCGCGACCCCGGCGCGAAACCTGGCGTCCAGCAGCAGCCCCTTGGGCGAATACGGGCGCAGGCCGAGATTGAGGCTCAGGTCTTCGTCCCAGTACACCGCGCCGCGGATCCCGCGAAAGCGGCCGTCGCTGGCGGCATCCAGCGCATCCAGGACACGATCGACTTCATCGCCCAAGGTCATATCGGCCGCGCCGATGAATGCGCTGCACAGCAATCCCTTGCCGTTACTGCGCTCGCGGTGTCGCGCGGATTCCGTTGCAAAGAATCGCGCCTCGCCAACCGGACGAAGTTCGCGGGGGCCGTCGGTCAGGTAGCCTTCGTGGCATTCGGCAAAGATGCTTCCAACGAGTTGGTGACCGCTGGCTGCGTCGGCCTCGAACTCTTCGATCAGGTAGCGCTGGTGGCTGCGATTCCAGAGATGGTGGTGGCTATCGACCACGACGATCTCAGGGTCGACGATAAGAGAGGCGTTCGGGTTCATGTAAATCCTATTGCTGCGGCACAACGCCCGCCGCGTGGGTCAAGACTTTCCAGGTCGCCAGATCGGTCTGGACTCGGTCTGCTGCGGCCTTCCCCGTCACGAGAAAGTTGTCGTATGAATTCGCCTTCATGTAGGCCTGCGCCTCGGGCGATCCGAGCGTCGAGCGCAGGGCCTTCGAGAGCGTGGCGAGGATCTCGGGCGAGGTGCCTGTCTTGGCGAACATCCCGTTCCAGGTCGTCAGCGTGAAATCGACATCGTTCTCGACGAACGTCGGTACATCCTGATATGAAGCGAGTCGTTTGCTTGCCGTGGTGCTGAGCAAACGGATGCGCTTGTTTTCAATGAAGGGCAAGAATCCGGCGGGGTCGCTGATCGCGAGATCGATCTCGCCCGAGACCAGGGCCGTCAGCATGGCCGCGTTGGTCCGGTAAGGGACGAACGTCAGCTTCGCGCCGCTCTTTAATTGCAGCAACTCGCCCGCAAGCTGCTGCGTGGAGGTCGCGTAGCCAAAATTGAGCTTGCCCGGGTTGGCTCGGGCAAACGAGATGACGGACCGCAGATCCTTGCTCGACAGTTGAGGATTTGCGCCGAGCAACATGGCGCTCTGCGCGTAGATCCCCACGGGAATGAGGTCCTTTTGCGGGTCGTAGGGCAGTGTCTTGTAAAGGTATTTATTGAAGATGATGGGGGAGATCGTGGTGACAAGAATCGTATGCCCGTCTGGCGCAGCGCTCAACATCGACTGAACCCCGATGATGCCGTTTGCGCCTGGCTTGTTTTCGACGATCGCAGCGCCCCCGGTTTGTTTGGCCAGCGTCTGTCCGATCATGCGGGCAAACTGATCGGAGGAAGACCCCGCATTGCTGGGGACCACGAGCGTGACCGGTCGGGAAGGATAGGTCTGGGCCCAGCCGGTATGCGAGCAAGCCAGCAGCAGCAAGGTGACGCGAATTGCCAGGCCGAAGCCCGAGATCAGCATTTTCATGAGGGCACGCATTCCTTAAGATTTGTGGCGCCGAACGGCGGGACTACTTGAGGGTTCCACGCTTGGAGTCGGAGGGCGCGGGTGGGTCGCGCCGCAAAATCTCTTCGATGCCCTCGGCGCTCGCCTGGACGGACACGCCAGCGCGCTCCTGGGGTAGCAGCATCACAGATCGGCTGTCCCGCTCCGACCAGCCGCGCAGCATCGCTTCCTGGATGTCGGCAAGCGTCAGACTGGCAAAGCGCATGGGAACGTTGAGATCCCGCGCCAAGTCTGTCGCGATCATCAGGTCCTTGTGGACGATGCGTAGCGCCGAATTCGGTGGGTCGTACCGCGCGGGCAGGTACTCGTCGATCATCCCGTCGAAGGTGCGGCGCCTGCCTGCCGCGCCCTGGCGCAGCGCCTCCCACAACGCGAGCGGCTCTGCGCCTGCCTTGATCCCCAGCACGAAGACTTCGGCGATGGCCGCCTGTGTCGCCTGCGCGGCACAGTTGTTGACCAGCTTGGTGACGAGTCCGGTCCCGATGGTTCCGACGTGTACCGGCTGGTCGCCGATGGCACGGAGCACGGGCTCATAGCGCTGATACGTGGGTTTGTCACCTCCCACCCAGATTGCCAGCCGTGCGCGTTTTGCGCCGACCGCGCCGCCGCTGACGGGCGCGTCCAGCATGTGCGCGCCCTTCTCGGTGAACGCGGCATACAGGCGTTTGACCAGGTCCGGTGAGCTGGTGGAGAGTTCGAAATACGCCTGTCCCTTGCGAATGCCCGACAGGATGCCAGCGTTGCCCAACGCAACGGCTTCAATGCTCTCGATGGAGGGCAGGCACGACAGCACCACTTCGGATCGCTCGGCGACTTCGCGCGGCGAGTCGGCCCATTGCGCGCCCGCCTCGACGTGAACGGCAGTCGCTTCGCGCCGAATATCGTGCACTACGATGTCATAGCCGGCCTTCTGCAGGTTAGACGCCATGGACGCGCCCATGATGCCCAGGCCAATAAATCCGACGACCGGCTTTGTCTGGTCTGTCATGCTGCCCCCGTTCCTGTTGACAGCCCCTCGCCCTGAAGGACGAGGCTTGTCGCGCCCTTGATCAAGTGTCGAGCCGCGCCGGGATATCCGCGACGCGTTCCCACAGAAGCTCTCTTTGTTGTGGTGCGCCGCCATAGGCGCGGGTCGGGGGCCGCAGGGTCATGCGACGACCCTCGAGCACGACTTCACGCACCTGGCGCCCGCCGATGCGCGTCGGATCCGATGCGATATCGACAAGGACCTCAAGGATCTTCCCGTCGAACGAGTAGGTCCCGCCGTAGGAGCTGTATTCGCGCCGGGTCGCCGACCCCAGATCCGCATCGCCATTGCACAAAGCGGCCAGCATCCGGCCGTTCTCGAACACGATGGTGCCCATGGGCCGTTGGCCGTAAGGCGCGCCTAAGGGTTGACCGTTCCCATCCCAGGCGTGCGCTTGCTGCAGCATCCAGATTCCGTCGACGGAGTTCATCGGGCTCCCCTATTGATCATGCGCTTATGGTCTCCGGGAGTGAACTTCAGCCTTCCAGGCAGAACCCCGCGCTTCACTCCGATATTTGTGTGGTGGGTATTGCGTACTTCAGGCTCACGGGTGGCGCAATGTTATGAAAGGGCAACTCAGAAGTCAACGTCGCGTTTCATGCGTGCAAGAGAGACGACCAACCGCGAGCCAGGAGCCCTAGTTTTCCGAAAGCTTTTTCACCAGTGCGCCGAATTGATCCGACGGAATCGGGCGACTAAACAGGTACCCCTGATAGAGCGCGCATCCGTGCTCGGCCAGAAACTGGCGCTGCGCCTCGGTCTCCACGCCTTCGGCAATCACTTCCAGTTCCAGGCCCTTCGCCAGGGAAATGATCGCGGTCGTGATGGAGCACGCGTTGGCATCTTGCGGAATATCGCGAACGAAGGACTGGTCGATCTTGATCTGATCCAGTGGGAGCCGTTTCAGGTACGACAACGAAGAGTATCCGGTACCGAAGTCGTCCAGCGCAAAATGCACGCCGATCGCGCGCAACGCGGACATCTTCTGAATGGCTTCTTCCACGTTCTCGAACAAAAGGCTTTCGGTCGGCTCGAGCTTTAGAAGATTGGGATTCGCACCGGTTTGATCCAGAACGAACGTCACGCGTTCGACAAACTTGGTATCCCGGAACTGCTGGGCGCTCACGTTGATCGCCAGGGTGAGGTCGCGCGTTTCCGGTGCGTGTGCCCACTGTGCCAATTGGTCGCAAGCGGCTTCAAGGACCCAGTTGCCGATCGGCACGATCAACCCCGATTCCTCGGCGACGGAAATAAATTCTCCCGGCGCGATGAGCCCCCGCTGCGGGTGTTGCATGCGCAGCAGCGCCTCTGCCCCGACAACCTTCCCTGTGCCGCTCACCTGAATCTGGTAGTAAAGCTCGAACCAGTCCTGGACAAGCGCATATCTCAGATCCGTCTCAATCGATGCCCGGGCGGAGGCTGCAACCTGCATTCTGGATTCATAAAATCTCAGCGTGTTTCTACCTGCCGCCTTGGCATCGTACATCGCCAGGTCGACCTGTTTGAAGACGCTTTCAACCGTGTCGTGGCGGTCGCCCGAAAACAGGGCAATACCGATGCTCGGGGAGCTGCGCAGAGAATAGTTTCCAATCTCGAAAGCGGACTGAAAACTCTCGATAATCTTCTTGCCAACCAGTTCCGACATCGCTGCCGCCTCTGACGCCGTGGCGCTCAACGCCTCAAGCATCACGACGAACTCGTCACCGCCAACACGGGCAACCGTATTGCCCTCGCCGACGCAGCCAAGCAAGCGGGTGGCGACTAATTTCAAGACCTTGTCGCCGACATCGTGGCCCAGGGTGTCGTTCAGCAACTTGAAGTGATCCAGGTCAATCAATAGCAGCGCGCCATATTGCTCGCTGTGATCATGAAGGATTAATGCCTGCCGTACTCGATCCGTCATCAACAGCCGATTCGGCAAATCGGTCAGTTGATCGTAATAGGCTAAATGCTGGATGTGGGCCTCGACCGCCTTTTGCTCGGTGACGTCCTCTTTTGACGCCACGTAGTGCGTGATGACTCCGGCGTCATTTCGAAGCGGGCTGACGGTGGTGAGCTCGGAATATTCGTGACCATCCTTGCGCCTGTTGGAGAACTCCCCCTTCCACCCCTGCCCTTGCTTCAACGCCTTCCACATGGCCTGGTAGGTCTTGAGCGGCGTTTTTCCGGAGCCCAGCATGCGGGGGTTTCGGCCAAGGACTTCTTCACGGCTGTAACCCGAATTGCCGACAAATGCCCCATTGACATATTCGATGTTGGCATTCAGGTCGGTAATCATGACGCCATTTCGACTTTGCTCCACGGCAAGGGAGAGCTTGCGCAGCTGCTCGGCAGCGGCCTTGCGCGCGGTGATGTTGCGCGCAGAGGCGTAGATGCAACTCGTCCCGCTGATTTGCACGGCATTGGCGCTGATTTCTACGTCAATGAGCGTTCCGTCTTTTCGGCGATGCACCGTCTCGAAGGTCTTTGGTGGCTTGCTGACGTCGGAAAATAATCCGGAAAACTGGTCTTGGAGGAATTCGTTATCCCAATCCCTGACGTTCAGGCGTAGCACCTCTTCTTTTGTATACCCCAGCATCGCGGCGAACGACCGGCTGCATTCCAGCAGCTGCCCGTTCGCATCGATGATCTGAATACCATCGGTGGCAATTTCGAGCAACGCTTCCCGGCTGGAGGATTCCAGAATCAGCGCTTTTTCGGTCGCCAGGCGCGCAGTAATATCGTGAATGTTGGAGACCAGTGTTGTTTTGCCCTGAACGGTAATGGGTGTGGAGTAGACCTCGACCGTTCTGGTTTCGCCGCTTTTTAATCGATGCGGAAACACGAAGTAGTTGCGCTCCTCTCTGGCTGCAGCGTGAAACTCTTCTGCGACCTTCCTGGGATCAAGCATATTGAGATCGGTGATGAACTTTGCACACAGCTCAGGTTTTGACCAGCCATAAAAATTGCAGGCGGCGTCATTGGCATCGACAATCCGTCCATCGCCCGGATCAATCTGCAGGATGACCGATCGGTTGTAGTTCACCGTGAGCCGATTACGCTCTTCACTTTCGGCCAGTTTCAATTCCGATTCATTGCGCAAGGCGATTACACGCTCCTCGCGCGTCCAGCTATTGTTCACGAGTCTCAGCAGCAGGAGCACGCCCAGGGCAAAGGCAACGACCGCAGCGCTCGCGATGGAGGTCTGCGAACGCCAATCTGCAAATGCCGCATCAACGTTAATGCCATCGATGATGACAAAGCCGTACTTGGGATTGACGCGATAGGAGTAGATGCGACTTTCGCGATCGACGCTGCCCTCGGCGCCAAAGCGGTAGGTTCCCTCACGCGGATCAATCCTGAGCGCTTCAAGAAAACGCGGGGAGACGCTTCGATCGCCAAATGGAATCCGGTGCTCGCCGCCGGTGTAGCGTGCAATCAGGCTCAAATCCTTGCCACGAAGCGCAATAAATCCGCCGGAGCCGTGTTTGACCCGCTCAAACAAGCCCAAAATGTCGGGGATTTGAACGCTGGCCAGGACGATGCCACCGAACGAACCATCCGGCTTGTTGATTCGACGCACGAAGGGCCATCGCCACACCTGATCAAGTCTGCCGACGATGGGAGGAACCATCAACATCCCGAGATCGGGGTGATCGCGCAGCTGCTGAAAATACTCCCGATCGGCGATGCTCGTCGGTCGATAAGGGATACCCTGCCCATAGAGCATTTCACCCTGCTCGTCGGTGGCCCGGATCACATCGGTTTCCGGCAGACCTGTCCGAATGAGATTCAGATATTGGTCAACCTCCTTTGCGCCCGCGTGATTGACATAAACGGCCTGACCGATCGCGCTGGACAACGCCAGCAACGTGACGTTTACGGTATCAATCTGCCCCTCGAACATAAGCTCCAGGGATCTCACCATGGATTGCGAATCGCGGATCAACCGATTTTCAGTTTGTTCGCGCAGGTACAACATGACCGTCACAACGCTCAATGCCACGAGCAGCACGAGGCTCAACCCGCCAAGATACAGCACCCGTCGATTTCCCCGGTAGGGAAATTGATTGGGACGCAACAGAGTCGATGGTGATTTAAACATCAGCGGCAGCGTCGGCAATTTCAACCTGGCGACGGGCATCGCGTTTCATGACGGCAGTTCGATCAACGCAGGCCTTTTGCTTTCGCGGAGTCTTGTTTCTCGAGGGGTACGTTGGGGTGGCATGGTTAGGCAGAGTTTAGTACTACCAGGTCATGCGTGACATGAAATAAATAAAATGGGTGACAGCTACCAACAATAGTTGGTAGCTACCAGCGCCCGGCCTACTGCGCCTGAATGTTCCCCGCCTTGGCGACCTCGGTCCACTTGACCAATTCGGCTTCCAGAAACGTTCTGAACTCGGCCTGCGTATTGAGTATCACGGTGGCGCCCTGCTCTTGGAGTTGTTTTGCAATGGCAGGATCCTGCGTCGCCTTGACGAGGCCCTCCCTGATTTTCAGGACAACGTCGGCAGGCATGCCCTTGGGGCCGAACAGTCCATACCAGCTCAGGGCTTCAACCAACGGGTAGCCCGCCTGTTTGAACGTGACGGCGTTCGGGAACACCTCGAGCTTTTTCTCGGCGGTGGTGCCGATCACCATGAGCTTGCCGGATTTGACGTGCGGGAGCGCGGTCAGCACGCTGGTGACGCCGGCGTCGACATGCCCGCCGATGATGTCCACCATGAGCGGTGCGCCGCCCTTATACGGAACGGGCACCACCTTGATGCCGGCCTTTTGCTTGATGAGCTCACCGGTGAGCTGCGTCGCCCCTTCCGAGTACCCGACGCTGATGTCGGTTTGCTTGCCGATCTTGATAAAGGTTTCGAGGTCCGGATACCTGCCGTCCTTTTGCACCACCAGCACCATGGGCGATGCTGCCAGCAACGTAATCGGCGTGAAATCGTTGACAGAATCGTAGGGGACGCTCTTGGTCAGGACCGGATTGATGACGTGCGAGCCAACCACCAGCATGATCTTGTAGCCATCGGGCGCGGACCTGGCGATTTCTGCCGAGCCGATTACGCCGTTGGCGCCGGCCTTGTTTTCGACGATGACCGGTTGGCCCCAGATCTCGGACAGCTTGCTGCCGACCAGCCTGGCGATGATATCTGTCCCGCCGCCTGACGCGTAGGGAACCATCAGCGTGACCGCTTTGGTGGGCCACGGCGCGGACTCGGCCGCGATCGTTGGCGGGCTTGCCACCAGCAGCGTCATGGCGGCGGCGGACAGTTTCAGCGTCAGGCGACGCAGGCGGGATATTTCTGGTGTGTGCATGAAATTATTTTCCTGAAAGCAATTTCGTTTCGAATGCCCTGATCTCGTCCAGACCGAGGGCGGCATTCGTTTCACTGTGCGGATGATGCAGCATGCATCGGGAGGCGCGATCGGCGCGAAGATTGTTCGAAGATCGACGCGCCGCGTTAAAAGAGACCTACACTTTCGTAACATAACGCAGATCGGTAGAGGAGACTCCATGTCGCGCAAGTTCCTTCAGGCTACGACTCGCTGGCTGACCAGCGGCTTTGCGCTCATCCTGGTGTGCGCTGGCGCTCAGGCCTTTGCGCAGACAGCCTACCCCAACAAGCCCATCAGGCTGATCGTGCCCTTCACCCCGGGCGGGGTCACGGATACCAGCGGACGTTTGATCGCCGAGCAACTGTCCAGGCGGATCGGGCAGCAAATCATCGTGGAAAACAAACCCGGGGCGTCGGGCAATATCGGCTCGGCGCTCGTCGCGTCTTCGGAGCCGGATGGTTACACGCTCGTCCTTGGGTTCGACGGCACGATGGTCATCAACCCGCACATCTTTGAATCGGTGCCTTTTGACACGATTAAGGATTTCGCACCGATCGGCAAGATCGGCGAGACGATTCTGGTGTTGGTGGCCTACCCGAAGTTTGAGGCCCAGACGCTGCAGGAAATCATTGCCTTGTCCAAGCAGCCGGGCAAGACCGTGAACTTCGGGTCGTCGGGCGTTGGTAGCCCGCAGCACGTCGGGATGGAGCTCCTGAATCAGCGCACAGGTTCCAGGCTCGTGCATATTCCCTACAAAGGCGGCGGCCAGGCCATGATCGACGTGCAGGGCGGCAATATTCCGCTCGTCTATACCGCGGTCGCGGGGGCGTATCCACACATCAAGACCGGGCGGCTGAATGCCGTTGCCGTTTCAAGCAAAGAGCGCGCGTCATCGCTTCCCGATGTGCCGACCTTCATCGAAAGCGGAATTCCGGATTTCGTCGTGAGCGGTTGGGTTGGCCTCTTTGCGCCGTCAAAGACGCCGCGCCCCGTCATCGCTTACCTGAACAGGGAGTTGAACGCGGTGCTTGAGACGCCCGAGGTCAAGGCCAAACTCGATACGCTTGGCATCGTATCGTCGCCAGGGACACCAGAGCAGTTTGCCAGCGAAATCAAGGCGGATTTTGATCGGTATGGCATCGTGGTCAAGGCGGCGGGAATCAAGGCGGACTGACCTTGAGCGCGAGGAGCCGTCGTGCGAGGGGGCTGTTCCGGTAACGTGCAGGATCAGGGGTAAGCCATGAACGAGAGCAAGCAAGCAAGTCCCACGGACGACGCGGCCCTGATTTCGGGGCGTCGCGCGTTCATTCAACATTCGATCGGCGCGATCAGCGCGCTGATGTTGCCAGCGGCCACCTTCGCGCAATCGACCTCAGGGGAAAACGCATCGCGCACGGGCGACCGGCCATCGCCCGCGTCCTACCGGATCGACCCGGAGATCAAGACGACCGTTGAGCGGATGATTTCCTTTCCCGTCGATCTTCGGGGATTGGCGGCCAACCAGCTCAGCGACGTCGCGAAATACGACGCCTTTGGGTATGGAGCCTGGACGTTTGGCCCCGGCCTGCCGGTGGTGCAGAGAACCGATATCCTGTCCGCGTCCTATAGCAACCCGCAACCGGTCAGAATCGCGAAGTTTGCGAATTTCTTTACGTTTTCCGATATTCATATTACCGACAAGGAAGCGCCCAATCAGTTGATTGCGTTCCAGTCGATGGAGCGCTACGCCTACGGCAATACCTCGATCTATTCGCCGGTGATGCTGTACACGACGCACGTCCTGGATGCGGCCATCCAGACGATCAATGCGCTGCACAAGCGCAATCCGATCGACTTCGGCCTTTCGCTCGGGGATACCTGCAACTCCACGCAGTACAACGAATTGCGCTGGTATCTCGATGTGATTGACGGCAAAGTCATCACACCCAGTTCAGGCGCGCACGTCGGCGCCGACGCCATCGATTACCAGAAGCCGTATCAGGCCGCGGGCCTGGACAAGACCATTCCCTGGTATCAGGTGATGGGCAACCACGATCACTTTTTTATCGGATCGTTTCCGGTGGACGCCGACAAGAGCCTGGGCATACGCGAGTCCTATGTTTCCAGTCAGGTGTGGTCCTTGGCGGATGCGCTCGTACCGCACTTTTCGGCCTTCCCCGTGTTGTTCGACATGCGCGGGTTCAAATCAAGTCCCGTGTACTACACGGGCCTGATTGATGGCACAACGCCTTATGGCGAGATTGTTTACGCAGGGCTATCGACCAGCCCGGCATTCGCGAAAGGCCCTCCCTCGGTCGCTGCGGATGCGAACCGGCGCTCGCTGCGGCGTTCGGAATGGGTTCAGGAGTTTTTCACCACGACCTCCGGGCCGGTCGGGCACGGATTCAACCTGGTGGACAAGGCAGGCCCCTATGCCAATAGCCCGGGATTCACGTGCTACAGCTTCGTGCCGAAAACGGATGTGCCACTCAAGGTGATCGTGCTGGACAATACGCAGTCCGAGGACGACGGCTCGAATGATATTCATGGTCACGGCTACCTCGACGCAGCGCGCTGGGCCTGGCTTCGGGCGGAGCTCGCGGCCGGGCAGGCCGCCAACCAGCTCATGATCGTCGCGGCGCACGTTCCGATTGGCGTGGCTGCGATAGGATCCGAAATGGAGTGGTGGCTCAACGAAGACAAGACGCCGCCGGAGCACCGAAACGCCGTGGATCTCAAGGGCCTGGTCAGCACCTTGCAGGACACGCCAAACCTGCTGGCGTGGATCTCCGGGCATCGCCACCTGAACACCGTGAAAGCGTTCGTCTCGCCTGACCCCGCGAAACCCGAGCGCGGTTTCTGGCAGGTCGAGACCGCATCGTTGCGCGACTTTCCGCAGCAATTCCGCACGTTTGAAATTCACCTCAACAGCGACTACACCGTCTCGATGGTCACCACCAATGTGGACCCTGCGGTGGCCGCAGGAACGCCTGCCGCGCAATCCCGCAAGTATGCGGTGGCCGTCCAGCAAATCGTGAATCGGGACGTGTGCCAGAGCACGCCGAACGTCCGCACGGTGGGCAGCGGGGCTCACCAGATGCCCGTACCGAGCATGGACCCGAGCCGCCCGCAGGATGGCGCGGGCGACCCAAGCATCCGGTTCACTGACCTCGCCGGCAGCGGTGTGCCATGCCAGGGCTCTTGCAACGCGGAGCTACTGAAACAGCTGAGCCCGGAAATGGTCGCCGTGCTCAGGAAGCGGTTTTCCTGATCGCCTGGCGATCAGGCCGGCAGCGCCTGCGTGCGGATTCCCATGGCGGCGAGCGTTTCCTCGATGGCCCGGACTGCACCGGGGATGCCGGCATCGCCGAAGTGACCGATGCAACCGACCCGGAAGGTCTCAGCCGTCGTCAGCTTGCCCGGGTACAGGAGGTAGCCGTGCTTCTTGACCTCGTTGTAGAACGTCTTGAAGTCGTAGCCCGGATCGGCAGGGGCGTGGAAAGTCACGATGATCGGCGCCTGGATCGCGGGATCAAGGTAGGCGCGCAGTCCGATCCTGGCTAACCCGGAAATGAGCGCCTTGCAGTTGCGCGCGTAACGCGCACCGCGCGAGGGCAGCCCGCCTTCTTCCCAATATTGGCGCAGTGCTTCGTCAAGCGCTGCGACGACGTGCGTGGGGGGCGTATAGCGCCACTGCGTGGTTTTCTCCATGTAGACCCACTGGTCGTACAGGTCGAGCGCCAGTGAGTGACAGTTGCCCTCGCACTTTTCAAGCGTCGAGCGCCTGAGGATGACGAAGCCCATGCCGGGAACGCCCTCGAGGCATTTGCCGGAGGCGGCGATCACGGCGTCAAACGGCGTCTTGCGCGCATCGATCTCGATCGCGCCGAAGGAACTCATCGCGTCGACAATCAGGCCCTTGCCGTGGCGCGCGACGACCTGGGCGATTTCGTCGAGCGGGTTGAGCACGCCTGCGCCGGTTTCGCAATGCACGAGCGCGACGTGGGTGATCGAGGGATCCGCGGTGAGCGCGAGATCGACATCGGCGGCAAGGACTTGCCGATCCTCGGTGTAGTCGATGACGGTATGGCGACGCCCGAGGTATTTGCAGATGCGTGCGATGCGCTGGCAATACGCGCCGTTGCTTGGCACCAGCACGTGTCCGTCGCGCGGGACAATGGTGCCGATCGCGGCCTCGACCGAGAAGGTACCGCTGCCTTGCAGGGGAACGCAGACGTGCGTTGCTTCGCCGTGAACGATGCGCACGATTTGCTCGCGCAGGCGCGCAGTGATCTGGTTGAAATCGGCATCCCAGGAGCCCCAGTCCCTGAGCATGGCTTCTTTGGTGCGCGCCGAGGTGGTGAGCGGGCCGGGCGTGAGCAGAATCGGATAGGGTGAGTTGGACATTTGGGTCTCCGAAAGATCGGGTGGTGTCGGGGTGGCCAGGCTCAGGCTCTGCCTAGCGTACGCCATCCCTGGGTGCGTGCCAGTAAGTAGTTGGTAAAGATGGCGTAGATCAGGCAAACCGCCATTGAGGTCAGCACGATCAGGCAGGCAAGCGCGGAGGCAGGCCCGATCTCGCCGGATTCGTCGAGATGAAGGATGGCGATGGCCGCCAGGATCGTCTCGGGTGTGTAGATGAAAATCGCCGCGGATAACGTGGTCATCGAGACCACGAAGTAATAGCGCGCGATATCGAGTACGGCAGGCAGGCAGACGGGCAGCGTGACACGGAAGAACGTCACATAGAACGGGACTTTGAGCGAGGCGGAGACCGCTTCGAAATCGTTGTCGATCTGCTTGAGCGCGGTGACCGCCGTGAGATGGCTCGAGGTGTAGTAATGGACGATCGTGGAGAGCACCAGGATCGTCATCGTGTTGTACAGGAAGTGCAGCGGATTCGACGGATGGTTGAAGAAGACCACGTAACCCAGGCCCAGGACAAGGCCGGGAACCGCCATTGAGAGAACGGCCAGGAAGTGCAGCGACGGGCCCATGACCGGGATGCCTCGCGTCTTCTCCATCAGGTAGGCGCCGATGAATACGATGCACGAGCCGGCCACGGCGGTACTGCCCGACATCACGAGGCTGTTCAGGTAGGCCGAGGCCATGTCGCCTTCGAAAAGGGCAAACCGATAATGCTCGAGCGTGAACGACAGGTTGTATGGCCACAGCTTGATCAGCGATGTGTAGAACGCCATCCCGATCACGCCCAGCAGGAACGTACAGATTGCTGCGCAGTAGAGCGCGAGGAGCGCGTCGCGCAATGGACGACGCTTGGGGGAATGGGGCACGGAGCGGGCGCTGAGTTGGGCGCGGATCTTCTTGCGCACGACCATGTCGATGACGAAGGCGGCGACGGACGGCACAAGCAGCAGCATTCCGACCACCGCGCCCATGGAGAAGTTTTGCTGGCCGATGACCTGCTTGAACACATCGACGGCAAGCATGTTGAAGTTGCCGCCGATCACCTTGGGCGCGCCGAAGTCGGCAATGACATAGGTGAACACGACCGTGATCGCGCTGATCAGCCCGTACTTGCACCCGGGAAGCGTGATCGTCGTGAACTTTCGCAGACCGCGCGTGCCCAGCGCGTCCGCCGCCTCGAAGAGACGGCCATCGGCAAGTGAAAGCGATGTCACGAGGATCATCAGCGCAAAGGGAAAGGTGTTGTAGACCTCGGAAAAGATGATCCCGATGGGGCCGTAGATCGTGTTGCCCGCGAGCATCCACTTGAGCACGCCCTGGTTGCCGAACCACTGCACGAACGAAATGGCCGACAGAAGGGAGGGTGCAAGGAAGGGAATCAGGGCGATCAGGCGAAAGAGCGATTTCAGCCAATCCGGAAGCCGGCTGCGCGTCAATCCGTAGGCGAAGAAAAAGGCGAGCGGTACTGCGATCAGCGCGACGGTCATCGAAACCCAGATCGAGTTCCAGGCAGACCGCACGAGCGAAGGCGTATGCAGGTAGGTGATGAAATTGGCGAGACCGACATAGTGACCGCCGCGGTCGAGCACGGCATTGACGAGGATTGACCACAGCGGGGCGAGCAGGAAGGCGCACAATCCCGCCAGGATGATCCCCAGCACGAGCCGGGCGATCATGCTGTCGCGGTCGAGTCGCTGCACGAAGCTGGCTGGCGACTGTCGGGGTAGGGTTGCCGCGTCGAGCATATTCAGACGGCTGGCGCGGCGAAGGCACGGATGCGGTTCGCCCGCAGGGCCAGCTTAAGCCGCCTGCCGGCGCGAATGTCGTAATCGTGCAGCTGGTTGAGCGAAAACTGGAAACTCAGGTGCTGGCCTGGCAGTTCGTCGCAGGACACCTCGGCGATACAGGATCCACCGAGATACTCGATGCGGTTGATCAGCGCGTCAAACTGGTTGGGCGTGTCCGCGGCGATGCTTTCGAGGATCCGGTCCTCGGGCCGCAGGTACAGGTTGACCGCCGTGCCCACGCCATGGTCCTGCACGCAGTTTTCGCAGTGCAGCTCCAGGCCGCCGACGCGAAAGCGCTGGTTGCCGAGCGCCGTGCCCGACAATACGTTGACCTTGCCGACGAAGTCGGCGACGAACGGGGTGGCGGGCTGCTCGTAGATTTCCTGGGGCGTGCCTACTTGTTCAATCACGCCGTGGTTCATGACGACGATGCGGTCGGCCATGGAGAGCGCCTCCTCCTGGTCGTGGGTGACCAGGAGCGTCGTCACGCCGACCTGTTGTTGCAGGCGACGGATTTCGCCGCGCAGGCGCAGGCGCTCAAGCGCGTCGAGCGCGGAGAGCGGCTCGTCAAGCAACAGTAAACCGGGGTTGGTCGCGAGCGCGCGCGCGAGCGCCACCCGCTGCTGCTGCCCGCCCGAGAGCTGACTGGGATACTTGCCCCCGGAGGTCGGCAACCCGACCAGCTTCAGGAGTTCTGCCACGCGACGCTTGATTTCGTCGCGCTTCATCCTTCGGTTGACCAGCCCGTACGACACGTTGTCTGCGATCGTGAGATTCGGGAACAGGGCGTACGACTGGAACACGATGCCATAGTCGCGGCGGTAGGGGGGAAGATCCGAAATGTCCCGCCCGTTCTGGCGGATAGACCCGGCCGTCTGGGTCTCGAGACCGGCGATGATGCGCAAGAGCGTCGTCTTGCCACAGCCCGAGGGGCCAAGCAGGCAAAGCATTTCACCTTGCCGGACATCCAGGTCGATATTGCGCAACGCCGTGAAGGCGTCGAAATTTTTCCGGATGCCGCGAATCTCGAGCGCAAACGCGCTGACAGGTTGCGGGCCCGCAGGGCAAGCGCCGGACGTTTCCATATTGATCCGTTCAGAGGAGGTCGGTCGCGACGGGCCCGGCAGGCACGGCACCCGTCGCGCGGATTTACTGCGTTACTTCTTCTCGGACTTGCCGTCGTAGCGCTTGTTCCACTCGGCCAGGATGCGGTCGCGATTTTCCGAAGCCCAGGTGAAGTCGTTCTTGATCAGCAACGACTTGAAGTTGTCAGGGATTCCGTCAAGCGGTTTGGCGATACCGGGATAGGTCACGATGGCCCACCACTGGGCGTTGATGGTCTGCGATTCCTTGCCTGCCATCCAGTCGGCGAAGCGCTTGGCGGCCTCCGGGTGCTTGGTGGTCTTCATGATGCCGGTGGCCTCGATATCCCAGCCCAAACCTTCCGAGGGGAAGATCATTTCGATGGGGGCGCCGGATTTCTTGACCTGATGCGCGCGATATTCGAAGGCGATACCGATCGGGAACTCACCCGCGCCCGCCTGGCGGCAGGGCTTGGATCCCGAGTGCACATACTGCGCGATGTTTTCGTGCAGTGCATCCATGTACTTCCAGCCTTCGGGCTCGCCCCACATTTGCAGCCAGGCGCTGACGTCAAGATAGCCGGTGCCGCTTGAGGCCGGGTTGGGCATCGTGATCTTGCCCTTGTAGACCGGCTTGGTCAGGTCCTTCCAGGAAGTGGGCTTGGGCAGGTTTTGCTTCTGGGCTTCGACCGTGTTGAAGCAGATCGTGGCGGCCCAGGCGTCCATGCCGACCCAGGTGGGCGGTCGCGCGGCATCCGAGTAGGCCGCATCGAGCAGCTTGAAGTCTTTGGGCTCGTATGGCATCAACATGCCGTCCTTGGAGAACAGCGCAAGGCTCGTGGCGGCGAGGCCGGCGACGACGTCGGCTTGCGGATTGGCCTTTTCGGCCATGATCTTGGCGGTGATGATGCCGGTCGAATCGCGAACCCACTTGAGTTCGATATCGGGGTTGGACTTTTCGAAGGCTTCTTTGAACGGTTTGAGTGCGTCGGTTTCGAGCGCCGTATAAACCACGAGGGGCGTTTTTTGCTGCGCCAGGACGCTGCCTGCCGCGAGCGCCAGGGTGACGGCGGTGACAGCCGTGCCCAGGAATTTCAAGGGTTTCTTCATGAGGGTTTCCTAAAGGGATGAGTCCAGCCGTCCATGATTGCCGCCGCCCATGACACGAAGATGACATGAAGCGGCCCCAAAATCTCAATGCGCGATTTAATCGCGAATCGATGCTGCCGCGAACACCGTAGCGGCATTCGGCGCGCGCTGCAACAAAATGTAGATGGCATTGGTTATACTGTCAACCGAAAACAGTAGATTGTTGACACTTGACGCAAAATTGAATTAAACAGGCACATGGCAACCACTCGCCCAGTCCCGGATCAAAACGACGACAAGTCCTCGCAGGGCGCCGCATCGGCGATCCGTTTGCTCAATACCAGCACGCTTCCCATGCTGGTGCAGGAAGAGATCGAGCGCCTGATCATGATTGGCGAACTCGTGCCCGGCATGCGCCTGAACGAAACCGACCTCGCCGAGCGATTCGGCACCAGCCGTGGCCCGGTGCGTGAAGCCCTGCGTGCGCTCGAGGAAGTGGGCCTGATCCGCAATGAAAAGAACCGTGGCGGGTTCGTACGCGAAATATCGGTCGAAGAAGCCGATGAAATTTATGAACTGCGCGAAGCGCTCGAAGACATCATTGGCCAGCGCGTCGCGCGCCGGGCCGATGACGCGCTGATCGACCGGCTCGGCAGTCTGGTCGACCAGATGGCGGGGGTGGCGTCGACCGGGCAGGCGAAGGAATACGCGGCGCTCAATCTGCAGTTCCACGCGTTGTTGCTCGATGCCGCAGCAAGTGGCAAGTTATCCGAAACCTACCGGCGCCTCGTCAAGGAGCTGCACCTGTTCCGGATGCGCGCACTGACCGACGGTGGCGGGCTTAACGTCTCTGCCCCCGAGCACCGGGCGATCGTCGAGGCGATCGCATCCCGAGACCCCGCGCGCGCGGGAAAGGCGCTGCGCCAGCACGTCGCCGACAGCCGCGCGCGGATGCTGCGCGCCGTGCGGGCAGACGCGCCATCCTGAACCCACGGGCCATACGCCCGACGATCTGCCAGACATCACAGGCAGGCCCCCTCACAACACGCAGCATGACGAGAAAGCGCTGCGACCCAGGCAGACAAAACGGAGAGCACCATGCAACCAAACACCATCACCGTCAACGGCCGCGACTATCGCACGAAAGAATCCCCAGTGGTGGTGGTCTGCGTCGACGGCTGCGAGCCCGACTATCTGGTAGCCGCCGTGAATGCCGGCGTCGCGCCCTACCTGGCGCGGATCATGACGTCCGGCGCCCATCTGCTGGCGGATTGCGTCGTGCCTTCCTTCACGAACCCGAACAACCTGTCGATCGTCACCGGGGTTCCGCCGTCGGTGCACGGGATCTGTGGCAACTATTTCTACGATCGCGACCTTGGGGCCGAGGTCATGATGAACGACCCAAAATATCTGCGCACCGGCACGATACTCGCGGCCTTTGCCGATGCCGGCGCGACGGTCGCCGTGGTGACGGCCAAGGACAAACTTCGCACTTTGCTCGGCCACAAGATGAAGGGCATCTGCTTTTCGTCCGAGAAGGCCGACAAGGTCACGATGGCCGAAAACGGGATTGATGACGTGCTGCAGATGGTCGGCATGCCGGTGCCGTCGGTATACAGCGCGGAACTCTCGGAATTCGTGTTCGCCGCGGGCGTGCAGCTCATGAAGCGCTGCCGCCCGGATCTGATGTACCTGTCGACCACGGACTATGTGCAGCACAAGGCCGCGCCGGGAAGCAAGGCGGCCAATGATTTCTATCACATGATGGACGGCTACCTCGCGCAACTTGACGCCGAAGGCGCCATCATCGTCCTGACGGCCGACCACGGCATGAACGACAAGCACGATGCCACGGGTGCCCCCAACGTGGTGTACCTGCAGGATTTGCTCGACGAGTGGGTTGGCGCCGAACGCGCGCGCGTCATCCTGCCGATTACCGATCCCTACGTCGTGCACCACGGCGCGCTGGGTTCGTTCGCGACGGTCTACGCACCGGATCCAGCGACTGCGCAGGAGTGGATCGAGCGCATCAAGGCGATCGAGGGCATGGATGCGGTCCTCACGCGCGAGCAGGCCGCCGAACAGTTCGAGCTGCCCCCCGATCGTATCGGCGATATCGTCGTGGTGTCGGGCCGCAACGTCGTGATCGGGACCTCTCGTGTCAAGCATGATCTTTCGGGGCTTGATGTGCCGCTGCGTTCCCACGGCGGCGTCACCGAGCAGCGGGTGCCCCTCGTGTGCAACCGTCCGCTGATGGGGGTGGGCGCTGGTCGTCGTTTGCGCAACTTCGACGCGCTGGATATCGCACTGAACCACACCGCCTGATCCCGGGAGCTTGCACTATGACCGCGCCAACCGTTAAGAACATCAAGCGGGAAGCTCTGCGCATCGCGGGGGAACTGGTCCATCGCGACCGCGTCATCGAGGTGACCTACCCCTATACGGGGGAGGTCATCGCGACCGTGCCGAAAGCAACGATTGAAGATGTCCGTCGCGCGCTGCGCATTGCGCGCGACTTCAGGTCGCCGCTGACGCGTTTCGACCGCTACCGCATCCTGATGCGGGCGGGCGAGCTTGTGGCGCAACGCAAGGATGAGATTTCGCGCACGATCACGCTGGAGTCCGGCCTTTCGCGCAAGGACAGCCTCTACGAGGTGGGGCGGGCCTCTGACGTGCTGCTGTTTGCCGCCAACCAGGCGCTGGTTGACGATGGCCAGATTTTTTCGTGCGACCTCACGCCGCACGGCAAGAGCCGCAAGGTCTATACGCTGAAGGAGCCTCTGCTCGGCGCAATTGCGGCCATTACGCCGTTCAACCATCCGCTGAACCAGGTCATCCACAAGGTTGCGCCCGCGGTGGCGACCAATAACCGGATCGTCCTCAAGCCGAGCGAGAAAACGCCGCTTACGGCGCTGATCCTGGCCGACATCCTGTACGCGGCCGGCCTGCCGCCCGAGATGCTGTCGGTTGTCACCGGCGACCCCGCCGAGATCGCTGACGAGTTGCTCACCAGCGATGACGTCGACCTCGTGACCTTCACGGGCGGCGTTGCGATCGGCAAGCACATCGCCGCGCGCGCGGTCTACAAGCGCCAGGTGCTGGAGCTCGGTGGCAACGATCCGATCATCGTGATGGAGGATGCCGATATCGAGGAAGCCGCATCGCTGGCGGCCGCGGGCTCCTACAAGAACTCCGGCCAGCGCTGTACGGCTGTTAAGCGCATACTGGTGCACGAATCCGTGGCGGATCAATTTACCGAACTGTTGCTCGAGAAAACCAGGGCGATCCGGTACGGCGACCCGATGGACGAATCGATGGACATGGGTACGGTCATCGACGAGGCCGCGGCAAAGCATTTCGAGGCGGTCGTCAATGAGGCGATCGCGCAGGGCGCGAGGTTGCTTGCGGGCAACGTGCGGCGCGGCGCGCTGTACTCGCCGACCGTGCTCGATCGGGTTGATCCTGCGATGCGGGTGGTCCGGCAGGAGACCTTCGGGCCGGTCTCGCCGATTATCCGGTTTGGCTCGATTGAAGAGGCGATTCGCATTTCAAACGGCACGGCCTACGGGCTTTCGTCGGCGGTCTGCACCAATCGCCTGGACTACATCACGCGCCTGGTGCGCGAGCTGAATGTGGGCACGGTGAACGTGCGCGAGGTACCGGGCTACCGACTGGAAATGACGCCCTTCGGCGGCATCAAGGATTCTGGCCTGGGCTACAAGGAAGGCGTGCTTGAGGCGATGAAGAGCTTCTGCAATACCAAGACTTATTCATTGCCCTGGTAGGCATTAAGGCGGCACCCATGCGCGGATTTCGACCGTTCTGGCTTGAACAGGCGCTGGCAAGCGAGAAGGCTGCGCCTGCGCCGCCGCTTGCGGGGCCGGTGCGCGCGGACGTCTGCATCGTGGGCGGGGGCTATACCGGCTTATGGACCGCGTTGCAGATCAAGCGCCAGGCGCCGGCCAAGGAGGTGGTGCTGCTTGAGTCCGACATCTGCGGCGCCGGGGCGAGCGGGCGCAACGGCGGCTGCGTGCTCTCCTGGGCCACGAAGTTCAAGACGCTTTGCCGGCTGTTCGGGCTCGACGAGGCTGCCCGTCTGGTGCGCGCTTCCGAGCAGGCGATCGACGAAATCGGCGCGTTCGTGCGCGAGCACCGGATCGACTGCGATTTCCGGCACGAAGGCGTCCTTTACACGGCCATTGCAAACGCCCATGTCGGCAGCACGGATGCCGTGATCGCCGACCTTGCTGCGCACGGCCTCAATAGCTATATGACGTTGCCGGTCGATGAGGCGCGCCGCAGGTCGGGTACCGTCCGAACGCTGGCAGGCGTCTACTCGTCCCGCGGCGCGACGGTGCAGCCCGCCAGGCTCGTGCGCGGCCTGCGTCGTGTGGCGATGGAAATGGGCGTACGCATCTACGAGAACTCGCCCGTGGTGGCGATCGAGGCAGGCGTGAAGCCGCGCGTTCGTGTTGCGCGCGGAGCGGTCGAGACCGATAAACTCGTCCTTGCGGTTAACGCCTGGATGCCGGAACTGTTCAAGGAGTTCGAGCGCACCATCGTCGTGGTCTCCAGCGATATGGTGGTGACCGAGCCCCGGCCCGAACTGCTGGCCCAGACCGGGTTGGCCGCTGGTCTGGCGGTGCTGGATTCGCGCACGTTCGTTTACTACTACCACAGCACCGAAGACGGCCGCATCATGCTCGGCAAGGGCGGCAATACCTTCGCCTATCGCGCACGCATGCTGCCCGTGTTCGACCAGCCTTCGCCCTACCGTGATTCGCTTGCGCAGGCGCTAGGCGAATTCTTTCCGCCTTACGCCGCCGTGCCGGTCGTGGCCAGCTGGAACGGCCCGTCCGATCGCTCCACGAGCGGCTTGCCTTTTTTCGGCCGGTTGCGGGGCCACCATTCCATCTTCTACGGGCTGGGGTATTCCGGCAACGGCGTCGGGCCAAGTTACATGGGCGGGCAGATTCTCTCGTCGCTGGCGCTCGGGCAAGACAACGCGTGGACGATGTCGGGGATCGTGCGTGGGTCGCGCGGGCATTTCCCTCCCGAGCCATTTCGCTATGCAGGCAGCCTGCTTGTGCGTGGCGCGATCCGCCGCAAGGAGCAGGCGGAGGATGCAGGCCGTGTGCCCGCACGACTGGACCGCGCGCTGGCCAGGCTCGCCGACGCAGCCGGTAAAGCCGATCATGACTGAGTACCCGCTGCCGGTCTTTCTGGCCGTGCTCGGGTCCGCTGTTCTGCATGCTGCCTGGAATGCCGTGATTCGCAGCGGGGCGGACAGGTTGTTGCACACCGGCGCAATCGTTTTCTGGACGGGTCTGATTGCCCTGCCCGCACTCTGGTTTGTTGCGCCGCCTGCAAAGGAAAGCTGGGGCTTTCTGGGGGCCTCCAACGCTGTCCACATGCTCTATTACGTTGCCCTGGCAAGCGCGTATCGCACCGGCAACCTGAGCTTCGCGTATCCGCTGATTCGCGGCATGGCACCGATCATGGTCGCGCTCGGCGCAACGCTGGTCTTCGATGAAGCTCTGCGCCCGCTCGGGTGGGCGGGGATCCTCCTGGTTTGCGCAGGGGTGTTGCTGATCGCCTTTCGCTCGCGCGCGGGCGGGACGAGGGCAACGATCCTGTGGTCGCTGCTGTGCGCGGCGACCATTGCCGTGTATTCGCTCTCCGACGGGCGTGGCGTGCGGGTGGCCGGCAGTGTCGCCGGCTACGGCGCCTGGATGTATGTGCTGGAGGCAATCATCTTCGGCGCTGGCCTGACGGTGGCGGGGCGCGGGCGCGACCTGGCGATCTACATCGTGGGCAACTGGCGCAGCACATTGCTTGGCGGCGCGATGTCGGCGGCAGCCTACGGCATCACGCTGTGGGCGATGGCGCGCGCGCCGGTGGCGCTCGTGTCCGCAACGCGCGAGACTTCCGTGCTGTTCGCAGCCCTGATCGGCGTACTGCTGTTGCATGAGCACTTCACCCGACGCCAATGGCTGGGCGCGGGCGCGGTCGTGCTGGGCACGCTGGTGCTTCGTGGATGATTGGCTGCCACCCCGCCGTGAACGAAGGGGCATGCCGCGCACCAGGTCAGCACCCCGCGCCACCCGGCACGTCGCAGCACGAGCGTGATCAGTCTCCCAGGCGCTGGCACCAGAAAAGCGTCGCGAGATAGGGCAGGCGGATCGGGCCATCGCCCTGGCGCTCGAGTTGCTGCAGGCATGCCTGGCGGATCCGGTCGAGCACGGTCTGTCTTTCGGTCTCCGGCAGCATGACGATGAAGCTGACCGAGCCGAACCGGTCCAGCACCATCTGCGTGTCGCCCACCTGTTCGAATGCAAACTCGGCCTTCTCCAGGGGCGAAAACAGCGTGGTGGTCTCAAACGCGCGACGCCATTGCATGGTGCGATAGCGCGGGGCGCCATCCTCAAAGGGGTCGATGATCTTCGTGATGGCCGCCATCAGCGGATCGGATTCATCGCGCACATTCCACAGCAAGCCAAGCCGGCCCCCCGGGCGCAGCACGCGGTGGATTTCCGCAAGCGCCGCAGCGCCGTCAAACCAGTGGAACGCCTGGGCGGCCACCACCGCGTCTGCGCTGTGGTCAGGCAGGGGAATGTTTTCGGCTGAGCCGCACAGCAGGGTGATCCCCGGATGCAGGCGTCGAAATTTCTCGCGCATGCCCTCGACCGGCTCAACGGCCAGAATCGTGGCGCCCGATTTCGCGAGTGTTCCGGTGAACTTTCCCGAGCCCGCGCCGAGATCGACCACAGTCGACGCGGGATGGATGCCAAGCGCGTCAAACGTGGTGCGCAGCGCCTGCTCGGGGTATTCGGGGCGCCCCCGCTCGTAGGTAGCGGAGGTCTGGTTGAAACCGGCCGCCTTGGGTTGTATGGGCACATTCACTCCTAGGGGTTTCCCTGACAAGACGAGATTGAGGCCAACTTGCAGGCGAGCGACCTGAGGATCGTTTATCCTTGTCGATAAAATAAGAATACTCAAATCCCAAGAACAAGTATTCCCGGAGGAGACCATCATGGCGATACGTCAAGGTAAGCTGTTTTCTGCATTTGTCCTGGCCGCAGGATTATGCGCGTCGGTCGCGACGGCGGTGGCGCAGCCCATCAAGGTCGGCTGGCTTTCGTCGCTGACCGGGCCGTTGTCCTCGGCGGCGCTCGCCGAGAACGAGGGGGTCAAGCTCGCTGTCGAGGAGATCAATGCGCGCGGCGGCATCCTGGGACGACAAATTGAATTGCTGACGCGCGATACGGCGGGCGACCCGACCAAGGCCGTCAACTTCGCCCAGCAGCTGGCCTTCAGCGACAAGGTCAGCTTTGTCATCGGGCCGGTCAACTCGGGCGAGGGGCTGGCCGCCACGCCGATCCTGGCGCGCGCGGGCGTGCCCACGCTGGTGATCGGTGCCGTCGATGAGCTCATCGACGCCAAGAAGTACCCGCGCGCGTTCCGGATGATCAACACCAACGCGCAGTGGATCTCGTCGGCGAACGGCTACGCGATCGACGTGCTCAAGAAGAAGAAAGTCGCGATCATCGCCGACACCTCGGGCTATGGCACCTCCAGCGCCAAGACGGCGACCGAGATGCTCGAAAAATTAGGCATCAAGCCTGTCTACTCGGTGCTGGTCGACAACAACAAGACGGACCTCACCGACGAGATGACCAAGGCGCGCAATGCCGGCGCCGACGTTGTCATGCCCTGGTCGGCGGCGACGGGGCTCCTGGCCCGGCTCCTGAATGCCCGGGGCGAAATGGCCTGGGATGTGCCGGTCGTGGGCCATCCCGCGCTCATGGCCGCGCAGATCCGCAAGCTGCTCAACAAGCCCGAATATTGGGAAAAAACCTATGCGGCAGGCTATGTCAGCACCACGTTCCTGCCCGACGGCAAGTTGCCGGCGCGCACGCAGGCGCTGGTCGACAAGATGCGCCCGCGCCTGGGCGGGGCAGAGATTGACGTTCTGTTCTGGTGGATCGCACTGGGTTACGACACGGTCATGATGATCGAGCATGCCGTGAAGACGGCAGGCTCGACGGATCCCGCTGCGATCCAGAAGGTGCTGGAGGCGACCAAAGGATTTGCGGGCGTCTACGCCACCTACAGCTACAGTGTCACTGAACGCAATGGCTTTCCCGACAGCGGCATGATGATGAATATCGCCAGCACGTTCAAGGACGGAAGCTTCAAGCCTGCGCCGCGCTGAGGTTCGCTGTCCATGTTGAGCGTTTTTGTCACGGGTCTCGCCACGGGCATGCTGTTTGCGGCGGTGGCGCTGGTCTACAACGTCATGTTCTCGACCTCGAAGGTGCTGTCGGTCACCACCGGGCACATCTCGATGCTCGGGGGCGTGTTCGGTGCCTGGTTCATCGGGACGCTGGGCTGGCCCTGGTATCTGGCGCTGCTCGGCGCGGTGGCGATCGGCGCGGCGTTCGGCTGGCTGACCGAGGTGGTCGCCATCCGGCGCGTGCTCGCGCGCAGCGACGAGCATCTCTGGCTGCTGAGCACGCTGGCGCTGGCGACGATGGTGCAGCAGGCGGTGGGGCTGTGGTGGGGCACCGAGCCGCGCCCCTTCCCGCGCCTGATCCCGCAGGAGTTCGGTGCGGGCGCCGCCGACCAGAAGTTCTGGTTGCCGATCGTCGTCGCTGCACTGATGGCCATCGGACTGGATCTGTTCTATCGGCGCACCATGTACGGCAAGCTGTTCCTCGCCATGTCGGAAGACCCCTTCGCCGCCCGTGCCCGCGGCGTGTCGACCGACCGGATTCGCCAGATGTCCTATGTACTTTCGGGCGCCCTGGGCGGCCTTGCCGGCTTTGCGGCGGGGCAGCTGACGTTTGCCTATTTCGCGCTCGGGCTGACGCTGACGCTCAACGGGTTCATCGCACTGGCCGTCGGCGGATTGGGCAGCAATATCGGGGCGCTGATCGGCGGCGTGGCGCTTGGCTTGCTCAACGCGTTCGCCAGCTACTGGTTCGGCGGCGAATATCAACAGACCATTGCCGTCGGATTGCTGATGGTGGTCTTGCTTCTGAAGCCTGAGGGACTGCTTGGGTCAAGAAACGTTCGACCCGTGTAAGGCAGAGGAACACGCATGACCTTGACCCACCCCTCGCAAAAGCGGGCTGTCGCACTTGCGGTTGCGGCGTGCGCCCTGCTGTTGCTGCCATTCTGGGCGGCAGACCAGTATCAGTTGCATCTGGCGGCCCTGATCGCCGTCTACTGGGTGCTCATCGCCGGGCTGAACCTGGTGGTCGGCTACACAGGCCAGCTATCCATCGGTCACGTCGGCTTGCTGTCGATCGGCTCTTACGCGTTTTGCATCCTGGTCGGCAAGTGGGGGCTTGACGCCTATACGTCGACCGCCGTGGCCGGCATGCTGGGCGGCTTGTGCGGCCTCGCGCTGGGCTTGCCCTCGCTTCGTCTGCCGGGCTTCTATTTTGCGATGGCCACGATGGCGTTCGCGCTCATCGTCAACGAGATCATCCTGGCCCAGGTCGACCTGACGGGCGGTGGTATCGGCCTGATGGGGCCGTTGTACCCGGAGCCTTTCGATTCGCCCGTGGGGTTCTATTACCTTGCGTTGCTGGTCTCCGCCTTTGTGACGCTGCTGACCTGGAATCTCGCGCGCAGCATGTGGGGCCGGGGGTTGATGGCCGTACGCGACAATCCGGTCACGGCGCAATCGGTCGGCGTGCCCGTTTTCCGGGCCAAGCTCGTCGTGTTCGTCTTCAGCGGCGTGACGGCAGGCGTTTCGGGCGCGCTCTTCGCTTCGCTGCAAAGCTACATTACGCCAGAGACGTTCGTCTTCGACCTGAGCATGTTCTTCTTTGTCTGCATCATCATCGGCGGGCGCGGCAGCATCCTGGGCCCTTTGCTCGGGACCGTGGTCCTGACGGCGCTGCCGGAAATGGTGGCGTCGCTCGCGAAGCTCGGCAATTTCTTTTATGGCCTGTTGCTGCTGCTGGTCGTGCTGCTCATCCCCGAGGGGATCGGCCGTATGCTGGAAAAGGTCTACGAGAAGTTTCGCCCGCGCAAGCAGCAATCGGTTGCGATCACGCCGGAGCTTGGTCGCCTCGAATCGGCGATCGTCGCAGCCACTGCGGTTGCAGGGCATCCGGACGCACGCAACCCCGGCGCCGCGTTGCGCGCGATCGACATCTCCAAGCAGTTCGGCGGGCTCGTGGCGCTCGACGACGTCAGCATCACGCTCACGCCTGGCCGGGTGCATGGCCTGATCGGCCCGAACGGCAGCGGCAAGACAACGATGCTCAATATGCTCTGCGGCTATTACCAGCCGACCAAAGGCACGGTGAATTTCCGCCACAAGGATATCGGCAACGCGCCGGTGCAGGAGCGCGCGCGCATGGGAATTGCCCGCACGTTCCAGAAGCCGCGCCTCGTGCCCGATCTCACGGTCCTGGAAAACGTCATGCTGGGCGCCTGGCAACATTCACGCGCCGGGTTCGTCGATGCGGCGTTTGGCCTGCCGTCGGTGCGCGCCGAGGATATGCGGATTCGCGAGCGGGCCACTGAACTGTTGTGCGGCGTTGGCCTGGGCGCCGTTATGCACTGGCGTGCCAATCTGCTCGACCATGCGCAACAGCGGTTCCTCGAAATTGCGCGCGGTCTGGCGCTGGGGCCACAGTACATTCTTCTGGATGAGCCCGCGGGCGGCCTGACCGGCGTGGAAATCGACCAGCTGGGCACGGTGATTCGCACCATCCGCAAGGCGGGCGTTGGCGTGCTGCTTGTCGAGCATCACACGGATTTCGTCTTCCGCGTTTGTGATGACGTGACCGCGCTGAACGTCGGGCGCATGATCCGGCACGGCTCGCCCGCCGAGGTTCGCCACGATCCGGAAGTGATCCGGGTGTATCTGGGAGCATGACGAATGAGTCTCGATAACGCCAGACCGGAAAAGATTCTGTTGTCGGTCGAAGACCTGCATGTGGCCTATGGCAAGGCGGAGGTGGTGCACGGCGTTTCCCTGGATGTGCGCGCCGGGGAGTTCGTGGTCGTGCTCGGGCGCAATGGCGCCGGCAAGAGCACGCTGCTGCACGCGATCTCCGGGCTCGTGCCCAAGCGCTCGGGCAAGATCACGTTCGAAGGCACGGACCTGACCCATGCGTCGCCGCGCCAGACGGTGCAGGCCGGCATCGTTCAGGTGCTCGAGGGTCACCGCGTTTTCCATACGCTGACCGTTGAAGACAACCTGCTGATCGGCACCTATGCCCGCACGCCGCACGGCGACCGCAGCAAGCTCGATGCCATCTATGAACTGTTTCCCGAAATGGCGGAAAAGCGGCACCAGATGGCCTCGCGGCTATCCGGCGGACAGCAGCAAATCCTGGCCGTTGCGCAGGGGATCATCGGCGAGCCGCGCCTGCTGATCCTTGACGAGCCGTCGGGCGGGCTGGCGCCTATCGTGGTGGATCGCATCCTGTCGGTGGCGTCCGATCTGTGCAAGAGCGGCCTGGCGATCCTGCTGGTGGAGCAGTTGGTCGAAAAGGCCTTGCACCATGCGCATTACGCGTATCTGATGGAAACGGGACGCATGGTTGCTGCGGCGTCCTCGAAGGAAATCGCGCAGGGCGACCTGCTGCACCGTGTGTTTTTGGGCGGGGGCGAACCCGTCGATCAAGTGGAGGTTCTTTGATGAGTGCGAACAAGCGGTGGGTAAAACGCCCGCCAGGATCCAACTGGGGCGATTTTGGCGCCGACGACCAGCGCGGCAAGATCAATCTGCTGACGCCGGAAAAAGTGCGCCAGGGCGTTGCCGAGGTTCGCGAGGGCCGCACGTTCTGTCTGAGCCTGCCGCTCGATTTCCCCGGGGGCAATGTGCTCAACCCCCGCCGCCATCCGCCGGTGATCCGCCCGACACTGCGCAACGGCCGGCCCAACATGAACTACCGGCTCTTTGCCGACGACGAGACACAAAGCGACGTGATCAGCGATGACCTCGTGATCATGCACCTGCAATATTCGACACAGTGGGACAGCCTCGCACACGTGGGCTCGATGTTCGACGCCAACGGCGACGGCATCCCCGAGGCGGTCTACTACAACGGCTACCGGGCTGGCGAGGATGTTGTGGGGCCGTCCGACGGTGCCGACGCGGGGTACCCCGGACCGGGAAAGCATGAGTCCACCTCCAACGCGATCAAACTGGGCATCCAGAACATGGCCGAGTCGTGCGTGCAGGGGCGCGGCGTCATGATCGACTTGCACGCGCACGTGGGGGATACGCGCGTTGCCGTCGGCTACGACCAGATGATGCGCGTGCTCGAGGCGGACAAGGTCGTCGTCGAGACCGGCGACATGGTCTGCCTGCACACGGGGTTTGCCCAGAAGCTGCTCGAGATGAACCGCAACCCGGACGCGGGGGTCCTGGACAAGTTCGGCGCGGCGCTCGACGGGCGCGACGCAAAATTGCTCAACTGGATCAGCGACAGCGGCCTGGCCGTCCTGATCGCCGACAACTACGCCGTGGAGGCGCATCCGGCGACCAGCCATATTGGCTGCTGCGCCACGCTGCCGCTGCACGAGCACTGTCTCTTCAAGCAGGGCATTCACCTGGGTGAAATGTTCCACCTGACGCCGCTGGCGCACTGGTTGCGGGCCAATGGCAGGAGCCGCTTCCTGCTGACCGCGCCGCCGCTGCGTCTGCCTGGCGCGGTCGGTTCGCCAACGACTGCGGTTGCAACGGTTTGACGCGTCGCGGCGCGAGGTCATTTGGGGGAAAAATGAAAGACACGATAAGAATTGGATCCGGCGCGGCATGGTGGGGCGACCGGGTCGAGCCCGCCGCGCTCAACGCCGAAAAGGGTGATCTCGATTACCTTTGTTTCGAGACCATGGCCGAGGCGACCGTCTCGGCCGCGCAGGTGCGCGCGCGGCGCGACCCGTCCTTCGAAGGCTACGACACCTACCTCGACGACCGCATGCGCGCCGTGCTGCCTGCCTGCATGAAGCGCGGCACGAAGATCGTCACCAACCAGGGCTGGATCAATCCCGATGCTGCGGCACGCCGGATTGTCCACTGGCTGCGCGAGTTCGGCTATCCCGGCGTCAAGGTCGCGTCGGTCAACGGCAGCCTGATTACCGAGCACGTGCTCGAACTGACTGACCGCATCCTTGAGAACGGACAGCCGACCGCAACGCTCAAGGAGACGCTGATTTCGGCCGAGGCCTACCTGGGCGCGGAGCCGATCGTCGAGGCGCTCAGGGCGGGCGCTCAGATCGTCGTCACCGGGCGCGTGGCCGACCCGTCGATCTTCCTTGCGCCCATGATGTTCGAATTCGGCTGGGATCCGCTGGACCATGAAAAGATTGGCCAGGGCACGGGCCTGGGCCATTTGCTCGAATGCGGCGCGCAGGTCACCGGCGGCTATTTTTCAGACCCGGGTTTCAAGGATGTACCCGAGCCGTGGAATTTCGGCTTCCCGATCTGCGAAGTCAGCGCCGACGGCAGCGCGGTGATCACCAAGGTTGCCGGCACCGGGGGCGCGGTGAACCTGCGTACCGTCAAGGAACAGATGCTGTATGAGGTGCACGATCCGGCAAACTACATCACGCCGGACGTGGTTGTCGACTTCACGACGGCCAGGCTCGAGCAGGTGGGACCCGCTCGCGTGCGCGTGACCCACATCGGGGGCAAGCCCCGCACGCCGACGCTGAAGGTATCGATTGGCTGCACCGAAGGGTTCATCGGCGAGGACATGTTCTTCTATGCCGGGCCTGGCGCGCTGCGGCGCGCAAAGCTTGCGAAGAAGGTGCTCGAGGAGCGCTTCAAGATCGTCAACCTCAAGGCAGAAGAGGTTCGGATCGATTTTCTCGGCCTGAACGCAATTCATGGCGACGCGACGCCGGCCTGGGCACCTGAGCCCTATGAGGTCGCGGTTCGCGTCGCGGCCCGCACGCGCACGCGCGAGGAGGCCGTCAAGGTGGGGCGCGAGGTTGACGGGATGGCGGTATCCGGTATTGCGCACACCGGCAAGCGGGTGCCGCACCAGGATCGCACGCGCGAGGTGATCGGCGTGTGGTCCGCGCTCGTGCCACGCGAACGCGTGCCCGCGTCCGTCAATTATTTCGAGAGCTGAACCATGAAAGTCAAACTCCAGCACGTCGCGCATTGCCGCTCGGGCGACAAGGGCGATACGTCGAACATCGCAGTCTTTGCCTACGAGCCCGAACTGTACCCATTGTTGCGCGAGCAGCTCACCGAGGAGCGCTTCAAAGCCTATTACGCGGGCGCGATCAAGGGCTGCGTCACGCGTTACGAGGCTCAAAACCTGCACGCCATGAACTTCGTTTGCCAGGGGGCCTTGGGCGGCGGCGTATCGCGCAGCCTGTGCCTGGACAACTATGGCAAGGCGCTGTCGGCCGCGATTCTGGGCTTCGAGCTCGAGGTTCCCGAGACGATGGCCGGATTGCTGCACGGGCGCGACCAGCTTGAGGCACGATAGCCGCAGCATCGTGCGCGCGGCGCACTTCAACGCGATGCCGATTGCGGTTTCGGCCAGGGCGTAACGGGAGAGACACAAACATGACACCTACTATCCTTGAGCGCCCTGCTCCCCGGCGTCGGCTGGCCGCGGCGGCGGTCGTCGCCTTGCTGGCACCCATGGCCTGCATCGCGCAGGCGCTCGTCCCGGCGCCGGTCGTCATGCAGGGCGGCGACAAGACCATCCGCATCGTCGTGCCCTACCCGCCCGGCGGCACCACGGATCTGCTGGCGCGCGCGATCGCCCCAAGGCTTGGCGAGCGTCTGGGCCAGGCGGTCGTGGTCGAAAACAAGGCGGGCGCCGGCGGCGTGATCGGTGCGCAGCAGGTTGCCAAGGCGGCACCGGATGGTCGCACGCTGGTATTCGCGAGCATCGCGTCGCACGGCATCATCCCCGCGCTACAAAATCCGCCGCCCTACGACCCGGTGGTCGACTTCACGCCGATCACGCTCGTGGCGAGCACGCCCAACGTGCTGCTGGCCAATGCCGAACTGCCCACCAGGGATGTCCGCGAACTCATCGCCATGGCGCGTGCCGAGCCGGGCAAGATCAACTTCGGCTCAACCAGCCACGGCGGCTCGCCGCACATGAGCGGCGAATTGCTGGAGTCGATGGCCGACATCAAGATGCAGCACGTGCCGTACAAGGGCGGCGCGCCGATGCTGATCGACCTGATGGGCGGTCAGATCCCGATCGCATTCGACAACCTGCCGTCGTCGATGGTCTACATCAAGGCTGGCAAGGTGCGCGCGCTTGCGGTCACCACGTCAAAGCGCTGGCCGGGCGCGCCCGAGATTCCCACGATGGCCGAGGCCGGGGTGCCGGGTTACGAGGTCGATGCGTGGTTCGGCCTGCTGGCGCCTGCCGGCACGCCGCGCGCGGTGATCGACGAGCTCAATCGCAACGTGATTGCCGTGCTCAAGACGCCAGAGGTCGAGAAGCTATTCTTCGAGCAGGGCGCGCTGCCTGTTGGCAACACGCCGGAAGAGTTCGGCGCGTTCATTCGCGCCGAGCTCGCCAAGTGGAGTAAGGTCGCAAAGACCAACAACATAACGCTGAAGTGATGATGATGAACAACGCGTACATCGCCGGTGTGGGCAACACCGCGTTTGGCCGACACGAAGGCCGCGGCGCTATCGACCTGATGGCAGAGGCCGCAGGCAAGGCGCTGGCGAACGCGCAAAAGCGTCGCGGCGACATCGACGGGGTGCTGTGCGGCTATGCCACCACGCTGCCGCACCTGATGCTGTCCGAGCTGTTTTGCGAGCGCTTCTCGCTGCGGCCAGCGTATGCGCACAGTCTCCAGGTGGGCGGCGCGACGGGTGCGGCGATGCTGATGCTGGCGCGCGAACTGGTTCGTTCGGGAAGGTGCCGCAATGTGCTCGTCGTCGCGGGCGAAAACCGGCTGACGGGGCAGACGCGCGACAGCTCGATCCAGACGCTTGCGCAGGTGGGCGACGCCGATTTCGAGGTGGGCAACGGCGGGTCTGTCCCGGCGTATTACGCGCTGATGGCGTCGCGATACATGCACCAGACCGGTGTCACACAGGCGGACCTGGCCGAGTTCGCGGTGCTCATGCGCGACAACGCGATCCGGCATCCCGATTCGCACCTGACGACGCCAATCACGTGTGAGGATGTCCTGGCCTCCAAGCCGATCGCCACGCCGCTCAAGCTGATGGACTGCTGCCCGATTTCCGACGGCGCCATGGCGCTCGTCGTGTCAGTCGAGCCCGGCGATGCGGGGCCCGTGCGCATGGCTGGCGCGGGGCAGGCCCACTTTCACCAGCATGTGACCGCAATGCGCGACGTCATGAACACCGGGGCCGCCGCTGCCGCCGCACGCGCGTTCGACGAGGCGGGCCTTGTCCGTGACGATATCGATTACCTGGCGGTCTATGACTCGTTCACGATCACGCTCGCGATGCTGCTGGAGGAGACCGGCTTTGCGCCCCGCGCCGGGGCCGCGGACCGGCTGCGTCGCGGCGACTTTTATGCCGATGGCGCGCAGCCCCTGAACACGCATGGCGGACTTCTGTCGTTCGGCCATTGCGGCGTGGCGGGCGGCATGGCGCATCTGGTCGAGGCGTACCGCCAGATGACCGGGCAGGCCGAAGGGCGACAGATCGCCCGCGCGCCGCGCCATGCCTTTGCCCATGGCGACGGGGGCGTGATGTCTTCGCACGTCAGTCTTATTCTTTCGCGGGAGGCCTGATCATGTCCGCATCCATTTCCGAAGTGGCGCGCCCGTTTGTCCAAGGGCTCGCGGCGGGTGAGCTGCGTTACCAGTCATGCGCTGATTGCGGCGCGGCGCAGACGCTCGCGCACTATGCCTGCCAGCACTGCGGCAGCGTTGCGCTGGCATGGCGCACCGCCGGGGGCGTTGGCACGGTCTATGCCGTCACCGAGGTCAAGCGCGCACCGTCCGATGAGTACCGACCGCTGGCACCGTACACGCTGGTGATCGTCGAGCTCGACGAAGGCGCGCGCCTGATGGGCCACGCAGCCCCCGGCGTGGCGATCGGCCAGCGCGTGCGCGCCGGATTTTTCGAACACCTCGGGCGCCAGCTCATCCGTTTCACCCCCGGCTGACCAGGCGCGCGGCAAGCCCTGCCCTCCAGGGCGGGGACCTCAGCAAACTTCTTTACCAGGCGAACGCAATCCATGTCCGAGCTTTTAGAGTCCGCACTCAATCCCCGATCCGTGGCGGTGATCGGCGCGTCCGAGAACCCGAACAAGATTGGCGGGCGGCCGATCCTTTATATGCAGCGCCAGGGGTACAAGGGCAAGATCTACCCGGTCAATCCGACCCGAACCGAAGTGCAGGGACTCAAGTGCTACGCGAAGCTGGCCGACCTGCCCGAAGTCCCGGAGGTTGCGCTGATCGTGGTGGCCGGTGATGCGGCGGTCGCGGCGGTGGACGAGTGCGCAGCCCTCGGCGTAAAGGCGGCGGTGGTGCTGGCTTCGGGGTTCGGCGAAGTCGATGAGGCCGGCCAGGCGATGCAGCGCAAGTGGGCGCAAATCGCCGCGCGCACTGGCATGCGCGTTTATGGGCCCAACACGCAGGGCCTGGCCAATTTCGGTTGCGGCGCGATCCTGAGTTTCTCCACCATGTTCATCGAAGTCCCGCCCATGGACGGCCCGGTGGCGGTCATCAGCCAGAGCGGCGGGATGAGCGCGATGGCGTACGGGTTGCTGCGTGGGCGCGGGATCGGGGTGCGACACGTGCATGCAACGGGCAACGAGGCCGACGTCACCGTGTCGGAAATGGCCTGGGCCATTGCCCATGATCCCGAGATCAGGCTGATGTTGCTCTACATGGAGAGCGTGGCCAAGCCCGAGGTGCTCGCGCGCACGGCGGCCTACGCGCGTGAGCGCGGGCTGCCGATCGTCGCGGTCAAGGCCGGCCGCACGGCGGTGGGGCAAAAGGCGGCGGCCTCGCATACGGGATCGCTTCCCAACGACGAAGCGAAGGTCGAAGCGTTCTTTCGCCAGCACGGTATTTGCCGTGTGGATGACCCGCACGCGCTGGCGCTGGCGGCCGAGGGCTATCTCAAGGGATGGAAGCCGGCGGGCCGTCGGCTCGTGGTGATCAGCAATTCGGGCGCAAGCTGCGTGATGGCCGCCGATGCGGCCGACAGGCTGGGCCTGCAACTCGCGCGCCTCGCGCCCGCCACCGAGGCGACGATCCGCAAGTCGCTGCCAGGCTTTGCCACCACGAGCAACCCGATCGACATTACTGCCGCCCTGCTGACCAACAGCGGGCTGTTCGGTGAAGTGCTGCCGGCCGTGGCGGGCGATCCCGCGGCCGATATGTTCTTCATCAACATCCCCGTTGCCGGCGCCGGTTATGACATCGACCGGTTCGCACGCGACGCGGCGGCGTTCGAGGCGCTGACGGGCAAGCCCGTCGCGGTCGCGGCGTGGCAGGAGCCCGTCGCAGCGGCGTTTCGGGCGCGGGGCGTGGCGACCTTTGCCAACGAGACGCAGGCGCTTGGCGTGCTGGCGCAGATCGCCGATCACACGGAGATGCTTCGGCGCCCGCCCGGCGAGTGGCCGGCGCCCGGGGCGGCGATCGACCTGGCACCCCAGCGCAGTGCAACATGAGTGAACCGGAGCCCATCGTCATGAAAGCAATCACCAGGACAGGCGCACGAGCATGTGCGAGGATTTTCCGCGCAGCGATGCTTGGCGCGCTCATGTTTGCGGGCGGCGGGGCCTGCGCGGCAGGGTTTCCCGAAAAGCCGCTCACGCTGATCGTCCCCTTTGCGGCGGGCGGGCCGACCGATGTGCTGGCGCGGGTGATCGCCGAGAGTCTTGGAAAAAACCTCGGTCAGACGGTTATCGTGGAAAACACGCCGGGCGCTGGCGGCACGGTCGGCAATACCCGCGCCGCACGTGCGACGCCGGATGGCTACACGATGCTGATCGGCAACGTCGGCACCCTTGCCGTGACGGCGACGCTCTATCGCAATCTGTCTTACGACGTGATGCGGGATTTCATCCCGGTGGCGTCGGTGGGCGATGCGCCCCAGATCGTCTCGGCCCGCAAGGATTTCCCGGCGCTCGGGCTTGACGAATTTGCCGCCTACCTGCGCCAGAACGCGCCGAAACTGAATTTCGGTGCGGCGGGCGTCGGCTCCGGCACATGGCTCGGCGGCCAGTTGATCAACGTCAGGCTGGGCGTGAAGGTCAACGGCGTGAACTACCGCGGCGCAGGCCAGGCGGTCAATGACGTGATGGCAGGGCACATCGATTACATGGTCGAAAGCACCACGACCGCCGTGCGCTATGTCAAGTCCGGCATGGTCAAGGGCGTCGTGGTTTTGCGCGGTAAGCGGCTGGCGGCACTTCCGGATGTCCCGTCAGCGGGCGAGTCCGGGTTTCCTGACTTGCAATACGACATCTGGAATATGATCCTTGTGCCTGCGGGCACCCCCGGGCCGATCGTGACGCGGTTGGGCGAAGGCCTGCGGCAGGCGCTGCTTGATCCGGACGTGCGCGCCCGCTTCGAGGCTTCCGGGATCGAGACGCCCATTGCCGTGCAGCAGACGGCGCCGGGTGCCGCTGAATTGCTCAAGAGCGAGGTCGCCCGATGGAGACCCCTGATCATCGAGCTTGGCGCGACGCCTGATCAGTAACAGGAATCCCACAAGAACACCCGGGACGGCGTTTTGCCTTCCGAACCGAGAATGCCCATGATCCCCGCTGACATTTCTTCCTTTTTTTGTCCCACCCGGATTTTTATGGGTGTGGGCGCGCACGAGCGAATTCTTGAAGTCATGCGCCAGCAGGCGTGTGACCGCCTGTTTGTCGCCGTGGACGCGGCACTGGTCGATACGCCCTTTTACAAGGGGATCGCGGCGCTGCTCGCGCAAGCGGGCGTCGAAATTGCCACTTATACCGATATCGAGCCAGACCCCAGTGCCATCACAGTCGAGCGCGCGTTTGCGGTGTGCCGCGATCACGGTGCGAGTGTGATCCTCGCGATCGGCGGGGGCAGCACCATCGATGTCGCCAAAGCGGTCGGGATCCTCGCCACCAACGGCGGGCGCATCCACGACTATGAGGGCATCGAAAAGTTTTCGATCCCGCCCCTGCCGCTGATTGCGATTC
The DNA here is from genome assembly GCA_903894155.1 of uncultured beta proteobacterium. GTDB lineage: Bacteria > Pseudomonadota > Gammaproteobacteria > Burkholderiales > Burkholderiaceae_B > Zwartia. The sequence continues at coordinate 50,438 of CAITPF010000094.1, read as the reverse complement.
CCACGACCGCGGGTACGGGATCCGAAGTGTCCGGCTCGTGCGTGATCACCGACACGGAAAAAAATCTCAAGATGTCGATTCGCCACGCGGCGCTGAACCCGGCGACGGTTGCGATCCTTGACCCGCTTGCGCTGCGCACGGTGCCCGCCCACGTGGCGGCCCATTCGGGGATGGACGCGTTCGTGCACGCATTTGAATCCTATATTTCGCGCGGGGCCAATTTGATGACCGACGCGATCAATCTTTACGCCATGGAGCTGATCGCCTCCAACATCCGCCAGTTCGTCGCCAATCGCGAGAATCTCGAGGCTGGCTTGAACATGTTGTGCGGATCAGCCCTTGCGGGCATCACGTTCGGGCAAACGGGCCTTGGGAACGTGCACTGCATGGCGCGCTTCGTGGGTGCGTATTTTCACTTGTCACACGGGCTGTCCAATGCGGTCTGCCTGCCGCATGTCGCGCGGTTCAACCTGGTGGCCAATCCTCAAAAATACGCCCGCGTCGCGGCCGCCATGGGGCGCCCGGTGCAGCAGTTGCCGGTGCTCGACGCGGCGAGTGCTGCCGTCGAGGCGATCGAGCGGTTGTGCAGGGATTTGTCGATTCCGGCGCGCTTGCGCGATGTCGGTGCGCGCCATGAGACATTTGACGAAATGGCCACGCTCTGCGCGCAGGCGAACTACAACCGCTGGAATCCGCGGCACACGACGGCCGCCGATTTTCGCGCGCTGTTTGACCAGGCGTACTAGGCCGGGGGCCTGCTGCGCGGGCCGGTGGGCGAGCGCGGCACGCCGCTAGTAGCCGACCCGCAGCCCGGGCAGATCGACCGTGACGCGCGGCCTGCCCAGCGCGTGGGCGATGTGGCGCGCGAGTTCCTGCGCGCGGGCGCTGTCCGACGACAGGGCGCTGTAGCCATAGGCATCCGTCACCCCGAGGATCTTGTCGAGCAATAGCACTTTGCCGCTTGGGCGCACGGGCTCGCAGCCCATCGCTTCCCACGTATCGTCAAGCCACTTTCGCGCAGCCGCAGCGTCGGCAACAGTCGGATCGGTGTCGACGACCACGTCCAGCGTGTTCCGTGGACTGAACACGAACGAAATCTCGCAGCGCATTGACCGCCTCCAGAATAATCAGTTCACAAACCAAGACGTTACCACCCGGAACCCGCTTCCCACAAAACCGGGTGCCCGGACTTCTGGGCGCGCCGCATCAGGTCGAGCAGTGGGAACGCCCGCTGGCGCAGGGAAACGCCGATCCGGTTTTCGGGGCCCCCTGCGTCGTCCTCGTCGGCGGACGGCGCCGGCGCATGATCGGCGTCAATTGCCCGCTCCAGGCGGCCGATGGCGTCGGGGAGCTGATCGGCGGCGAACACCCCACGGGCCGGAAACGGGGTCTCGATGATTTTTCCGGCGATGCGAAGCAGGGGCTTGGCGTGTTCGCCCAGCATCAGGATGTCGGCCCCTGCCTTGCTGCTGAAAGTGACTAGCATGGTGATTTCCTCATTGGAGACAACCATACACTAACTGATGCGGCGGTCGATGCCAACCGGCATGCTCGGGGCTTTTTCCCAAAGGGAGGAAGCCTTGAGAACAATGTTGACGTGCCTGCTGCCGGCGGTGATGGTTTTGTCTGGGCAGGCGCACGCGACCCGGGCGCTTTCCGATTGGGCTCGCGGTGTCGTGCGGCCAACCGGAATTCCCGCTGCGCAGGCACCCATGAACCGATCGGGAGACGCTCAGCGCGCGCAGCCGGCGCAGTGTCTTGCGACCCAAATGGGCGATCCCTGCGCCCAGGGCGGAGTCGCGACGATGGGCGCGGCGCGCCCCGGCCCCGATTTCGGCATGGGCAACCCCGTCGATCGGCGCAGCGGCAACAAATACCAGCGCGATACCGATATGCCGGCGCTGTGGTCGGCGCCGGGGCTGGAGCTCGTGCGGCACTACAACGCGCTGGACCCGCGCGGGGGAGCCCTCGGGCGGGGCTGGTCCTGGTCTTACGACACGCGGCTTTACCGGATGCCCGATGGCATTCAGATCGTGCAGGCCGATGGCAGCCGACTGGATTTTTCGTGTGCTGCCGCAGGCGCCCTCGCCCCGGGCTGCCGTGCCGTTGATCCACAGCATGGCCGCATCCGGATGCTTGGCGATGGGTGGCGCTGGCGCTGGCCCCAGGGTACGGCGCTGCACTTTGATCGCGACGGCAGGCTTTCCCGGATCGACCACGGCGCAAGTGGACGCATCGAGGCTCGCCGGCATCCTGGCGGATCGGCGCTGGCCGGGGCGCTTGACGAGGTGACCGCGCATCCCTCGGGCGCGAGCCTGCGGTTTCGTTACGGCGAGGCCGGCGGGCACCCCATCCTCCGGGCGGTGGAGACGCCTGCCGGCACTTTTCGTTATCGCGTTGAGTTACCCGAAGGCGGCAGGCCACGGTTGACGGCGGTGACGCGCCCCGACGGCATGCAGCGCCGCTATTACCATGAGCCAGCCTTTCAATCGGGCCATGCCGACGCGTTGACCGGCATCTCGATCGCCTCGGCAGACGGGAAGCATTCGCTGCGCACCCAATCCTGGCGATACGACCCGACAGGGCGCGCGAACGCTTTTATCCCCGGAGCGCAGATCGGGAGCCCGGTGCGGCTGCCCATCGCCTTCGACGATCACGCGCTTGGCCTCGAAGCCCGGCACGACGCCCGTGGGCAGATCCGCGCCCTATCGATGCCGGCGCCGGGCTGGCCTGGCCTGCGGCTTGAATTTGATGCCGCCGGCTTCATGACCGCATGGACCGCCAGGGGCCTCGCAGGGGAGCGGCTGGCGCATGGCGCCGACGGGCTGTTGCGCGAGCGTGCGTTTGGCGCCGCAGCCCGCTGGCAGTGGCGCACCGATCGCCACGGCCGCATCGTCACCATCCGCGCCACGGCGCCGGGCGAGACGGTCGAGACACGCATCGACTGGCGCGGTCTGCAGCCTGTCGTCGTGCAGCATCCGCAAGAGTCGCAGACGCTGCGGCGTAACCGGCTGGGGCGCTTGCGCGCGCGCGTCATCGTGCGCCCGGGGGCGTCCGGCCAGCCCGGCGTGCGCCTGAGCGAACGCTATGCCTACGATGCGCGCGGGCGCCGAACCGAGCACGTGCTGCCCGAGGGCGGGCGCGTGCATTTCGCGTGGACGCCGGGCGGGCGCCTGATTTCCATCGCGTGGGAGGATGCAGGCGGCGTGCGCCGCCCTGTCATCGACGCCACCGCGGCCGGCGTGCGGCATGGGAATGGTCTGCTGACGGCGGGCGTCATGTCGCCGGCGGGCCTCGCCGCGCTGGTGGTGTATCAGCCAGGCACGGGCACGGCGCCCTTCTTCCAGACAAGGTCCTACGATGCGCGCGGCCGGGTTGCCCGGGAAGACGACGTGACGGCCAACGGCCGGCAAAGCACGGTCTATCTGCGCGATCACGATGGCCGCCTGACGGGATTTCGCACGTGGCGCACGGAGCCAGGGTCGTTCGCGCCTGTGCGCGTGACCATGCGCCAGATCGCCTGGGACGCTTCGGGTGCCGCGCGCGCGATGCGCGACGGGGCCGATGAATTCGCCCCGGACATCGTGCGCGATGCGACCGGGCAACCCGTGCGCGTGGGCCGCTTCATGACGGAATACGGCGCACAGCGCCGGCTTGTCCGGGCTACACGCATTGAGCATCCGACGATCCGGGTCGAGTATGGTCACAACGCGATTGGCGAGCGCATCTGGCGCGACGACGGCACAGTTCGTACGCACTACTTTTACGACGACTACCGGCTTGCGGCCGAGGCGCATTCCATCGACGGCACGTTGCGCGTCACGCGCCGTTACCTCCACGCCCGCCACGTGCCGGTTGCGATGATTGATTACACGCCATCGGGCGCGCACCTCTACATGATTCACACCGATCCGGTCGGTCTGCCGCGCCTCGTGACCGATATGCAGGGGCGCGTCCGGTGGCAGGGGCGCTTCAGCCCGCTGGGCCAACTGCTGGAGGAAGCGGGCGATCTGCGCATGCCGTTGCGCCTGCCCGGCCAGGTCGCCGACCCGCTGACCGGCTGGCACGACAATGTCCAGCGCACGTACGACCCTGGCTGGGGCCATTATCTGGAGCCGGATCCCCTGGGGCCGGTTCCCGGCAACAGCCTCTATGGCTATGCGGATCAGCAGCCCCGACGCTACGCCGATCCCCTGGGCCTCATGCTGTTCGCGTTCGACGGCACGGGCAATCGGCCAGAGTCGCTCACCAACGTATGGCTCATGGCGCAGTCCTACCGGGACGGCGCGGTTCACTACGTGCCGGGGCCGGGCACCGCGAGGACGATCTCGGCTGCGGCGAACACCTCGGACGTGGCGTTCGCCTGGTCGGGCGCGACGCGCGTGGACAGCCACTGGGAGCGATTGCTCAACGCGCTGGCGAACCAGCAGCAGGGGCGTACGCTAGCGCTCGATGTCGTCGGGTTCTCCCGGGGCGCTGCGCTGGGCCGGGATTTCGGCAACCGGGTTGCGAAGCACGTGCGCGACGGACGCTTCTGGGCCCGCCATCCCGTGCATGGCGTTGTTTCGCATTGCGTCGACCTGCGGTTCATGGGGCTTTTCGACACGGTCGCGCAATTCAATGCGCTGGGCGCAGGCAACGCCGCCTTTGACCTGACGATCGCACCCGCCTGGAAGTGGGTGGCCCATGCCGTCGCGCTGCACGAACGGCGATGGCTGTTTCCGCTGACCTCGGCGCAGGGAGCGTCCAATGTCATTGAGCGCCCGTTTGTCGGTGCCCACGCCGATATCGGGGGCGGCTATCTCACGCCGCAAGCCTCGCCGGGCTCGACCCCCGGCGACCTGTCGCACGTGGCGCTCGCGTGGATGCAGTGGCAGGCGCGCGCGGCCGGCGTGGCGATCGACGGCTCGGGGCGCCTCGCGTCGGTGCGCTCGCCCGTCATTCACGACGAGCGCGCGGTCTTTTCACGCCGGATGCAGGATACCGATCGAAGGGTCAGCCGGGCCGACGGTTCCCGCTGGGTGAACTACCAGGACGACCTTCCCGTGATGGGGCGTCGGTTGCGCAGCGAAGTCGAAACCTTCATCACGCGGCAGGCGCATCCGCGCCTGCAGGGCGCCGATGCGGTCGGGTGGGTGGATATGGCGGCCTATGCGCAGTGGCTCGAGCGCACGATGGGGTTGCGGTGATACGCACGTCGGCGTGCGTCGGGTGCTTCCCGGGGCGCCGCCGGCCTCGGCAATGCCGGTTGCCCCGAGCCCCGGGTGGGCGATTCACGCTTACTCATTGAAAACTTGTCCACCATCGTAGCCGCAGGCAATACGCCCAAGCGCAATGCGCAACTCGGGCGAGCTGACCTGATCAAAAGTCGTTATGTCGTTTGGACGCTTGCCTCGGGCAAGAATGTCCCTCAAAACCTCTTGATCCAGATGAGGCAATGCTGCCCAAAAACCACGTCCCAGTTGCTGGGCCAGCGCAAAATCAGGATGATTCGCCATCTCTGGCGCACGTCCGATTTCGTACATGTGGGTGACATCGCCCCAGGGTGCACGCTCTGCAGGCAAGCGCTCAAAAATCTCAGGGCACTCCTGGGCAACATAAAAGCGGTTCAACGTATCAAATAAACGAAATTTATAACCATTCGCCAATAACAGTGGCTCGTAAGCTTCCCAGGCGGGCTCACCCTTTCCTGGCGTTACCGCTTCGGCCACGATGACTTTAGGGCGAAAACGATTGAAATCGTTACCGGCCAACACATCGCTTTCGGCGCCTTCGACATCTATTTTCAAGAAGTCGATTTGCTGCACCTGGTACTGATCGCATAACTTTTCCAGCGTGAGCATCGGCAACGTCAGGCGCTGATAGTCTGCTCCAAACTCTTTTGCGACATCAGCATGCAATTCAATCGTTGTTGAAAAACCATGCAAGCGATTCACATGAAAAAAATCAACCTCGCCAACGGAGCGCCCAATCAAGCCTTGATACAGCGTATCGCGCGGTCGGATTTTCTTATACAAGTCAGCAAGTTCAGCAATGGGTTCCGCAACAATGCCGCTCCAGCCACGCTCATAAAACCAGAGCGAAACATTGTCCGCAACAGGGTGGCCTGCACCGACATCGATGTAAAAACCCCGCTCTTGCCCCGCAAAGGCGAGTGACAGGTGGTAATCCTCAAGGTTTTGTGTGTAAGACAGGGGCATGGGCTTGGACCAGCAGGTTTAGACAGATTGCACAATATATCAATCTTGGTCCGCTAAGAATTCCGACCGAAGCGTGAGCCGGGCCGACGGCTTCCGGTGGGTGAGCCACCAGGACGATCTTCCGGTGATGGGGCGTCGGTTGCGCAGCGAAGTCGAAACCTTCATTGCGCGGCAGGCGCATCCCGGCGTGCGGGCGGCCGGCCCGAGCCCCGGGTGGGCGATTCACGCTAGAATTCAATGCTTTACATCGCATCGAACGCCCTCATGCTCCCCGAGCAACAACATACCCTGATCTCCTGTCTCGAGCGCGCCGTGGCGCGCGCGCTTCCCGGCGCGACTCCCGCGATCATCCTGGAGCGTCCGAAGGTCGCTGCCCACGGTGACCTGGCGAGCAACGTGGCCATGCAGCTGGCCAAGCCGGCCCGCCGCAATCCGCGCGAGCTGGCACAGGCCGTCATCGACGCGCTGATGGCCGATCCCGTGGCGACGGACATCGTGGCCAGCGCGGAAATCGCAGGCCCCGGGTTCATCAATTTCCGCCTGACGCTCGCCGCCCGGCGCGCCGTTCTGCAGGCGATCACGAGTCAGGGCGAGGGCTTTGGACGCGCGCCGCGCAAGCAGCAAAAGGTCCTGGTGGAATTCGTCTCGGCCAACCCGACGGGTCCCCTGCACGTCGGGCACGCACGCCAGGCGGCCCTGGGCGATGCGCTCTGCCGTCTGTTCGATGCCAGCGGAAGCGATGTCAGCCGCGAGTTCTATTACAACGACGCCGGCAACCAGATCAATAATCTCGCCATCAGCGTCCAGGCGCGTGCGCGGGGCATCGATCCCGCCGCGCCCGAATACCCCGCCGACGGTTACCGCGGCGACTACATCGGCGATGTTGCCAGCGATTTCCTGGCAAAAAAGACGGTTGCCGCCAGCGATGGCGAGCCTGTGCTGGCCAACGGCGATATCAATGACCTGGACAACATCCGCCGGTTCGCCGTGACCTATCTGCGCCGCGAGCAGGATCTTGACCTCCAGGCCTTCGGCCTGGCCTTTGACAACTACTATCTCGAGAGCTCGCTCTATACCTCCGGGCGCGTCGAGGACACGGTCAACAAACTGGTGGCCAGCGGCCATACCTACGAAGCCGACGGAGCGCTCTGGTTGCGCTCCACGGAGCTTGGCACAGGAGACGACAAGGACCGCGTGATGCGCAAGTCCGAGGGCGGCTACACATATTTCGTGCCCGACGTCGCCTATCACGTCACCAAATGGCAGCGCGGCTTCACGCGTGCCATCAATATCCAGGGCGGCGATCACCACGGTACGGTGGCGCGCGTGCGCGCGGGCCTGCAGGCGCTGAACCTGGGCATCCCCGGTGACTATCCGGCCTATGTGCTGCACAAGATGGTCAAGGTCGTGCGCGGTGGCGAGGAGGTCAAGATTTCCAAGCGGGCAGGCAGCTATGTCACGCTGCGTGACCTGATCGACTGGGTCGGCCGCGATGCGGTCCGTTTCTTCCTCATCCAGCGCCGCGCGGATACCGAGTTCGTGTTCGACGTCGATCTCGCCCGCTCGCAAAGCGAGGAAAACCCGGTCTACTATATTCAGTACGCGCATGCCCGGATCTGCTCGATGCTTGCCACGGCTGCTGTCGGCCGTGCCCGGCTGGATCAGGCTTCGGTCGAGCCGCTTGAGGCGCCGACCGAGCTTGCGCTGATGCAGCGGCTGGCCGAATTTCCGGCGCTGGTGACACAGGCTGCGCAGGAGCTTTCGCCTCACCTGGTTGCGTTCTGGTTGCGGGAATGTGCCGCGGATTTCCATGGCTGGTACAACGCGGAGCGGGTATTGGTCGATGACGAAGCGCTGCGCCTGGCGCGATTGCGCCTTGCCGATGCCACCCGGCAGGTGCTCGCCAATGGCCTGGCTTTGCTGGGCGTTTCGGCCCCTGAACGGATGTAAGATCGTCGTATGGCGAAACAAAAGTCCTCTGGCAGCGTACTGTACGGCGTCCTGGCCGGTGTGCTGCTCGGCCTTGCGGTCGCGGCCGCCGTCGCCTATTACGTGATCAAGGCGCCGATGCCCTTCGTGGACAAGGCCAGCCGCACGCCGGATTCGCGGGCAGCCCCGGATCCGCGCAACGCGCCCGATCCCAATGCGGGGTTGGCGGGTCACGACGCATCGGGCGTGCCGCCACCGGGTATGGGCGATGCGCCCCTGATACCCATTCCTTCCGCACCGGCGCAGTCATCGGGCAAGTCGAACGCGCCGCCCGACGATCTCGGCGCGCTCATCGCCACGCTCAAGCGCCCGGGCAGCAGCACGCCTGCAACCCCGGCGCCTTCGTCGCCCCGGGCTTCGCAATCCACCGCGCCTGCGGAGCCATCCCCGTCGACAAGCGCTTCATCCGGCACGTCGTCCGGCACCGTGTCCGGTGCGTCCCCCGGGGCGGCAGGGCAATCCGGCGCCTATTTCCTTCAGGTCGGCTCGTTCCGCGTTCTTGAGGATGCCGAGACGCTGCGCGCGCGCATCATCATGATGGGCATGCCGGTCGAGATCCAGCGCGCCGAGGTCAACGGCATGCAGGTCAACCGTGTCAGGGTCGGGCCGTTCGCGCGTATCGACGACATGAACCGCACACGCGCCAGGCTCGGCGAAGAAAAAATTCCAGCTACCGTCGTTCGTCAATAGAAGGTGTTCATCAAAATGGGTTTTTCACAGATTTCGCGTATTTGGATGGTTTTGGCAGCCTGTGTCCTGACGCTGTTCAGCGCGACGCTGCTGGCGCAGGGTGCGCCTGGGGGCAAGAAGTACATGGAGCTCAGTCCTGCGCAGCCGACGGAGCCCGGCAAGGTTGAAGCGCTGGAGTTTTTCGCGTACTCCTGTACGCACTGCGCGGTGCTTGAACCGTTGCTTGAGAAGTGGATCAAGGGCCTGCCGGCGGATGTCGTCGTCAAGCGCGTGCCGGTCGCGTTCAACGCGAGCATGCGGCCGTTACAGCAGCTGTACTACTCGCTTGAGGCGATGGATCGGATGGATCTGCACGCCAAGGTCTTCCAGGCGATTCACGAGGAAAAGAAGCGCGTGTTCACCAAGCCCGACATCGTCGCCTGGGTGACTGCGCAAGGCGTGGATCGCGCCAAGTTCGAAGCGGTGTTCGATTCGTTTGGCGTGAATTCCAAGACGAGCCGCGCCGACCAGCTGGTCAACGCCTACAAGATTCAGGGCACGCCGTCGATCGCGGTCGCTGGCCGCTACGTCGTTTCGCCCTCCGAGGCGGGCGGCTACCAGGAAACGATTGACCAGGCCGATGCCCTGATCAGGCAGGTGCGCGCCGCCAAGTAGCGCGCGCCGTTGGCATCCCCGCCCTGAAGGGCGAGGGTTGTCACGCACCGGATCGGGCGGGCCGCGACGATCCGTCGTCGTTTGCCGTGCGCGTTCAGGCGGGCGCGCCGATGCGGTCCAGCGCCTGGCCAAGATCTGCAATCAGATCGTCGGTCGACTCCAGGCCGATATGCAATCGCACGAGGGCATGCTCGTTGCTGCCCCAGTATGAGTGCGACGCCAGCGCGCCGTGGTCGACGAGTTGCACCAGGCTCTCGAACCCCCCCCAGGAAAATCCGATACCGAACAGCGTCAGCGCATCGACGAATGCGCGCGCCTCCTTCGGTGTGCAATGAAGCGCGAATGACAGCATGCCGTTCGAGCCGGTGCAGTCGCGCTGCCATAGCGCGTGCCCCGGATCCTTCGGCCAGGCAGGGTGAAAGATGCGGGACACCTCGGGGCGCGAGTCCAGGAACTTGCAGACCTCGAGCGCGTTGCGCGCGTGCTGGGGCATGCGCACCGCCATCGTCCGCACGCCGCGCATTGCCAGCCAGGCGTCGTCGGCGCTGATCGAGTTGCCCATCGCATACTGCGCGGCGTGAATGCGCGCAGCGACTGCGGGGTCCTTCACGACGACGGCCCCGAGCATCACGTCGGAATGCCCGGCGATATACTTCGTGCCCGCAACGACAGACACGTCGGCGCCAAGCGCCAGCGGGCGGTAGATATAACCGGAGCCCCATGTGTTGTCGGTGGCGAGCAGAACCCCGCGCTCCTGCGCGATGGCGGCCAGCGCCGGCATGTCGAGCATTTCGAGCAACAGCGAACCGGGCGATTCAACGTAGATCAGTCGCGTGTTGGCGCGGACGAGCGCCGCGACGTCATCGCGCCCGGGCGAGAAATAGCTGACCTCGATGCCCAGGCCGCGCAGCAGCGTGCGATCGAGATTGCGCACCGGCCCGTAGACGCAATCGGCCACCAGTACGTGATCGCCGCTCTTGAGCAGCCCAAGGAACGCGATGTTGATCGCGGCCATGCCGGAAGGCGCGAGCACGCAATACGTGCCGCCCTCGAGTTGCATGAAGATGTCTTCCAGGGACCGGTGCGTATCCATGCCCGAGCGCCCGTATGTGATCGCCCGCTCGCCAGCGAGCCGGCGGGCCATGGCGCGGTCAAGCGCATCAAGTGATTCGAACCTCACCGTGCTGGTGCGGATCGAAGGAAGGCTGACCGGCGCGGTGCCGGTCTCCGGGTCGAAGGGTGCGCTGCCGATGTGTAGCAGGCGGGTGTCGAGATGATGGGTCAAGGCCGCTCCTTGTTTGACCGTCGATCGGGCGTCGATGAAAATCGATCAGGTTCTCACAAACCGGATGATGCCATCGTCGCCGACGCACCGGGTGAGTTTCCCCTCATAGTAAAGCGCGTGCAGGTGCGCGAGCGCTTCGCCCATCGCGAATGTCATCTGGTGCAGGTCCAGTTTGCGCTTGAACAGGACTGGCACGATATCCGCGGCGCACTGGGGCGTCACACAGGCTTCGATGACCTCGGCCAGCCGGTCGGCGTGGTGGGCGTGCTGTTGCGCGATGCGCTCGTGCAGGCCGCGGAAGGGCCGCCCGTGCGAAGGCAACACGAGCGCGTCGTGTGGCAGGGGGCCGTACGCATCCAGCGAGTTCAGGTAGAGCGGCAGCGGGTTGGCCATCGGTTCGAAGTCGAACACGCTGATGTTGGTCGAGATCCGCGGCAGCACCATGTCGCCGGAAATCAGCACGCGCTTGTCCGCGCAGTAGAACGATATGTGTTCTGGTGCGTGGCCGAAGCCTGCGATCGCTTCCCAGTCATGGCCGCCGATCTCGAGCTTATCTGCGTGCCTCACGCGAATGAAGCTGCGGGGGAGATCTGGCACGAGCTCGCCGTAATAGGAGGAGCGCCCGCGGATCTTTTCCTGCGAATCCGGATCCGTGAGGCCGTGACGCGCGAAGTGGCGCACCGCGCTTTCGCCGCCGGAGGCACCCCCGTCGTTGAGCGCCGACCAGAGCCGCCCAGCCATGTAATCGGTCATGCTGACATGCAGTGCGCAGCCCCAGCGCTCGCACAGCCAGTGCGCAAGCCCGATGTGGTCGGGGTGCATGTGCGTCACCACCACCCGCAACACCGGCAATCCTTCGAGTTGCGTGCTGAAGATCTGCTCCCACAGCACCTTGACCTCGTCACGGCTGATGCCGCAGTCGACGATTGTCCAGCCCTCGCGCCCCTCGATGCAATCGCGCAGCAGCCACAGGTTGATGTGGTCGAGCGCGAAAGGCAGTGGCATCCGCACCCAGCGCACGCCGGGCGCAAGCTCCATGGAGCTGCCCGGTTCGGGCATGACGTCGCCCACGGGATATTGCAACTGCTGCTCGAGGGGATTCACTTTTTATGTTCTCCAGACTTGACGGCAAGATCAGGCCATCATAATTTACGTTTACGTAAACTGCCAATCTAACCGCGCTCAGCGCTTATCCTTTATGCCCACAGCGACCTGGACGATTTCCGAACTATCCAAGGAGTTCGACATCACGCCCCGGACGATCCGCTTCTACGAGGATCAGGGCATCCTGAGCCCGGCGCGGCAAGGGCGCAACCGGGTCTACGTGGCGCGCGACCGCACCCGCCTCAAACTCGCCCTGCGTGGCAAGCGGCTTGGGCTGCAGCTTTCCGAGATCCGCGACCTGATCGACATGTACGACGGGCCGCGCGATACGACCGCCCAACTCAAGCATTACTTGTCCGTGCTGCAGTCGCAGCGCGCGACCCTGGAGCAGCAAAAGCATGACATCGAGGAAATCCTGGGTGAAATCGCCACCCAGGAAGACCAGTGCGAGATGCTGCTGAGTAAAAAAACATAAGGGTTTGCCCGAGGTTTGCTTTACGTTTACGTAAACGTAAACTAACGGACAAACGATCATGGGTAAAACGCGTTATCCCGGAGGACACATGCAACTGCCTGGACTGAATTTCGAATTGGGCGAAGATATCGACATGCTGCGCGATGCCGTGCGGACTTTTGCCGAAGCCGAGATTGCCCCGCTCGCCGCCGAAACGGATCGTACGGATCAGTTTCCGATGCACCTGTGGCGCAAGATGGGCGAGGTCGGCGTGCTCGGGATGACGGTCAGCGAGGAATACGGCGGGGCCAACATGGGCTACCTGGCGCATATGGTGGCAATGGAGGAAATCTCGCGGGCGAGCGCCTCGATCGGGCTCTCCTATGGCGCGCACTCCAACCTGTGCGTCAACCAGATCAACCGCAACGGCAGCGAGGCCCAGAAGCGCAAGTACCTGCCCAGGCTCATCAGCGGCGAACATATCGGCGCACTGGCCATGAGCGAGCCTGGCGCCGGATCCGATGTCGTGAGCATGAAGCTGCGCGCCGATCCGAGCGGGCCGGACTACGTCCTGAATGGCACGAAGATGTGGATCACCAACGGGCCGGATGCCGACACGCTCGTGGTGTACGCCAAGACCGATCCCGAGGCCAACGCGCGGGGCGTCACGGCGTTTCTGGTTGAAAAAGGGATGCCGGGCTTCAGCATCGCGCAAAAGCTCGACAAGATGGGGATGCGGGGAAGTCACACCGGGGAGCTGGTGTTCGAGAACTGTCGCGTGCCCGGCGAGAACGTGCTTGGCGAGGTGAACGGCGGCGTCAGGGTGCTGATGAGCGGGCTCGATTACGAGCGCGCCGTGCTGACCGGCGGCCCGGTCGGGATCATGCAGGCCGTCATGGACAACGTGATTCCCTATATTCACGACCGGCGGCAGTTCGGCCAGTCGATCGGCGAATTCCAGCTGATCCAGGGTAAGGTGGCCGATATGTACACGACGCTGCAGGCATGCCGGGCATTTTGCTATACCGTTGGCAAGAACCTCGACCGCCTGGGCCCGCAGCATGTCCGGCAGGTGCGCAAAGACTGCGCCGCCGTGATCCTGTATTGTGCGGAGAAGGCGACCTGGATGGCCGGCGAGGGCATCCAGATTTTTGGCGGTAATGGGTACATCAACGAATACCCGCTCGGACGATACTGGCGCGATGCGAAGCTCTACGAAATCGGCGCGGGCACCAGTGAAATCCGGCGCATGCTCATCGGTCGCGAGTTGTTCAACGAAACCATGTAGGGGCGGCCAAAGGGGTGCCGACCCTCGTGGCCGGCATGACCTGAACTGCAAAACGGCGAGGGCCAACGCGCGATGAAGGACACAGCAGACACCAGGACCGTCACGCAAGTCCGGCCCGCAGGACCTGCGCCGGCGGAGATCGCTGCGATGATCCTGGCGGGCTTCAACCGGCACTATGCGCTGTTTCGCTATGGCGCCCAGCGCGCAAAGGCGCTGTTCGAGTCGGGGGATTGGCACGGCATCGCGCAGTTGTCGCGCGAGCGGATCGAGTATTACGACATGCGCGTGCGCGAGTGCATCAACCTGGTGCAGAAGGCGCTCAGGCACGCCACGCAAGACGTCGCCGTCGGAGCCGACACGGTCATGCAGCCGGCCGAGCGTGCGTTCTGGCAGGCCATCAAAACGGTGTATGTGCAGTTACTGGCGGATCACCGCCAGCCTGAGTGCGCGGAAACGTTTTTCAATTCCGTGTCGTGCCGCGTGCTGCACCGCGACTACTTCCATAACGATTTCCTGTTCGTGCGCCCGGCAGTCGCGACCGACTACCTCGATAGCGAGCGTCCGGTCTACCGCTCGTACTATCCCTCGCGTGACGGATTGCGCAAAACGCTGATCCGCATGGTCGCCGATTTCGGCCTGGCCACGCCCTTCGAAGATTTGCCGCGCGATGCCCGGCTGGTGGCCCGGCTTGCGGTGCGCCGCCTGAATCGGCTGATTGCGCGCGCCAGCGGCAACCGCGTTGCGCCCGACTGCCAGCTCAACGTGCTGGGCACGCTGTTCTTTCGCAACAAGGGTGCCTACATCGTCGGTCGTCTGGTCAACCTCGGCAGCGTCTTCCCTTTCGCGATACCGCTGGTTCGCACGCCGGCAGGCCAGGTCCGGCTAGACGCGCTGCTGCGCGATGAGGATGATCTGTCGACGCTTTTCAGCTTCACGCGCGCGTATTTTCTGGTCGATATGGAAGTCCCGGCCGCTACGGTGCATTTCCTGGGCACACTGCTGCCGCGCAAGCCCAAGGCCGAGCTCTACACCATGATCGGCCTGCAAAAGCAGGGCAAGACGCTTTTCTACCGGGATTTCCTGCAGCATCTTGCGCATTCCCACGATCAGTTCGACATCGCGCCCGGCATCAAGGGCATGGTCATGTGCGTGTTCGACCTGCCGTCGTATCCGTATGTGTTCAAGCTCATCAAGGACCGGATCTCCAAGGACGGGATGGATCACGCGACCGTTCGGCTCAAGTACCAGATGGTCAAGCTGCACGATCGCGTCGGGCGCATGGCCGATACGTGGGAATATTCGCAGGTCGCATTGCCGCGCAACCGGTTTTCAGAGGCCATGCTCGACGAGCTGCGGGCGCTGGTGCCGAGCCTGATCGAGGTCAGCGATGACACGGTGGTGCTGCGCCACGTGTACATCGAGCGGCGCATGACCCCGCTGAATATCTACCTGCAGCACGCGACGGACGCGATGCGCGATCACGCGGTGCGCGAGTACGGCGATGCGATCCGCCAACTCGCGGCGGCCAATATTTTCCCCGGCGACATGCTCTACAAGAACTTCGGTGTCACCCGGCTCGGTCGCGTCGTGTTCTACGATTACGACGAGATCCAGCGCATGACGGAGATGAACTTCAGGGTCATCCCGCCCGCGCCGAACGAAGAAGCCGAGATGTCGAGCGAGCCCTGGTATTCGGTCGCTTCGAACGACGTCTTCCCGGAGGAGTTCGGGATCTTCCTGCTGGGCGATTCCCGCGTGCGCGAGTCCTTCATGCGTTACCACGCCGATTTGCTGACGGCGCGCTGGTGGCAACAATGCCGCGACCAGATCGCGATCGGCAAGATCGACAGTTTCTTTCCCTACGACCAGGAGCGGCGGCTGGACAATCAGGGCCGCGCGATCGTTTCAACACCCTAGACAACAACACAGGAGCAATCCATGTCGGATCCAATCGTCATCGTATCGGTCGCCCGCACACCCATGGGCGTCATGATGGGCAGCCTCTCGGGCTTTGCCGCCCACCAGTTGGGCGCCATCGCGATCAAGGCGGCAGTCGAGCGTGCCGGGCTCGCGCCCGACCAGGTCAATGAAGTGATCATGGGTAACGTGCTGCAGGCCGGACAGGGCCAGGCGCCCGCGCGTCAGGCCGCGCTTGGCGCCGGGTTGCCGCTCAGCGTTGCCTGCACGACCGTCCACAAGGTCTGCGGCTCCGGGATGAAGGCCGCGATGTTCGGCCATGACATGCTGAAGGCGGGATCGACCGACGTCGTCGTGGCCGGCGGGCAGGAAAGCATGAGCAACGCGCCTTACCTGCTGCTGCGCGGTCGCCAGGGATACCGCTATGGGCATTCGACGGTCTATGACCACATGGCCCTCGACGGCCTGGAGGATGCGTATGACCGCGGCAAGGCCATGGGCGTGTTCGCCGAGATTTGCGCGGACAAGTATGAATTCACCCGCGAGCTCCAGGATGCCTTCGCGCTCGAGTCGCTCAAGCGTGCGCGCGCGGCGACCGAAGACGGATCATTCAAGTGGGAAATCGCCTCGGTGACGGTCGCGGGCCGCAAGGGCGATACGCAGATCGACACGGACGAGTCGCCCCAGAAGGCCATGCCGGAGAAGATCCCGACACTCAAGCCGGCGTTCAAGAAGGACGGTACCGTCACCGCCGCCAACGCCTCGTCGATCTCCGACGGCGCCGCGGCACTTGTGATGATGCGTGAATCCACGGCCGCCAGCCTCGGCATCAAGCCGCTGGCGCGCATCGTGGCGCACAGCCAGCATTCGCAAGAGCCCGCATGGTTCACCACGGCGCCCGTCGGCGCGCTCAAGAACCTGTTCGCCAAGACCGGCTGGAAGGCATCGGACGTCGACCTCTATGAGATCAACGAGGCGTTCGCCGTGGTCACCATGGCAGCGATGAAGGATTTCGACCTTGCGCATGATCGGGTGAACGTTCACGGAGGCGCGACCGCCCTGGGCCACCCAATCGGCGCCTCGGGCGCCCGGTTGCTGGTGACGCTGGTCGGCGCGTTGCGCAAGACGGGCGGCAAGCGCGGGGTGGCGACACTGTGCATCGGCGGCGGCGAAGCGGTGGCCATGGCCATCGAGATGGTTTGACACGGACAGGGTGGATGAAATGCCCCAGATAGAAACTCGCATCAACACGCGCTCCCCGGAGTTTGCCGAGAATGCGCGCGCGATGCAGGCCCAGGTCGACGATCTGCGTCAACAGCTCGAGCAGACGGCGCTCGGAGGATCCGAGGCCGCGCGCCACAAGCACCTGGCCCGCGGCAAGCTGCTGCCGCGCGACCGCGTCGAGCGCCTCATCGACCCGGGCACACCGTTTCTGGAGCTTTCTCCGCTCGCAGCCAACGGCATGTACCACAACGAGGCGCCCGGAGCCGGACTCATCACCGGAATCGGCCGTGTCTCTGGCGTCGAATGCGTCATCGTTTGCAACGACGCGACGGTCAAGGGCGGCACCTACTATCCACTGACCGTCAAGAAGCACTTGCGGGCGCAGGAGGTTGCACAGCAAAACAATCTGCCCTGCATCTACCTGGTCGATTCAGGCGGCGCCAACCTTCCGCGTCAGGATGAGGTGTTCCCTGATCGCGACCACTTCGGGCGAATCTTCTTCAACCAGGCGAACATGTCCGCGCAGGGCATCGCGCAGATCGCCGTCGTGATGGGCTCGTGCACCGCGGGCGGCGCTTATGTGCCTGCCATGAGCGACGAGTCGATCATCGTGCGCAACCAGGGCACGATCTTCCTGGGCGGCCCGCCGCTCGTGAAGGCCGCCACCGGTGAAGAGGTCACGGCCGAGGATCTGGGCGGGGGCGACGTGCACACCCGCCTTTCCGGCGTCGTCGATCACCTTGCGGCAAACGATCTGCACGCGTTGCAGCTCGCGCGCAACGCGGTCGCGCGCCTGAACCGGCAGAAGCCGAGTCCGCTGGCCTTGCGGCCGGTGGTCGAGCCGCGTTACGACCCCGGGGAAATCAACGGCATCATCCCGGTCGACACGCGCAAGCCCTATGACGTGCGGGAGATCATCGCGCGCGTGGTGGATGGCTCGGAGTTCGACGAATTCAAGGCGCGCTTTGGCACCACGCTGGTGACGGGCTTTGCGCACATTCACGGCATGCCCGTGGGCATCATTGCGAACAACGGCATCCTGTTTTCGGAATCGGCCCAGAAAGGCGCGCATTTCATCGAACTGTGCGCACAGCGCAAGACCCCGCTCGTGTTCCTGCAGAACATCACCGGGTTCATGGTCGGTCGCAAGTATGAAAACGAGGGAATCGCACGCCACGGGGCCAAGATGGTGACGGCGGTCGCGACTGCGGCGGTGCCGAAGTTCACGGTGCTGATCGGGGGCTCGTTCGGCGCCGGCAATTACGGAATGTGCGGGCGCGCGTATTCGCCGCGCCTGTTGTTCATGTGGCCCAACGCGCGGATTTCGGTGATGGGCGGCGAGCAGGCCGCGAGCGTGCTGGCCACCGTGCGCCGCGAAGGCATCGAGTCCAGGGGCGGTGCATGGCCGCGCGAGGAAGAAGACGCCTTCAAGACCCCGATTCGCGACCAGTACGAACGCGAGGGCCATCCCTATTACGCGACGGCGCGCCTGTGGGACGACGGCGTGATCGCCCCGTCCGATACGCGCCGGGTGCTGGGCCTGGGCCTGTCGGCGGCGCTGAACGCGCCCATCGCGGACACGCGCTTCGGCGTGTTCCGCATGTAGGAAAAGAATCAAGGAGCAACTGTGTTCACTACTTTGCTGATCGCCAATCGCGGCGAAATCGCTTGCCGCGTCGCGGCGACCGCGAGGCGACTCGGAATCCGCACCGTGGCGGTCTATTCGGACGCGGATGCGGGCGCTAAGCACGTCACGTCGTGCGATGTCGGGATCCATATCGGCGCAGCCCCCGCGCGCGAGAGCTACCTCAAGTCCGACGTGATCCTTCAGGCAGCCCTCGCCACGGGCGCGCAAGCCGTGCATCCGGGCTACGGGTTCCTTTCGGAGAACGAAGGCTTCGCGCAGGCTTGCGCCGATGCGGGCGTTGCCTTCGTGGGGCCGCCCATCGCCGCGATCGCAGCGATGGGAAGCAAATCCGCGGCAAAGACGCTGATGGAGAAGGCGGGCGTCCCGCTGGTGCCGGGTTATCACGGCGACGACCAGGATCCCGATTTCCTGCATGCGCAGGCCGACAGGATCGGCTACCCCGTGCTCATCAAGGCGAGCGCCGGCGGCGGCGGCAAGGGCATGCGCGTCGTTGAAAAGACGGGATCGTTCAAAGAGGCGCTCGCCTCGTGCAAACGCGAATCGAGCTCGAGCTTCGGCGACGACCGCGTGCTCATCGAGCGCTACCTCCAGAAGCCGCGCCACATCGAAATTCAGGTGTTTGCCGACACCCTGGGCAATTGCGTCTATCTGTTCGAGCGGGACTGCTCCGTGCAGCGCCGCCACCAGAAGGTGATCGAAGAGGCGCCGGCCCCCGGGATGACCGACGCGCGCCGGCGCGCGATGGGCGAAGCGGCGGTATCGGCCGCGCGCGCGGTGGGCTACGTGGGCGCGGGCACGGTCGAGTTCATCGCCGAACCCGACGGTCGCTTCTATTTCATGGAAATGAATACCCGGCTGCAGGTCGAGCATCCGGTGACCGAGATGATCTGCGGCGTCGACCTCGTCGAATGGCAACTGCGCGTCGCGTGCGGCGAGCGTCTGCCGCTGCTGCAGGATGAACTGCGGTTTCAGGGCCATGCCATCGAGGCCCGCATCTACGCGGAAAATCCCGACAAGGGCTTCCTGCCTTCCGTGGGCAGGCTGTCCTACCTCGGACTGCCCGAGCATGTGTCGTTCACGAACGGCGACGTCCGGGTTGATGGCGGCGTGCGCACGGGCGACACCATTTCTCCCTTCTACGATCCGATGATCGCCAAGCTGATCGTGCGCGGCGACGATCGCGACCAGGCGCGCGCGCGCATGGCCCGTGCGCTTGCGCAGACGCAGGTGGTCGGGGTGCACACCAACGTGGCGTTTCTCGGCCGGTTGATGACCGATGCGGCGTTCGCCGACGGCGATCTCGACACCGGCCTGATCGAACGCCGGCGCGAGACCCTATTGCCCAAGCGCGGCCCCGCCTCACGCGAGGCGCTTGCACTGGCGGTCGCCGGGGTCGTGTGCGCCGAGCGCGAAGGCCGTGTGCAGCACGACGATCCCTGGGGCATCGTCGATGGATGGCGCTTGTCAGGGCAGTATCGGCGTACGTTCACGGTGCTCGATGGCGAGACCCGCCACAGCGTCGCGCTGGTGCGCGACGGCAGCGGACAGACGCTCGCGATCGGTGAGGCGGTGATGGCGGCGCGGTGGGTCGATCGTCCCGGCGAGGTCGCCGGCGTCCACCACATCGACCTGACGCTGGGTTCGGCACGCATTGCGGGTACGATCGTGATTCAGGGCGAAAAGCTCCAGGTGTTCGAGGACGGACGCGGCACGGCGCTGGTGCTGCATGATCTGCTGGCCCACGCCGGTGACGAAGATGTCGAGCACGCCGGCGGCCTGACCGCGCCAATGCCCGGCAAAATCATTGCGGTGCATGTCAAGGCGGGCGACAAGGTCAAGCGCGGACAGGCGTTGCTCGTGATGGAGGCAATGAAAATGGAACACACGATCTCCGCGCCTGCCGCTGGCCTGGTCAAAGAGGTGTTTTTCGCCGTCGGCGACCAGGTGACCGATGGTGCCTCACTGATCAGCGTGGAATGACGATGAGGATGCGCCGGATCTTTTCGCTGGGGGTGCTCGCGCTGGCGAGCGCAGTCGCACACGCGCAGGCATTTCCCGATCATGCCTTGCGGCTTGTCGTGCCTTTCCCCCCGGGGCAGGCCACCGACATCTTCGCGCGCGCGCTGGGAGAACGCATGGGCGAGATCCTGCACCAGCCTGTCATCGTCGAAAACCGGGCGGGTGCCGGCAGCAATATCGGCATGGAACAGGTCGCCCGCGCCCAGCCCGACGGCTACACGCTGGTCGTGGCCGGCAGTGCGGCCGCAGTGAACCAGACGCTTTACCGCAAGCTGAACTATGACCTTGTCCGGGACTTTGATCCCATCACGACCGTGTTCCTGGTGCCCCTGGTCCTGCTGGCGACGCCAGCCTCGGGGATCACGACGCTGCAGCAACTCGTCGATCGCGCCCGTGCGCATCCGGACGAACTCGCCTATGCAAGCGCAGGCGTCGGAGGCACCCAGCACCTGTCGGCAGAAATGTTCAAGGCCGCCGCGAATATCGAGATCCGGCACATTCCCTACAAGGGCAGCGGGCCGGCGCAAGCCGATTTCCTCGGCAACCAGGTGCCCCTCATGGCGGACTCGGTGACGGCGGCCATGCCGCACATCAAAGCGGGTCGTGCGATTCCCCTGGCAGTGACCACCGCCACCCGCGTGCCGCAGCTCCCGCAGGTGCCTACCGTCGCCGAATCCGGCTATCCCGGGTTCGAGGCGATCGGCTGGGCCACGTTGCTGGCGCCGCGCGGGACCCCGCCGGCGGTGCTCGACATCCTCAACAAGGCAGCTACCGAAGCGCTGGCGCGGCCTGCGTTGCAGGATTACATCCGCGACAAGGGTGCCGAGCCGCTACCCAAGACGCGGGCCGATACCGCAGTTTTCCTGCGCACCGAGGTCGACAAATGGGCGCAGGCGGTGCGCCGCTCCGGGGCGCAAAGCGACTGATCGCACAGACTGTCTGATTTTGGAACAGGGGCATTGTCGGCGTGATCTTTTGGGCGTAAAGTAAAATCCAGACTACGGGCACTGGCACCCGGTGTTCGGTCAGTAACAGGCGGCCGGTTTTTGCATATGTTTGATATTCTGGTATACCTGTTCGAAAACTACTACAACCCTGAGGCTTGCCCCTCTGCGGATGTGTTGGCGAAACGTCTGGTGGCCGCTGGCTTCGAGCACGAAGACATCGACGACGCCCTGGGTTGGCTCGTCGGTCTGGCCGAGACCACCGAGCAGTGCGTCGGTCTGGCGCAATCCCCCGGGAGCGGAACGCGGGTGTACGCGGAATCCGAAGCCCGGCATCTTGGCTCTGCGGCGATCGGGTTTATCACTTTCCTTGAGGCGACCGGCGCGCTTTCCCCGGCGTTGCGGGAAATCGTCATCGATCGCTCCATGGCCGCAGCCGATTCGCCCATTTCGCTCCAAAAGATGAAGATCATCGCGCTGATGGTGCTCTGGAGCCAGGAATCCGAAGTGGATCACCTGATCCTCGAAGAGCTTCTGCGCGACGACGACGATCGGCTTCTCCACTGAAAGGCGGCGTTGCGCGGTAACACCACCTATACCGGACGTTTTGCGCCCAGCCCCAGCGGCCCCCTGCATGCGGGCTCCGCCGTTGCGGCCGTCGCCAGCTATCTTGATGCCCGGGCGCATGGCGGGCGCTGGTTGCTGCGCATCGAAGATCTCGACACACCGCGCAACGTGCCCGGAGCGACCGACGTCATCCTGCAGCAATTGACAGCCCTTGGCATGCACTGGGACGACGACGTCATGGCCCAGTCCGCGCGCCTTGCCGCCTATGAGGCGGCCTTCGAATCCTTGCGCGGCGCGAATCTCGTGTATCCCTGCGGATGCACACGAAGGGAGATCGCCGATTCGGTCCTGCGATTGCAAGGGTTATTTCCGGAGGGCGAGCGCCCCTATCCCGGAACCTGTCGCAACGGCGTGCCCCCGGGCCGAACGGCGCTTTCCTGGCGCCTGAGGGTTCCCGAGGGCGTGGTTCGGTTCGAAGATCGCTGGGTCGGATCGGTCCTGCAGGACGTCGCACAGGCCGTCGGGGATTTCGTGATCCGCCGCGCCGACGGCGTCTGGGCCTACCAGCTCGCGGTGGTGGTGGACGACGCCGCCCAGGGCGTGACGCACATCGTGCGCGGTGCGGATCTACTGGGGAGCACCGCCCGGCAGCGGGTGCTGGCGGGAATACTGGGTTATCCTCTGCCGTCCGTGCTGCATGTGCCTCTGGTGACGGATGCCAGCGGGCAGAAGCTTTCCAAGCAGAACGGTGCCGCCGCAATTGATATCGCACAGCCTCTTGCCGTGCTGGACCAGGCGTGGCGCGCCCTGGGTTTTGAGCCCCTGGCGGCGCGCTCCGTCGGGGAGTTCTGGATCCTCGCGACCCGCATCTGGGGGGAGGACCCGAGGCATGCCAACTTGCGCGGCAACAATTTTGGCTCTTATTATCCGCGCTAGCGTCGGCCCGGGAGCCGTCTCCGATATGGCAGGGTCACACACTGGACAAGAATGACCAAGACACTCATCATTGCTGAGAAACCGTCGGTTGCGATGGACATCTCGCGCGCACTTGGGGGGTTTACCCGTGAGGGGGACTACTTCGAGAGCGAACAATACGTGCTTTCCTCGAGCGTTGGCCACTTGCTGAGCCTTGTGGCCCCTAACGACCCGGTCAAGGGGAAGTGGAGTTTCACGCACCTGCCCGTGATTCCGCCCCAGTTCGAACTCGGCCCGACCGACAAGAGGTCGGCCGAGCGCCTCAAGATGCTCGTTCGCCTCATCAAGCGCAAGGACGTCGACAGCATCATCAATGCCTGCGACGCCGGGCGCGAGGGCGAACTGATCTTTCGCTATATTGAACAATATGCGGGGCAGCACAAATCCGTGAGGCGCCTCTGGCTGCAGTCGATGACCCAGGCGGCGATCCGCGAGGCGTTTACGCAGCTGCGCCCGGATGAGGTCATGAAGCCTCTGGAAGCCGCAGCCCGTTCGCGCGCCGAAGCCGACTGGCTGGTCGGCATCAACGGCACGCGCGCCATGACAGCGTTCAACAGCAAGGACGGGGGCTTTTTCAAGACCCCGGTCGGTCGCGTGCAGACCCCGACGCTTGCCATCGTTGCCCGCCGTGAGGAGCAGATCCGCAAGTTCGTTTCCCGGGATTACTGGGAAGTTCGCGCGACCTTCGTCGCCGCAGCCGGTTTGTACGAGGGCCGGTGGTTTGATCAGACCTTCACGCGGGATGAAACCGACCCCGAGCGCCGCGACTCACGGCTCTGGTCCGAGGCGGCCGCCAAAAGCGTCGTTGCCGCGTGCCGCAATCAGCCCGGCGAGGTGACGGAAGAATCCAAGCCCTCGACGCAGCTGTCTCCGGCCCTGTATGACCTGACCTCGCTGCAGCGTGATGCGAACGGGCGCTTCGGCTTTTCGGCCAAGACCACGCTGGCGCTTGCGCAGTCGCTCTACGAGCGCCACAAGGCGCTGACGTACCCCCGTACCGATTCGCGCCACCTGCCCCAGGATTACCTGGTCACCGTGCGCGAGACCATGGCGGGGCTGGCAGAAGGCAACGGCGTGGTCCGGGCGCTTGCGCCGCATGCCAGACAGGTGGTCGACCGCGACTGGGTCAAACCGAACAAGAAGATCTTCGATAACACCAAGGTTTCGGATCACTTCGCGATCATCCCCACGTTGCAGGTGCCCAATGAGCTGAGCGATGCCGAGGCCAAACTGTACGATCTGGTGGTCAAGCGGTTTCTCGCCGTCTTCTTCCCGGCTGCCGAATACCGTCTGACGACCCGGATTACCATCGTCTCGCAGCACCGCTTCAAGACCGAGGGCAAGGTCCTGGTCGCGCCTGGCTGGCTTGCCGTTTACGGCAAGGAGGCGCAGGGCGAGGACGCCACGCTGGTGCTGGTCGCCGACGGCGAAAAAGTTCGCACGGAAAATATCGACGCCGTTGCCCTCGCCACGCGGCCCCCGGCACGCTACAACGAAGCGACGCTGCTGTCCGCAATGGAAGGCGCGGGCAAGCTGGTCGATGACGACGAACTGCGCGAGGCCATGTCCGCGCGGGGGCTCGGAACCCCGGCCACGCGCGCGTCGATTATCGAAGGCCTGATCATGGAGAGCTACCTGCGCCGCGACGGGCGCGAGCTTATCCCGACGGCCAAGGCGCGCCAGCTCATGACGCTTCTGAACGGGCTTGATGTCAACGAGCTCACCTCGCCCGAGTTGACGGGCGAGTGGGAGTTCAAGCTCGGGCAAATCGAACAGGGCGCGTTGCAGCGAGAGGCGTTCATGCGCGAAATTGCGCAGATGACGCAGGTGATCGTCAAGCGCGCCAAGGAATACGATCGCGACACGGTTCCCGGCGAATATGTCACTCTGACGACGCCCTGTCCGAAATGCGGCGCAGTGGTCAAGGAAAACTATCGTCGCTATGCGTGCACCGCGTGCGACTTCTCGATCGGCAAGCACCCGGGCGGGCGTACGTTTGAGCCGCCGGAGGTCGAAACGCTCCTGACGGATCGCCAGATCGGGCCGCTGCAGGGCTTTATCAGCAAGATGGGTCGGCCGTTTGCCGCGATCCTGCGTCTGGACGCCGAGAGCAAGCTGGAATTCGATTTCGGCCAGCGCGACGAAGAGGCGAGTGAGCCCGTCGATTTTTCGGGCCACTCGGCCCTGGGCCCATGCCCGAAGTGCGGCGCGAACGTCTTCGAGCATGGCATGAGCTACATCTGCGAAAAGTCGGTCGGACCCGAACGCTCCTGCGATTTCCGCTCTGGCAAAGTCATCCTGCAACAGGAAATCACGGCCGCCCAGATGGTGAAGCTTCTGACCACCGGCCGTACGGATCTGCTCGAAGGATTCGTGTCGAGCCGCACCAACCGCAAGTTCAAGGCGTTCCTGTCGCGCGGCGAGGACGGCAAGGTCGGGTTCGAGTTCGAGGCGCGGCCTGAGCGCCCCGGCGCACGCCGTCCCGGCGCACCTGCTGCGAAAGTCGCGAGCAAGACTGCGCGCAAGACCGCAGGCGCGACGCTCGCCAAGCCAGCGGCAAAGAAAACTGCAGCCAGGAAAACGGCGGCAAAGAAAACTGCGGCAAAGAAAACTGCGGTAAAGTCACCTGCTAAAAAGGCAGCCCGGAAAGTCACGAAGGTTGCCGCGAAGAAAGTAGCGGACTAATCGGCGAGGTGTATCGTGAGTGTCCATACTGAAGTCAAGCGCGTGTCGGTGCCGCAACTGCGTGCACTGAAGGGCCAGCGCAAGATCGTTTCGCTCACGGCCCACAATTTCACGACGGCCCGGATCATCGACGAGTATCTCGACTTCGTCCTGATTGGCGATTCGACGGCGATGGTGGCCTACGGGCATCCCAATACGCTGTCGTTCACGCTGGAGCAGACGGCTCAGCACACGGCGGCGGTGGTGCGCGCAACGCGGCACGCCTGCGTGATCGC
Source organism: uncultured beta proteobacterium (assembly GCA_903894155.1). Lineage (GTDB taxonomy): Bacteria > Pseudomonadota > Gammaproteobacteria > Burkholderiales > Burkholderiaceae_B > Zwartia. The sequence continues at coordinate 24,520 of CAITPF010000094.1, read as the reverse complement.
CGACATGCCGTTTGGCAGCTATCAGGAGTCGACCGCACAGGCGTTTCGCAGCGCCGCCACGCTGGTGGCGCATGGTGCCGATGCCGTCAAGCTCGAAGGCGGCGCGATCATGGCCGAGACGGTGCAATACCTGGTCGCCCGCGGCATCCCCGTGCTCGCCCACGTCGGCCTGATGCCCCAGTATGTCAACGCCATGGGTGGTTTCCTCGCGCAGGGCCGCACGCCTGAATCGGCGGCCCGCATCCTGGCCGATGGGCAGGCGCTCGAGCAGGCTGGCGCCTTTGCGGTCGTGGTCGAAGGCGTGGCCGAGGCGCTTGGCGCCGAGCTCACCCGCGCACTGTCAATTCCTACCATCGGCATCGGTGCCTCGCCCGCCTGCGACGGGCAAATCCTCGTCATCGAAGATATGCTGGGGTTGACCGAACGCGCGCCGAAATTCGCCAAGCGCTACGCAAACCTTGAAGAGGCCATGCGCATTGCCGTGGAGCGGTACGCGGACGAGGTCCGCGCCGGCAAGTTTCCCGAAGCCCAGCACTGTTTCGCCGTCAAGAAACCTTGAACGACGTTTTCAGGCGATCAATCGATATTCATGGCAACTAGCGAAAAACCCTGGCACATCGTCCGTCAATCCAAGATCCATGGCTCGGGCGTGTTTGCCGCGCGGGCGATCCCGACCGGGACGCGCGTCATCGAATATGCCGGCACGCGGATCAGCGCCAAGGAGGCCGATCGTCGTCACCCGACCAATCCGGACGATCCTTTTCACACGTTTTTCTTTGCGCTCAGTTCCGGCAGGGTGATCGACGGCAATGAGGAGGGCAACGATGCGCGCTGGATCAACCACGCCTGCGATCCGAATTGCGAGAGCCTCGAGGGCAAGGGCGGCAAGCGCGTGCACATCATCGCCAGGCGCGATATCCGCCGCGGTGAGGAACTCAACTACGACTATGGGCTGGTCATTGACGAAAAGATGACGAAGACCCTTAAATCACAGTATCAGTGCCGCTGCGGATCCGCCAATTGCAGGGGTACCATGCTGGCGATCAAGAAGAAGGCACGGGCCAGGAAGGCCGCTTCGACCCGCTAGCGCGGCGCGGTCGGCTGCGAGCGACGCCGATGACCGGAAATCGCCCGCGTCAGCCCCAACGCCCGGCCTTGTGTGGCACGGTTTAGTGGATGAACCAAGCCGTGAAGGCCATCACGCTGGCCGAGATCAGGGTCAGGATCGTGCGCAGCCGGTAGGCCCAGTACGGCATGACGCCATCCGCAACATACATCAGCACGCTGTCCATGGCCCACTGCACCACAAAACCGACGATCAGCGCCTCAAGGGCCGCACGCGGGCCCAGCAGCATCGCGATCCACGCAAAAATCGCCGGAACGACGCTCCAGCCCATCATGACGTTGCTGACGACGGAGGTGGGCATGCGCGCGGCCAGGCCCCACCAGAGCGCGCCGATGAAGGTCAGGATGATCGCCGCATAAATGTTGAGCGCCATCAGGGCCTGCGATGGCGTCATGAGCCCACTGGGCTTCATGGTGCTCCAGCAGAGCACGAAAATCGGGATCAGGCCCATCAGGCCCGGGACGAGAGCGGTGCGGGGAATCGAAGCATCGGGGTCGTTATGCGTCGACTCGTCAAAATCGTACATGCGGTTTGCCTATTGAACTGGGCTGGTCACTGGATCCCCGAACTATAACCAAACGGCGCGCGTCTCACGCATAATTTCGGTCAGACAGCGGCAAATCGACAACGGCAATCCCATGGAACTACGACAATTAGCGCTGCAGGCACTCGCTGGCACGTCCTGGCAGGACAAGCGCGCCATTCTGGACACGATGACCCCACAGGTCACCCTTTGCCCCGATGCGGCGCTGGTGCCTGCCCAGCCTATCCCTGGCAGGCCTGCGCGCCCGGTGCTCGTGTCGCCCGCCGAACTGCGTAACCGCAGTGTCGCCACCGTCGAAGGGCGTGCCATTCTCGTGCATGCGCTGGCGCATATCGAGTTCAACGCCATCAACCTCGCGCTCGATGCCGTCTGGAGGTTTCCGGGTTTACCGGAATCGTTTTACCGGGACTGGGTAGGCGTGGCGCAGGAAGAGTCCGTCCATTTCCGGCACCTTGAGGCGCACCTGGCGCGGCTGGGTCACGATTACGGCGATTTCCCTGCTCATGACGGGCTCTGGGACATGGCCGAGCGCACGCGCGACGATCTGCTGGCGCGGCTGGCGCTGGTGCCGCGCACGCTGGAGGCGCGCGGACTCGATGCGTGCCCGCTGGTCAGGCACAAACTGGCGAGCGTGGGCGATCAGGAGGGCGCGGCGATCATCGACATCATCCTGCGCGACGAGATCGGCCATGTCGCCCTGGGCAACAAATGGTATCGGTGGGAGTGCGCGCGCCGCGGCCTCGATCCGGTCCTGGTCTACGCACGGCTAGCCGAGGACTATCGTGCCCCGAAACTCAGGGGCCCGTTGAACATGGAGGCGCGCCTCGCGGCAGGGTTCGCGCCCGAGGAGCTCGAGGCCATCGCGCCCGGCGGCACGCCGGGGCGCGACTGAGCCGGTGCTCAGGCGGCGACGCTTACCGTGGGGGCCGCGGCGGGCAGCTGGCCACCCCCGGCGATGTGCCGGTTGACCGCGCCGAGAACGGCCTTGAAGGAGGCGGTGACAATATCCCGATCGACCCCGACGCCAAAGCCCGTTGCCGCATCGCCCACGCGCGCTTCGACATAACAGGCGGCCCGGGTGTCGGTGCCGGTGCCAATCGCGTGTTCGTGATAATCCGCAATGCGCACCGGGATCCCGAGGCAGTTGACGAAGGCCGAGATCGCGCCGTCGCCGGCCCCGGTCAGCGTGCGGCGAGTGCCGTCGATCTCAAGCTCGGCCTCGATCGTGAAGTGCTGGCCTTCTGCCGCCGACGGATCGCCCGTGATGCTGTGCTTCACGAGCTTCCAGGGGGTGGTCTTGTCGAGATATTCGCTGCTGAAAATCGAGTAGACGTCGTCGGCGGTGACTTCGCGGCCGGTTTCGTCGGTCACGCGCTGGATCGCGCGGCTGAACTCGATCTGCAGGCGTCGCGGCAACGCCAGTCCGTGCTCCTGCTCGAGGAGGTAAGAAACCCCGCCCTTGCCCGACTGGCTGTTGACGCGGATCACCGCGTCATAGCTGCGGCCGAGGTCAGCCGGGTCGATCGGCAGGTAGGGCACGGCCCAGAAGCCGTTCGGATCCTGCACGGCGAACCCTTTCTTGATGGCGTCCTGGTGCGAGCCCGAGAACGCGGTGTAGACGAGATCGCCGGCATACGGGTGACGCGGGTGCACGGGCAACTGGTTGCAGAACTCCACGCACCGGCGCACCTCGTCGATATCGGAAAAGTCGAGTCCCGGATGGATGCCCTGCGTGTAGAGGTTGAGTGCGAGGGTGACCAGATCGACGTTACCCGTGCGCTCGCCGTTGCCGAAAATGCAGCCCTCGACGCGATCCGCGCCCGCCATCTGGCCGAGTTCGGCAGCCGCGACGGCCGTGCCCCGGTCGTTGTGCGGGTGCAGGCTGATGAGGATGCAATCGCGTTGTTTCAGGTTGTTGTTCATGTACTCGATCTGGTCGGCGTACATGTTGGGCGTGGTTGCCTCAATCGTGGCGGGCAGGTTGTAGACAATCTTTTTCTGCGGTGTCGGCTTCCAGACTTCGGTGACCGCATTGCAGACTTCAAGGGCGAACTCGGGTTCGGTGGTGCTGAAAACCTCGGGCGAGTATTCGTAGAACCAGTCGGTCTCGGGGTGTTTGGCCATGCAGTCCATGACACAGCGGGTGCCGTCGACCGCGACTTGCCTGACCTCGTCGCGGCTCATGTTGAACACGATCCGGCGAAAATCCGGGGCGCAGGCGTTATAGAGGTGAATCATGGCCTGCCTGGCGCCGGCGCATGCCTGCACGGTGCGCTCGATCAGTTCAGGCCGGGCTTGTGTCAGCGCGATGATCTTGACATCGTCCGGAATGCGGTTTTCATCGACGAGCGCGCGCACGAAATCAAAATCGGTTTGCGAGGCGGAAGGAAATCCGACCTCGATTTCCTTGAAGCCGATCTTGATCAGCATTTCAAAGAAGCGCAGCTTGCGCGACACGCTCATTGGCTCGATCAGCGACTGGTTGCCATCACGCAGATCGGTGCTCATCCAGATCGGCGGGCGGGTGATCCGCTTGCTGGGCCACGTGCGTTCGTGGAAATCCCGCTCGAACGGTTTGAACGGGATGTACTTGGTTGCCGGGTTCGCGAGCATGTTTTTAACCTCAGTTCGGGTGCCAGGATGCGCGACTTGCTTGAATCAGCGCAGTCCCTGGACTGGCGTTGGCCAGGTTCCGGCCTGAGCCGGATCAGTTCAGTTTCAAAGAAAAGGGGGTAAACCGTGTGGCGAAAGGTGGTTGCCGGACTGCCACGGGGCGCTAGGCCCGGCAACCGATCGCTAGCAGTAGCGATAGGGCGCCAGAACGCGATGCCGGTAGATCGCGCAGCACCAGGCCACGTCCGATCTTGGACGGGGTCAGGGTGATGGGAAGGCAGCAAGGCGCTGCGACGGTCGCATTCATGTCGCTGAGTTCACCATAAAACGGCGATCTTTGCAAGTTCTGTGCCCTTTCCGCCCGGCCGGGCGTCGCGCTCGCGCGTCAGGCGAAGAGGGTGGGTTCGCGCGGACCTGCGGGGGCGCCCGGCGCTGGCCCCTGGGGATAGAGCGGCGCCGGGGGAGGCTCGGCCGCCCGATCGAGCGCGGCCTTTTGCGCACGCGCCAGTGCCATCTTGTTGACGCGTCCGGTGCGCATCTGACGCAACGTTGCATACAGCATGCCGACGGTGATGGGGACTTCCTTGTCTTCCCAGACCCAGCGGAGCACGTCGAGCGCTTCCGGCGAAAGACTGGTCGCCAGGTGGGTGACCACCCCCAGCGGCACCGTGGCGGCCCGGCCACGGGCGTAGCTGCGGCGCAGCCAGCCGCGCAACCCGCCCAGCACGCAAAGTGACAGGATCAGCACGACGCCCCACCAGATGTACGGGTTGATCCGGACCAGAAAATCGACAACCTGAGGGCCAAAGGCCTCAAAACCGTCATAGCGCACGGTCCGGCCGCGCTGCAGGATGGTCGAGCACAGCCAGAGCCAGACGGCGACCGTGGCGAGCACGACCGCAACCCGGGTGAGCAGCCTGGGAATCGCCAGCTTGAGCAGCGTGGAACGCAGTAAATGCGTGTCCTGGCGCAGATTTTCGGCACTGAAGTTATTCATCATGCAAAATATTGTACCTATGAGTCGCCACATTCTCGAACTTCGCCATGGTCAGCACCTGACTCTGACCCCCGCATTGCAGCAATCGATCCGTCTGTTGCAACTCTCGACGCTTGATCTTGAGGCCGAAGTTTCCCAGGCGATCGCGGAAAACCCGATGCTGGAGCAGGAGGGCGACCCGTCAGCCGCGCCCGTGGCGGCCCCCGCGGACTGGCCGGGATCTGACGCGCCGGGTGATTCCGCCGCGTCGACCGAGCAAGCCCCGGAGGCCCCGGCGGCCGATAGCGACAAGGCGGAATCGGACCGCGAATTCGAGCGCGATCGCACGGAGTATTCCGGTGAAGCCCGCTCCTCGCGCGATGACGAGAGCGACACACGGCCCGAGACAGTGCGCCAGACCACACTGCGCGAGCACCTGCTGGCGCAGCTCGCGACAACCCGCTTTTCCGCGCGCGATGCGGCGCTGGTCGAGATGCTGATCGATGAGCTTGATGACGATGGCATGCTTGCGTCACCCATCGAGGAGATCGTCGGCTGGATTGAGCCCGCGCTCGGCATCGAGGCGGAGGACTTTCGCGCGGCGCTCAACCTGTTGCATTCGTTCGATCCGCCGGGTGTCGGCGCACGGGATCTCGCGGAGTGCCTGGATTTGCAGCTCGCCTACGCGGATCCGGTGCATTTTTCCGAGGCACGGGATGCCGAACTGATCGGGGTGGCTCGCGCGTTGTGCCAGCGTCACTTGCCCTTGCTCGCGACAGGCAATATGGCGCGGCTGCGCGAGGCGCTGCAGTGCGATGCCGAGCTGTTGCGCCGGGCCCACGCGCTGGTGCTGCGACTCAATCCACGCCCCGGCAGCGCGTGGAACGTTCCGGCTGCGGATTTCGCGATACCGGACGTGATTGTGCGCAAGACGCGCGCGGGGTGGGTGGCGATGCTCAATGACGCCGTGGTTCCGCGCTTGCGGATCAATCAGCTCTACGCCGAGGCGCTCGGCAGCCCGCGCGCCGGCACCAACAGCGCGCTGCACGGTCAACTCCAGGAGGCGCGCTGGCTGATCCGCAACGTCGCCCAGCGGTTCGAGACGATCCTGCGTGTCTCGCAGGCCATCGTCGTACACCAGCAGGCCTTTTTTTCGCGGGGCTGGGAAGCCATCAGGCCCCTCACCCTGAAGGACATCGCCGCCGAGCTCGGGATGCATGAGTCGACGATTTCGCGTGCGACGACGCAGAAGTTCATGCTCACCCCGTTTGGCACGCTTGAGCTCAAGCGGTTTTTCAGCGCGGGTCTGTCGGCCGGATCCGGGGGTGGCGAGGGCGCGTCCGCGACGTCGGTGCAGACGCGCATCCAGGCACTCATCGTGGCCGAGGATCGGTCGCGTCCGCTCTCGGATAGTCAGCTCGTCGCGGTGCTTGAAACAGAAGGCGTGAAGATCGCGCGCCGTACGGTCGCCAAGTACCGTGAACTGCTGCGTATTCCCACGGCGCCGTTGAGAAAATCCCAGGCCGGCGCAGGCTAGCGGGGCCAGAGCGCGTGGGCGGTTGATGCGATCGCAGCGCAGGCGCGCATCGCAGCGGCGTGCGCCGCGCTCAGGCGCCCGGCCTGTCGTACGTGCGGGGCGGGCACTCAGGCACCTTTCCCCAACCGTCGTTTGGCGTACAGATCTTGTTGCGTGCGTTCTGTACGCACGACGGACGCTGGAAAAATCCCAGGTTATTGCAGATCTCGATTTCGCGGTGCAGGGATTGTTGCCAACCCGGAATGTTCGATGCCGCGGCTGCCGCGGCAGGGGGCGGTGCACGATCCCGGGGTGCGACGGGAGCCGGGGCCGGGGGCCTGCCACCGGCGGGCGGCGTGGTAACCGGGGCGGGTATGGGCACCGCAGATCGCGCCCCGCTGACATCCACGGTGGCGATGTCGCTGGCCGCGCTCGATAGCCCGACACCGGCGGTGGGCAGCTCCTGCGCTTCGTCGGTACCCACCTGGGTCGCATTCTCCTCCGGCGCGATCTGCGTGGCCGTGACTGCGGCGATCGTCCACCCGACCGGCGCCATTTCGCGGGGGACGCCGAGCGTTCCGTCGATGCGGGGTTGTGGCGGCTGCGCCCTGAAGGGCTTGCCGTTGGCGTCCAGCACGATATCGCGATCGTTTTTGGAGTTGGCCGACGCCGCCTGGGAGATTGACTCCGGCGCGTGCTCGATCAGCCAATCCCCAAGTTCGATCCCGCCGAATACGGCGCTTGCGGCAGCCAGCACAAGGAAAAGAAAAAGAAAGCGCCAGGACATGGGCGATCAGCGATGGAGTTGGGTTAGGCCTTGGAGGCGAACACCTGACCACCGTGTTCCCGCATAGCGTGAAAACGGATGGCCGGGTAGCGCTCTTCAGCGACGCGAAGCTGAGCCGATGACGTCACCAGGAACGCCGGCGCTTCGACGACATCATAGGCGATATGGGCTACGTTGGCATCAATGAACTTGCGCAGCTCCTTTGGGTCCTCGGCGGTGATCCAGCGGGCCATGCTGTAGCGCGAGGGCATCATCCGTGCCTGCGCGCCATACTCGGCGTGGAGCCGGTGGGCCACCACTTCGAACTGCAATTGGCCAATCGCCCCGAGCAGCAGCGAGCCTCCGGCCACGAGCGGGCGGAACACCTGGATGGCCCCTTCTTCACCAAGCTGGGTCAGCCCGGTGCGCAGTTGCTTCGTCCTGAGGGGATCCTTGACCTCGACGGCCTGGAACAGCTCTGGTGCGAAAAACGGTAAACCCGTGAAGTGCAGCGCTTCGCCTTCGGTCAGTACGTCGCCAAGGTGCAGGATCCCGTGGTTGGGAATGCCGATGACATCGCCCGCATAGGCAACGTCCACGAGTTCGCGCCGCTGTGAAAGGAACGAAACGACGTTGTTCGGGCGGATTTCCTTGCCGTTGCGGCTCACCTTCAGGCGCATGCCGCGCTCGAACTGGCCTGAGCTCACGCGCACAAACGCGACGCGGTCCCGATGGGCAGGGTCCATGTTGGCCTGTACCTTGAAGACGACTCCGGTGAACTTGGGTTCTTCGGGGTGGACTTCGCGCTCGATCGCCTGACGCGAACCTGGCGCAGGTGCCATGTCGACAAGCGCATCGAGCACTTCCTGAACGCCAAAATTATTGATGGCAGAGCCAAAGAAAACCGGTGTTTGCCTGCCCGCCAGAAAGGCGGCGGGGTCGTATTCGGGCGCAGCAGCCTGGATGAGCTCGATTTCGCCGACTGCCTGCTTGTAGGTATCGCCAAAGCGATGCGCGATCTCCGGATTGTTCAGGCCGTCGATGAAGGAGTCATCTTCGCCAACGCGCCGCTCCTGCCCCGGTCGGAACAGCCGCATGCGGTCCCGGCGGATATCGAAAACGCCGCCAAAGGATTTGCCCATGCCGACCGGCCAGGAAAACGGCACCGCATCCATGCCCAGGTGCTGCTCGATTTCGGAAAGAAGCTCGAGCGGCTCGCGGACTTCGCGGTCCATTTTGTTGATGAAGGTGATGATGGGCGTATTGCGCGCACGGCAGACCTGCAGCAGCCGGATCGTCTGGGGCTCGACGCCGTTGGCGGCGTCGATCACCATGAGCGCGGCGTCCACCGCCGTCAGCACGCGGTAGGTGTCTTCCGAAAAATCCTGGTGCCCCGGCGTATCCAGCAGATTGATGACGCAGTCGCGGTATTCCATCTGCATGACGGACGACGCGACCGAAATGCCGCGCTGCTTTTCGATTTCCATCCAGTCAGACGACGCATGCCGCGAGGCCTTGCGCGCCTTGACGCTACCGGCGATCTGGATGGCGCCTGCGAACAGCAGGAGCTTTTCGGTCAGAGTCGTCTTGCCCGCATCGGGGTGCGAAATGATGGCGAACGTGCGTCTGCGCGCGACTTCGGCAGGGATACTCATGGTGCGGATCAGTCAGTCGTGGGTTGGCAGCTTGTTCAGGATCACTTCGAGAGGAGCGCGGGTGTGCGCGGCCGCGCGCCCGGACTGCCTGCGGGGCGATGGGCCGAGGTGTTCGCGGGACGCGGTGCGCCCGGGTGACCCGAGCTGCCGGAGCCCTCGCGACGCACGGCGGGCCGTCCCTCGCTGCGTGGTTCCTGGCGCGAAACGGGGCCGCCACCGTGGCCGGCCGGCTGGCCGGACGATCTCTGGCCTGGCCGGGCTGCTTGTCCCTGACGGTGTGCGGGCGCCTGGCCCGTGCGTCGTCCGTGGTCGCGCCTCGGGGCTTCGCGGTGCTCGTCATCGTGGCCGCCCGCGGGCGTTGCCGAGGCTGTCCAGCCCGTGGGCGCTGGCACCTGGGTAATCTGGCGACGAATGACGCGCTCGATCGCCTTGAGGTACTTGATCTCGCTCGAATCCACGAGCGACACGGCCGAGCCTGCTGCCCCGGCGCGGCCCGTGCGGCCGATGCGGTGCACGTAATCTTCAGGCACGTTGGGAAGCTCGAAGTTCACGACTTGCGGCAGCTGGTCGATATCCAGGCCGCGCGCGGCGATGTCGGTGGCCACCAGCACGGCGACCTTGCCCGACTTGAAGTCGTCCAGGGCGCGCGTGCGGGCGTTCTGGCTCTTGTTGCCATGAATGGCGGAGGCGGCGAGACCGTCCTTCACGAGCTTTTCGGCCAGGCGGTTGGCGCCGTGCTTGGTGCGGGTGAAGACGAGCACCTGGTGCCACCCGCTTTCGCGGATGATGTGGCTCAGGATATCGCGCTTGTGGGCCTGGTCGACCATGTGAACGGTCTGGTTCACGCGCTCGGCCGTCGTGTTGCGCGCTGCAACTGAAACCTCGATCGCGTCGCGCAGCACGCCTTTGGCGAGCTCGCGGATCTCGTCCGAGAACGTGGCCGAGAACAGGAGGTTCTGGCGTTGACGGGGCAGCAGCGCGATGATCTTGCGGATATCGCGGATGAAGCCCATGTCAAGCATGCGATCGGCCTCGTCGAGCACGAGGATCTCGACGCCGGAGAGATCGACCGTCTTCTGGCCGCAATGGTCGAGCAGGCGGCCAGGCGTGGCCACCAGGATGTCAAGCGGGCGGCGCAGCGCGCTGATTTGCGGATTGATGTTGACGCCGCCGAACATCACCATCGATGAAATGCGGGAATGACGGCCGTACGTTTGTACGGATTCCTCGACCTGCGCGGTGAGTTCGCGCGTCGGGGTCATGATGAGGACACGCGGGCGGCCTGCGGCGCGCTGCGCGAGTGGGGTGGCCATGAGCCGGTTCAGGATCGGCAGCACGAAGCCGGCCGTCTTGCCGGTGCCCGTCTGGGCGGCCGCGAGGAGATCGCCGCCTGCCAGCACGTGTGGGATGGCCTGTGCCTGGATGGGCGTCGGCGTTGTGTAGCCGGCGTCCGCAATCGCACGCAAAAGGGGATCAGCCAACCCGAGGTCGGCGAATGAAATCGCAGTAGTCAAAAGTAATGCTCCATCGTCATGCCGGCCCGCGAATATGCGCGAGCTCCAATCGGGGCAGACGAACAGGGAGGAAAAAACGCCGTTGGGGCGAGCGCCCGAAGAAGCCGGGCTGGGTGCGACACGAGGACTGGAACGTTGTGCCGTGGGAGCATTGTACCCGTTGAGGCCCGAATTGACCAGCCACCCGGGGGCGGACAAGGTTGTACGCACGACGGCGCCACCCGCGCAGACCATTTGGCGCGCGCGGGAAGGCCGGCTAGGCGGCCTCGTCCAGGGGGACGAGAAAGTCCTTGCTGATACCGCTGCCGACATCATTGACGCGCGCGAGAAACTCGGTCAGGAAGACGTGCAGTCCCTTCTCGAGGATTTCCTCGATCGTGTGATCCTGCAGCTCGGCCAGCAGGTTGAGCGCCAGCATCTGGGTGCCGCCCGAGACGCGGTTGCGCACGCGCGAGAGCGTATCGACGACTTCCTGCAGGCAGGCCTCGAGCGATCGCGGCATATTCGGGTTGAGGATCAGCAGCTCGGCGATCCGCTCCGGCGTGATCACGTCGCGGTAGACCTTGCGATAGGTCTCGAACGCGGAGACCGAGCGCAGGATGGCCGCCCAGTAATAAAAATCGTCCACGGGATCGGACTGCCCGTCACGGAATTCAGTCGCGGCGAGGAACTTCACGTCGAGTAGCCGTGCGGTGTTGTCCGCACGCTCCAGAAAGGCGCCGAGCTGGATAAAGTCGTAGACGTCCCCACGCATCATGGTGCCCTCGTGCACGCCCCGGGTCAGGTGTGAACGGAACTTGACCCATTCGAAGAAGGCGGCCGGCGCGTTCGCCAGCACGCCCTCGCGCATCATCCGCTGCGCGTCGAGCCAGGTCCTGTTGATCGTTTCCCAGAGCTCGGTCGTGATCGATCCGCGGATTGCGCGCGCGTTCTCCCGCGCACCAAGCAGGCAGCGCATGATGGACGAGAGGTTATCCATGTCGCTCACCATGAACTGGATGACCTCGCTCGCGGTGACGCCCGTGTGACGCGCCCCGTACGCCTGCGTCAGCTCGGAGATTTCCAGCATCGCGCGCCAGGCGCGTTCGGTCGTCTTGTCCGACTGCGGCATGAGGGACATCTGGTAGTTGACGTCGAGCATACGCGCGGTGTTTTCAGCGCGCTCGGTATAGCGGGCCATCCAGTACAGATGATCGGCGGTTCTTGAGAGCATGAAGGGTTCAGCCTTGTGATTGCGTCAGTTTTCTTCGAGCACCCAGGTGTCCTTGGTGCCTCCGCCCTGAGAGGAATTCACCACCAGCGACCCTTCCTTGAGCGCCACGCGCGTCAGCCCCCCTGGCGCGAGCCGCACCTGCCGGCCCGACAGTACGAACGGGCGCAGGTCAATATGCCGCGGGGCGACGCCGGATTCGACGTACGTGGGGCAGGTCGAGAGCGAGAGCGTCGGTTGCGCGATGTAATTGGTCGGGTTGGCCAGCACGCGCGTGCGGAAATCGTCGATCTCGGCACGCGTCGACGCAGGGCCGACCAGCATGCCGTAGCCGCCCGCACCGTGGACTTCCTTGACCACCAGCTCCGCCATGTTGCTGATGACATAGTCGAGTTCGTCGGGCTTGCGGCACATGAAGGTCGGCACGTTGGCGAGCTCCGGCTCTTCATCAAGGTAGAAACGAATCATCTCCGGCACGTAGGGATAGATCGACTTGTCATCTGCCACGCCCGTGCCGATGGTATTGCAGATCGACACGTTGCCCGCGCGCAGCGCGCGCATGAGCCCCTTGGCGCCGAGCGTCGAATCTTCGCGAAAGACCTCAGGATCCAGGAAATCATCGTCGACGCGCCGATAGATGACGTCGATGCGGCGCGGCCCCTGCGTCGTGCGCATGTAGAGCACGTCGTCCTTCACGAAGAGGTCCTGGCCCTCGACGAGCTCCACGCCCATTTGCTGGGCGAGGAACGCATGTTCGAAATACGCGGAGTTATACATGCCTGGCGTGAGCACGACGACATTCGGGCGCTCGGTGTGCGGCGCGGACTGGCGCAGCGTGTCGAGCAGCAGATCGGGGTAGTGGGCGACCGGGGCCACGCGATGGCTGGCGAACAGTTCCGGGAACAGCCGCATCATCATCTTGCGGTTTTCCAGCATGTAGGACACGCCCGACGGCACGCGCAGATTATCCTCGAGCACGAAGAACTTGCCGACGTCCGGGCCGTGCGTGGCGCGCACGATGTCGATGCCGGCGATGTGCGCATAGATACCGAGCGGGACGGCAATGCCCTTCATCTCGGGGCGATACTGCGAGTTGTTGAGCACTTGCTCGGCCGGCACGATCCCTTCCTTCAGGATATGCTGCTCATGGTAGACATCGTGCAGGAACATGTTGAGCGCCTGCACGCGCTGGCGCAGCCCCCGCTCGAGCCGCGTCCATTCATTTGCCGGAAAGATTCTGGGTATAAGATCGAACGGAATCGTGCGTTCGGTTCCGTCGCTGTCGCCATAGACCGCGAACGTGATCCCGACGCGGCGAAACAGTAATTCCGCCTCCTCGCGTCGTGCCGCGATGGTTTGTTCAGGCTGCCGGCCCAGCCAGGCGGCGAATTTTCCGTAGTGTGTTCGCAGGCGTTCGGGGTCACCGAGTTCCTGGGCGCCGCGATACAAGCCGCCTTCGACCATTTCGTCGAATGCCTTCATGGGGACCGCTTTGACCATCTGGACACCTTCTATGACCCTAGTTTCATCACAGGATAAGCAACATCCATGCCAAAGGCGTTACAAAGCGGGCAAATTGGCATGCTTATTGCTAGGTGAAAGGCTATGAGCATCCATGTCGCACTCCATCACGTAACCTCCTACAGTTACGACAAACGAATCGGTCTCGGGCCGCAAGTCGTCAGGCTGCGCCCGGCCCCGCACTGCCGCACGCGAATCCTTTCCTATTCGCTGAGGGTCACGCCCGAGGAGCATTTCCTCAATTGGCAGCAGGATCCGTTTTCGAACTACGAGGCGCGGCTGGTGTTCCCGACGCCCACGCGCAAACTCGAGATCACGGTCGATCTTGTCGCCGAGATGTCGGTCTACAACCCGTTCGATTTCTTCCTGACGCCAGAGGCGGAAAAATTCCCGTTCTCCTACGAACCGGAGCTCACGGCCGATCTTACGCCGTATTTGCGCAAGCAAGCGCCCGGGCCGCTCCTGGCGTCGTTGCTGGCCAAATTGCCAACCGAAGCGATGCGTACGATTGACTACCTCGTCGAAGTCAACAGCATGCTGCACCGGCGGGTGGATTACACGATTCGCATGGAGCCGGGCGTGCAGACGCCTGAACATACGCTCGAGCTCGGCTCAGGTTCGTGCCGCGATTCTGCCTGGCTATTGGTACAGGTCCTGCGCCAGCGTGGTCTGGCGGCGCGGTTTGTTTCGGGGTATCTGATCCAGCTCAAGCCCGACGTCCTGGCGGTAGACGGCCCGACCGGCGCGGAAAAGGACTTCACCGACCTGCACGCCTGGTGCGAGGTTTACCTGCCCGGCGCCGGCTGGGTCGGCCTGGATCCGACATCGGGCCTGCTGGCCGGCGAAGGGCACATTCCGGTGGCGTGCACGCCCGAACCCTCGTCGGCCGCGCCCATTTCTGGTGCACACGACCCCTGCGAAGTCGAATTCATGCACCAAATGGAGGTGTTCCGGGTGCAGGAATCCCCGCGCGTGACCAAACCCTACGCGCAGGAGCAATGGCGGGATATCGAAGCGCTTGGTCACGCGGTGGATGCCGATCTGTCCGCGCGCGACGTGCGGCTGACGATGGGCGGGGAGCCGACGTTCGTCTCGGCGCTGGACCGCGACGGCGAAGAGTGGAATACAGCGGCGCTTGGCCCGACCAAACGAGGGCTTGCCGCGGAGCTGATGCACAAGCTGTCGTCGCGCTACGCGCCGGGAGGATTCCTGCACTTCGGGCAGGGTAAGTGGTATCCCGGCGAGCAACTGCCACGCTGGTCGCTTTCCGCTTACTGGCGCAAGGACGGTTTGTCGTGCTGGAGCAACCCGGCGCTGCTTGCCGACGAGCGCGATACGCATCACTACGGCGTCGACGATGCGCACATTTTCATGCATGCGCTGGTCGACCGGCTTGGGCTTTCGCGCGACTATATCGAGCCTGGCTTTGAGGACGCCTGGTACTTCCTGTGGCGCGAGGGGCGACTGCCCGTCAACGTTGATCCGTATGACGCGCGCCTGGATGACGAAATGGAGCGCGCGCGGCTGCGCCGGGTCTTTGAGCACCACCTCTCTGAGCCGGTCGGTTACGCACTGCCAATCCGGCGTTCGGACAAGCCCACGCGTGCCGGCACCCGCTGGGAGTCTGGCCCGTGGTATCTGCGTGACGGGCGCATGGCCCTGACCCCGGGCGACTCCGCCATGGGATACCGGTTGCCGCTGGATTCCCTGCCATGGGTGGCGCCTACCGATTACCCCTTCAACATCGACGCGGATCCGTTCGCGCCGCGCGACGCCTTGCCTGGCCCCGCGGCATTGCGACAGCAGGTCCGCGGCACCGGTGAGGAGGCTGTGGCCGCGTCCGACAAGGACAGCCTGCCGCAGAAGACACCACCGGAGAAGTTCGAATCGGCGCGCACGACCGTGCGCACGGCCCTGTGCGTGGAAACGCGCAATCCGCATCGGGCCAACGGCCCGCAAGAGGAATTCAAGGGTACGCCGAGCTCGGTGCTGTATGTCTTCATGCCGCCGGTCGCGGCGCTCGAGGATTACCTTGCTCTGTTGAGCGCCGTGGAGGAAACCGCCCAGGCGCTCGATTACAGCATCGTCATCGAAGGCTACCCGCCGCCAAGGGATCCGCGACTGCAGGTCCTGCAGGTCACCCCGGACCCGGGCGTCATCGAGGTCAATATTCATCCCTCGTCCGACTGGAGCGAGCTTGTCGACCACACCGAGTTCCTGTACGAGGCCGCGCACCAGACGCGCCTGAGCACGGAAAAGTTCATGATCGACGGGCGCCACACCGGGACGGGTGGGGGCAATCACTTCGTCATGGGTGCGGCCACGCCGGCGGACAGCCCGTTCCTGCGCCGGCCGGACGTGCTGGCGAGCCTGCTGACGTTCTGGCACAACCACCCGTCGATGTCGTATCTGTTCTCCGGGTTATTCATCGGACCGACCAGCCAGTCGCCGCGTGTGGACGAGGCCCGCAACGACCAGACCTACGAGCTTGAGATCGCGCTGCGCGAGATCGAGCGCCAGATGAGCGAGCCCGGCGGATGCCCGCCCTGGATGGTCGACCGCGCGCTGCGCAACATCCTGATCGACGTGACCGGCAACACGCATCGCGCCGAATTCAGCATTGACAAGCTCTACTCACCCGACGGGCCGACCGGGCGTCTGGGCCTGCTGGAGCTGCGGGGGTTCGAGATGCCGCCGCACCCGCACATGAGCCTGGTGCAGCAGCTGCTGATTCGCGCGCTCGTGGCGTGGTTCTGGAAAACGCCGTACCAGCCCGCCTCGAAAACCCGCCTGACGCGCTGGGGCACGCAGCTGCATGATCGCTTCATGTTGCCGACGTTCGTGCTGATGGACTTCGAGGATGTCATTGCCGAGCTCAACCATGCCGGCTATCCGTTCGATGCCGCATGGTTCGCGCCGCACGCCGAGTTCCGCTTCCCGATGATCGGCGAGACGGATGTGCGCGGCATGCGCATGACCTTGCGCAGCGCACTCGAACCCTGGCATGTCATGGGCGAGGAAGGTGGCGCGGGCGGCACCGTGCGCTATGTCGACTCGTCGGTCGAGCGCATCGAGCTGAAGGTCTCGGGCTACACCGATAACCGTTACGCCATCGCGATCAACGGCGTTGCGCCGACGATGCAACCGACCGGCGTGGAAGGCGAGTTTGTGATGGGCGTGCGCTACAAGGCCTGGTCACCGCCCTCGGCTTTGCACCCTTCGATCGACGCACACGCCCCGCTCTCGTTCGATATCGTGGATAACTGGCTCTCGCGCTCACTCGGTGGGTGCCGCTACCACGTAGTGCACCCGGGCGGACGCAGCTATGACACGCTTCCCGTCAACGCGTTCGAGGCGGAGAGCCGGCGCCTGGCGCGGTTCTTCCGGCTGGAGCATACGCCCGGCGTGATGCAGCTGCAGCCCCAGCCCCCTAGCCCGGAATTTCCCTTTACACTCGACCTGAGGCGTACTTGATGAACCAAACCTGAGCCAGATGTCTTCCCCACCGAAACCGTTGCAAACCACTGAGGGTACCGACGAGAGCACGCACGCCTCAGTCGCGGATCTGGTGCGTAAACTCACCGCCCAGACCAAGCTGGGCCACTTTGACGAATTGCGGGACGCGACGGGCAAGCTGCGCCCGGCCTGGCAGACGTTTTTTGACTATCTCGGCGAATCGGGGATTCAGGATCTCCGCCCCAATGCCGACACCGTCGCACGCCTGATCCAGCAAAACGGGGTGACCTACAACGTCTTCGCCGACGACCAGGATCAAACGCGGCCCTGGTCGCTGAATCCACTGCCCATGCTGATCGGCCCTGCCGAATGGCGCACGATCCGTGCGAGCCTCAGCCAGCGGGCGAAGCTTCTCAACGCCATCCTGCAGGACACCTACAGCGAGCAGTCACTGATTCACGACGGGTATCTGCCAGCGGCGCTGGTGCTCGGCAACCCGGGCTACCTTCGGTCGATGCGGGGCGTCAAGCCGCCAGGCGGCATCTACCTGCATGTCGTGGCCTTCGATATCGCGAGAGGCCCGGATGGCCGCTGGTGGGTCATCGGGCAGCGCACCCAGTCCCCCTCGGGCCTGGGCTACACGCTTGAAAACCGACTTGTCGTCTCCCGGCTCTTTCCGGAAGCCTACCGCGAGATGCGCGTGCAACACGTCGCCTCGAGCTACCGGCGCCTGCTCGATTCCATGCGGGCGTGCGCGCCCGCCATTGCGCAGGGCTCGCCACGGTTTGCGCTGCTCACGCCCGGGCCCTACAGCGAAACCTACTTCGAACACGCGTATCTCGCGCGATACCTCGGGTTGCCCCTTGTCGAGGGCGCCGATCTCACGGTGCGCGACGACAGGCTCTTCCTCAAGACCATGAACGGCTTGCAGCCGATCCACGGCTTGCTGCGTCGCCTGGACGACGATTTCTGCGATCCGCTGGAGCTGCGCGCGGATTCGAGCCTTGGGATCCCCGGTTTGTTGCAGGCCCTGCGCGCGGGCAACGTGGTCATGGCCAATGCCCTGGGCGCCAGTTTCCTGGAGTCTCCTGCGGTGATGGGGTTCCTGCCGGCGATCTCTGAGCATTTGCTTGGGCAGCCCCTGAAAATGCCCTCGCTCAACACCTGGTGGTGCGGCGAGTCGGCCGCCTGGCATGATATCTCGCCCGACCTGCATACGCAGGTCATCAAACCGACCTTCGCGACCAGCACACGCATGAATTTCCAGCCAGCGATCGGTAGCCTGCTCAACGGCGAAGAGCTGCAGAAGTGGCGTGACCGCATCGACCTGCAGCCCGACATGTACACGACCCAGAGCTACCTGCCGTTTTCGCAGGCGCCGACCTGGCAGGACAGTCGCATCGCGCCGCGCACGGCCATGATGCGCGTGTTCGCCATCGCCTCGCCCGACGGCGAATGGGATTTGCTGCCTGGCGGAATGACGCGCATTGCCACGGTCGATCCGCATATCGTGTCGATGCAGAGCGGTGGCAGCACGCTCGATACCTGGGTGATGACCGACGACCCGGTGGACACCTACACCATGTTGCCGAGCCGCGAAAAGCTGCCGCGCTGGAATCATTCGCAGGAGCTCGTATCGAGCCGATCGGCCGAACACCTCTTCTGGCTTGGCCGGTATACGGAGCGCTGCGAGCAGATGGTGCGCCTGGCCAAAGAGGCGCTGGTGCTGGTCAGCACCAACCAGCAGGACAGTCTGCCCGCGCTCAACGACGCGATCGGCAGCCTTGTCCTGACGCATGGCCTGATTCCGGCCGGCACACCCGGGTTGACCCGCTCGGCCGCAGTGTTCGGCCGCACGCTGATCCGGCATCTCTCGCAAAAGGGCAACCAGGGGTTCACGGACCACCTGGATTGCCTTGAGCACACCCTCAAGTCAGTCCGCGATCGCCTTCCGGCGGAGCACGCCGAGATCACGCAGGGAATGAAGGCCATGTTGCAGGCCGGCCAGGACCCGGTCGCCCCGGAGCCCGGCGCACGCACGCGCGGACGTCGCGGCGCGCGCGCACACGAGCGCTCGGCCATCGATACGATCGAGCTTCTGGACCAGATCGGCGTGCAGATGGTTGCCCTGGTGGGATTCCAGTCCGACCGCATGACACGCGACCTCGGCTGGCACATGCTTACGGCAGGGCGGCTGATCGAACGACTGATCTCGCTTTCGGCGATCCTGGCCGCGTTCTTCAAGCACGCCGCCATCTACACGCCGCGCGGCTTCGAGACGATCCTCGTGCTGTTTGACAGTTCGATCACGTATCGCACGCGCTACCAGCGCAATCAGGATATCCCCGCGCTGCTCGATCTGATCGTCACGGACGAGACGAACCCGCGCGCTTTCAGCTGCATCCTGCAGGAGCTCGCGCGCGCGGTCGGGCACCTTCCGAATGGTGATGTGCTGCTCAGCGGGATGCCGGCCTTCGACCTTGAGGAGGATTCCATCCTGCGGCAGGTCGAGGCCGTACGTCGCGCCGGGGCGTGGGGCGCGCAGCTCTCGGACGAAATCAGTCGGCGGTTCTTTGCCCACGCCGTCGAACGGCACTTTGCATCATGAAGCATATCCAGGTCGAACACATCACCAGCTACGAATACCAGACCGATGTCGAGCTGGCGCACCATCTGGCGCACCTGCAGCCTCTTTCAACGGACTGGCAGCGCGTGGTGTCTTCCAGCATGCGCATTACGCCGACGCCGGACAGCACGACCGAAAGCAGCGATGCGTTCGGCAATGAATGCACGTTCTTTTCGCTGTTTCGTCCGCACGACGCGCTTGAGGTCAAGGCGCTCTCGACCGTGTGCCTGACCGATCGCTATGCCGACTTTGATCCCGACGTGGCCCCGGCCTGGGAGGAGGTGCGCGAATCGCTGGCCTACGCGCTGGATCGGCCCTATCAGAAGGCGTGCGAGTTTGCGTTCCCAAGCCCCTACGTGCCGCGCCTGGCCGAGCTTCGGGCGTACGCCGCGCTGTCGTTCACGCCGCGCCGCAATATTGCCGTGGCGAGCCAGGAGCTGATGTCACGCATCCACAAGGAATTCAAGTTCTCGTCGGCCGCGACCGATGTGCACACGCCGGTGCTCGAGGCGTTTCAGAAACGCGCGGGCGTGTGCCAGGATTTCACGCATATCATGCTCGGCTGCCTGCGCTCGATTGGATTGGCGGCGCAATACGTCAGCGGGTATCTGCTCACGCGGCCACCACCGGGCAAGCCGAAATTGCGCGGCGCGGATGCATCGCATGCGTGGGCCTCGGTGTATTGCCCGGGGGCGCCTGGCGACTGGCTCGAACTCGATCCGACCAACAATGTCCTGGCGAGGCTCTCGCACGTGCGTCTTGCCAACGGCCGCGATTTCGGGGATGTGTCGCCATTGCGGGGCGTGATCCGCGGCGGTGGCGATCATGAGCTCAAGATCGCCGTGACTTCCGAGGAAGTCACCGGCTGAGTTTTCCTGGGCTGGCCTCGCGCGCGGTGCGCAAGCCCCGCCTTGCGACCCCTTCGGTCAGCCCTTCTCCACCACGTTGACCAGTTTCTCGCCCCGTTGCCAGCGGGCGAGGTTCTCGATAAACATCTGCGCCATGCGACGCAGGATCGCATCCGAGAACCCGGCGGTGTGCGGGGTGACGATGACGTTGGGAATATCCCAAAGCGGCGAATCCGCGGCAAGCGGCTCGTGCCGGAATACATCCAGGTAAGCGCCGGCCAGGTGGCGATCCTGCAGTGCCTTGATGAGCGCATCCTCATCGACCACGGTTCCGCGGGCGATGTTCACCAGGTGTGACCCGGGCTTCATCAGCGCGATCGCGTCGGCGCTCAGAAGGTTGGTGGTGGTTGCTGTCAGCGGGCAGGCCAGGATCAGCCAGTCCGTGCGAGCAAGGACGTTGCGGAAATCGGCGAACGACACGACCTCGGCCCCGTCGGATTGGGCGCTGGCCGACTGGCGCACGGCGATGATGTTCAGCCCGATGGCCTTGAGCCATGCGCCCAGGCGTTGACCGATCGGACCCCAGCCGACGATCGTGGCGGTCTGCCCTTCGAGATCGGGCGGCAGGCCGGTTTTGAAGAACGGCTCCCAGGCGTGCCTGCGCTGCGCGTCGGCGAGCTGGGGAAAGCGGCGCGCGAGCGAAAGCAGGCCCGCGAGGGCGGTCTGCGCGACCATCCCCGCGCTCGCGCCAGAGGACGTGGTGAGAGCGACCCCGCGCTCGACGAGATCGAGAAACACCTGGCGATCCGCGCCGGCAGAGTGCACGTGCACCCACTTCAGCCCGCCCTTGATCAGCGCATCGTAGTAATGCTGCGTTGTGGGCAGGATGTTGTGCTTGGTCGAATGCCCGGTGATGTCGCGCGAAACGAAGGCAACGTCCGCGCCCGTGGTGCCCGCATGAACCTGGTCGGCGGACACCCGCTCGTATCCGCCTTTACCGAAAATCGCTTCGATCTGGGGCGCGAGTTCGACGGCGGTCGGGTCTGACAGCAGGATTTTGGGTTTGGCGGTGTGGTCGGTTGCGCTCACGAGGGCTCCAGTGTGTTCCATGACGGCTTACGGCTTACGGCTTACGGCTTACAGCTTGCAGCTTGCAGCTTGCAGCTTGCGGCCTAAGGCTTGCGGCTTGCGGCTTGCGGCCTAAGGCTTACGGCTTACGGCTTGCAGACTACAGTTTGCGGCTTGCGGTATACGGCATACGCTAGCGTTCCGCGGCGCCAGACTCAAGGACGACTTTTTTCCACTTTTCGTATTCTTTCCGGATGAATTCGCCGAAGAACTGCGGCGAGCCCCCCACGGGATCGGCGCCTTCGTTGACGAACTGTGTCTCAAGGCTTGCCATGGCCTGGGCAACGCCCTTGTTAAGCTTGTCGATGATGGCGGGCGGCGTGGCCGCCGGCGCAAGCATGCCGAACCACGATCCGGCGGAGAATCCCGGATACCCGCTCTCGGCCACGGTGGGCACGCCGGGCAGAGCGCGCGAGTGCTGCGGGCTGCTGACCGCGAGCGCGCGCAGCTTGCCCGCCCTGATCTGGCTGATGACCGACGGGATCGTTGCGAACATGAAGTCGGTGCGCCCCGCGAGCAGGTCGGTCAATGCCTCGGCGCCCTTATAGGGGATGTGTTGCGCCTGGACGCCAATCGTGGACATCAGCATGAAACTCGACAGGTGCGAGGTCGTCCCCACGCCAGTCGACGCATAGTTGAGCGTGCCGTCTTTCGATTTGGCCCAGGCGACGAATTCGGCGAAGTTCGTGACAGGGGTCTTGGGGTTGATCACCAGCACGTTGGGCACATCCGCGATCAGGATCACGGGGGTGAGGTCTGTCAGCGGATCGTACTTGAGGTTCTTGAACATCGTCGGATTCACCGCAATCGGGCCGACCGAGGCGATGGTGATCGTATAGCCGTCGGCCGGTGACCGGGCCACCATCTCGTTTCCGATATTGCCGCCCGACCCGGGCTTGTTCTCGATGACGAAGGGTTGCTTGAACTGCTCGGACAGCAATTGGCCGACGCTGCGGGCGATGACGTCCGTGGTGCCGCCCGCAGTGAACGCGACCACGATTTTCACCGGTCTGGAGGGCCAGTCGTCAGCGACCTCGGCGTTTGCCGCCCAGGGAATACACAGAAGGGCGGTCGCGAGGGTCACGCACGCGCGGCCCAGCAACGGGTGTGATGAAGGAAAGCGCACGCGAGTCTCCGGATGTTGTTGCCGTCGCGGCACGCCGCGACGCCGTGCGGGCAGGGCGGATTATTCCGTCTTGAGCTTGCCCGCCGCGGCAAGGGCTTGTGCTTGCTGGTCTTCCGCCTTGAGAAGCGCGGTGAACGCCTCGGCGGGGCCTGGGCGCGCGATGCTGCCCACGCGCAGCAACTGTGCCTTGGTTTCTTCTTCGCCGAGTGCCTTGTTCAACGCGGCATTGAGCGTCGCCAGCGTTGCCGGCGGCGTTTTTGCCGGCGCGAGCAGGCCCGTCGTCGTGCTGGTGTCGACCGCAGCCAGCCCGCCTTCCTTGGTGCCGGGCACATCGGGCACCAGCGGATCGCGCGCGTTGGAAAGGACGGTCAGGGCGATGAACTTGCCAGCCTTGATGTTGCTGATCGAGCTCGAGAGCTGATCGACCAGCACGTCGATCTGGCCGCCCAGCAGATCGACGATGGCAGGCCCCGATCCCTTGTAGGCCACGACGTTGAGCTGGATTCCAGCCGCTTCCTGCAATTGCAGGATGGCCATGTGGTTGGTCGTGCCGATCCCCGAATGCGCGACGCTGACGCGGCCGGGATTGGCGCGCGCATAGGCGATCAGGTCAGGAAAGCTCTTGAACTTCGGGTTCTCGGCCCGGATCACGATGACCTGGGACGTGAACGAAATCAGCCCCACGCTGGCGAAACTGGCCATGTCGTAGGTTGTGTGGACCATGCGCGGCACCACCACGATGGCGTTGGGGGTGCTCACGAGCAGCGTCGAACCGTCGGGCTCCGCCCGTGCGACTTCGGATACCCCGATGGCCCCGCCGGCCCCGGCACGGTTTTGCACCACGACGGTCTGGCCAAGCAGCTTTGCCAGGGGCGGGGCGATGATGCGCCCGACCAGGTCGATGTTGCCGCCGGCCGCGAACGGCACGATCAGCGTGATCGGCCTGGATGAAATCTGCGCGAGGCTCGGCAGGCTGGCTGCCGCGGCGCCGGCGCCGAGCGCCTTGAGTATGGTTCTGCGTAGCATGTTGTCTCCTAATTGTGGCGCTGGAAGCGGCGATCAGGCATCGCCGCCTGCATACCAATCAGTTGCGGAACGACGGATCGATGCGGTCAAGTTTGCGCAATAGCCCGGGCCATTCCATCAGCCCGTACGGCCTGCGGGTGCCTGGCTGATACTGGTTCCAGGTGTCTTCCAGCACCTCGGGCGTTACCTTGGCGAGCGGGCTGTTGCAGGACATGGTTCCGATCTGGGCGCGGCAGGAAAGCTCAAGGCGGTGCAGCCAGTTGAAGGCCTCGCCGATCGAACGCCCAACCGTGAGCGCGCCGTGATTGCGCAGGATCATCGCCTCGGCATTGCCAAGGTCGCGCACCAGCGACTCCTGCTCTGATTCGTTCAGGACGACGCCCTGATAGTCGTGATAAGTGATCTTCAGGAACCGCATCGCGGTTTGCGTCAGCGGCAGCAGGCCGCACTCGAGCGAGGAGACGGCCATCGAAGCCCAGCTGTGGGTGTGGATCACGCACGCGACTTCGGGGCGCGCGGCGTGCACTGCGCTGTGGATGACCGAGCCCGCCCGGTTCAGGCCGTAGCCCAGATCGCCGAAATCCGGCTTGGTGAGGATATTGCCGTGGTGATCGACCTTGAGCAGGCTCGAGGCGGTGATTTCCTCGTACATCAGGCCGTAGGCATTGATCAGGAAGGTGCCTTCCTCGCCCGGCACGCGCGCCGAGATGTGGTTGGCCATCATGTCGGCCATCCCGTAGAGATCCACCAGCCGGTAACAGGCGGCGAGATCCACCCGCGCCTGCCATTCGGCATCTGATACCTTGCCTTTCATTGAGTGAATCTGCAATACGCCATCTTTCGTGATCACCTGCCGGCTCCTGTTGGGT